>NZ_JAKGBU010000012.1:19812-76733 GCF_021555155.1 Rhizobium alarense
CCCCGGGGTTCTGAGCCTTGCGTGTTACAGAAGGATGACAGGCGCGGGCGAATGGCCGACCTTTCCCGCCCAACGAAAAAGGGCCCGGATTCCGGGCCCTTTTCCTGTGGTCCTATCGCGGACGGCGGAGTGGTCTACCGTCCGGCGCCAACGGCTCAGCCGTTGACGGCGTCCTTCAGGCCCTTGCCGGCCGAGAACTTCGGCACGTTGCGTGCCGGGATCTCGATCTCGGCGCCGGTCGACAGGTTGCGGCCCTTCGAGGCCTCGCGGCGCGATACGGAGAAATTGCCGAAACCGACCAGACGAACGTCGCCGCCGCTCTTCAACTCCGACTGGATCGTGTCGAAAACGGCGTCGACCGCAGAGGCCGCATCGGTCTTCGACAGGCCGGACTTCTCGGCGACTGAGGACACGAGTTCATTCTTGTTCATGTTTCCACCCCTTTCTAACGGTTCGAAACGACTCGGATTACAAGTCCGGGGCAGAATACGCATCGGCCCCGCGCTCGCAACTGGATTTCGGCTGTATCCCCTGAGAATCCGGGCTTTCCGCCGCATTATGTACAAAAAAGACCGGCGAAACCGCCGGTCTTCTGGATTTTGTAACATTTCGACGCGGATCGAACGATCCGGCAACCGTCAGTGGGCGACGGCCACGCCGGCATCCTCGCCCGATTCGACCGGCGCGACAGCGGCTGCCGCCGCGGCGGCAGCGCTGTCCCATTCGATCGGCTCGGGCTTGCGCAGAAGCGCGTGCTGGATGACCTCGCCCATGCGCGAGACCGGGATGATCTCCATGTTGTTCTTCACGTTGTCCGGAATGTCCGCCAGGTCCTTGGCATTCTCTTCCGGGATCAGCACCTTCTTGATGCCGCCGCGAAGCGCCGCCAGCAGCTTCTCCTTCAGGCCGCCGATCGGCAGAACCCGGCCGCGCAGCGTCACCTCGCCCGTCATCGCGATGTCCTTCGAAACCGCGATGCCGGTCATGATGGAGACGATGGCGGTCGCCATGGCGATGCCGGCCGACGGGCCGTCCTTCGGCGTCGCGCCCTCGGGCACGTGCACGTGGATGTCCGTCTTGTCGAACCGCGGCGGCTCGATGCCGAAATCGACGGCACGCGAGCGCACATAGGACGCCGCCGCCGAGATCGATTCCTTCATCACGTCCTTCAGGTTGCCGGTCACCGTCATGCGGCCCTTGCCACCCGGCAGGCTCACGCCCTCGATCGTCAGCAACTCGCCGCCGACTTCCGTCCAGGCGAGACCGGTGACGACGCCGACCTGATCCTCGCGCTCGGCTTCGCCGTGGCGGAAGCGCGGAACGCCGAGGAGATCGTGGATGTTCTCCGCCGTGACCTCGACCTTCTGCGACTTGCCCTTGATGATCTCGGTGACCGCCTTGCGGGCGAGCTTCATCAGTTCGCGCTCGAAATTGCGCACGCCCGCCTCGCGGGTGTACTGCTGGATGACCGCCATCAGCGCGCCGTCAGTGACCGAAAACTCCTTCGGCTGCAGCGCATGGTCGCGGATCGCCTTCGGCAGCAGGTGCCGCTTGGCGATTTCCAGCTTTTCCTCTTCCGTATAGCCGGCGATGCGGATCACTTCCATGCGGTCCATCAGGGGCGCGGGAATGTTCAGCGTGTTCGCCGTCGTCACGAACATGACGTTGGACAGGTCATATTCGACTTCCAGGTAGTGGTCCATGAAGGTCGAGTTCTGTTCCGGGTCCAGCACCTCGAGGAGCGCCGACGACGGGTCGCCGCGGAAGTCCATGCCCATCTTGTCGATCTCGTCGAGCAGGAAGAGCGGGTTGGACTTCTTCGCCTTCTTCATCGACTGGATGACCTTGCCGGGCATCGAACCGATATAGGTGCGGCGGTGGCCGCGGATCTCCGCCTCGTCACGCACGCCGCCGAGCGCCATGCGGACATATTCGCGGCCGGTCGCCTTGGCGATCGACTTGGCGAGCGAGGTCTTGCCGACGCCGGGCGGGCCGACGAGGCACAGGATCGGCCCCTTGATCTTGTTCGAGCGGGCCTGCACCGCGAGGTACTCGACGATGCGTTCCTTGACCTTCTCCAGGCCGAAATGATCCACTTCGAGAATCTTCTCGGCATTGTTGAGGTCTGTCTTGATCTTCGACTTCTTGTTCCACGGAATGCCGGTCAGCCAGTCGAGATAATTGCGCACGACGGTGGCTTCGGCCGACATCGGGCTCATCTGCCGGAGCTTCTTCAGCTCGGCATCGGCCTTTTCGCGGGCTTCCTTGGAGAGTTTCGCCTTGGCGATCTTCTCCTCCAGCTCGGCCATCTCGTCGCGGCCGTCCTCGCCGTCGCCGAGCTCCTTCTGGATCGCCTTCATCTGCTCGTTGAGGTAATACTCGCGCTGGGTCTTCTCCATCTGGCGCTTGACGCGCGAGCGGATGCGCTTTTCCACCTGCAGGACGGAGATCTCGCCCTCCATGAAGCCGAGCGCCTTTTCGAGACGCAGCTTGACGCTGGTGGTCTCCAGCATCTCCTGCTTCTCGGTGATCTTGATCGACAGATGCGAGGCGACCGTATCGGCGAGCTTCGAATAGTCCTCGATCTGGCTCGCCGCACCGACGACCTCGGGCGAGATCTTCTTGTTGAGCTTCACGTAATTCTCGAACTCGGAGACGACCGAGCGCGACAGCGCCTCGATCTCGACCGGGTCTTCCTCCGGCTCCGGCAGCACATGCGCAAGCGCCTCGTAGAAGTCGTCACGGTCGGTGTAGTCGGAGATTTCGGCGCGCGCCCTGCCCTCGACCAGCACCTTGACGGTGCCGTCGGGCAGCTTCAGCAACTGCAGCACGTTGGCGACGGTGCCGATCTTGTAGATCGCGTCGGTTTCCGGGTCGTCGTCGCCGGCATTGATCTGGGTCGCCAGCATGATCTGCTTGTCGGTTCCCATGACCTCTTCCAGCGCGCGGATCGACTTCTCGCGACCGACGAAGAGCGGGACGATCATATGGGGGAAGACCACGATGTCGCGCAGGGGCAGGACCGGGAAGGCCATATCCTCGGGTGTCGCGGACGTTTTCTTCGTCATGTCATTTCCTTTCAAACATCCCGTTGCCGGGAAGCGATGCCGAAACGCCATCGGCGTTTATCCGGCTATCCTTTTTCCACCCGTAAGTGGAGTTCTGTTAACCTCTTTTCAAGGCCGGAGAAAAGCCGCCCCGGCGCCTGCCCGCGAAGAGAGATACGTACCACGCCGCGCTGTCGCCGACCTTGCGGCGAACGGACCCACATACAGTACGCATTACAGAATCGTCGCATCATTGCGCCGGGCCGCCGGATTGGCAACCGCGCGGCACCGGCTCGCCACGGAAAACTCGCAGCCATGCAGGGCATGATGATCCTGTTGCGCCGGGCCGCCAATCGCGAACTATCGCTAGGGGATGCGGCCGGCACTCCCCGAAACGAAAAGACCCGCCGCCGGCGGGTCTGATCCTCTTGCGGGGACGGGCTCAGGCCGAGACGTTGGCCTTCTCCTCGCTCCGCTCCGAATAGATGTAGAGCGGGCGGGCCGTGCCCTTGACGACCTCGTCGGAAATCACGACCTCGCGCACGCCCTCGAGCGTCGGCAGCTCGAACATCGTGTCGAGCAGGATCTTCTCCATGATGGAGCGCAGGCCGCGGGCACCGGTCTTGCGGACGATCGCCTTCTTGGCGATCTCGCGCAGCGCGTCCTCGTGGAAGGTCAGTTCCACGTCCTCCATCTCGAACAGCCGCTGGTACTGCTTGACGAGCGCATTCTTCGGTTCGGACAGGATCTGGATCAGCGCATCCTCGTCGAGGTCCTCGAGCGTCGCCAGAACCGGCAGACGGCCGATGAATTCCGGGATCAGGCCGAACTTCACCAGATCCTCGGGCTCCAGCTCGCGCAGCACCTCGCCGACGCGGCGGTCTTCCGGCGAGCGCACCTGGGCGCCGAAGCCGATCGAGGTCTTCTCGCCGCGGGCGGAGATGATCTTGTCGAGGCCGGCGAAGGCGCCGCCGCAGATGAACAGGATGTTCGTCGTATCCACCTGCAGGAACTCCTGCTGCGGATGCTTGCGGCCGCCCTGCGGCGGAACGGAGGCGACCGTGCCCTCCATGATCTTCAGGAGCGCCTGCTGCACGCCTTCGCCCGAGACGTCGCGGGTGATCGACGGATTGTCCGACTTGCGCGAGATCTTGTCGACCTCGTCGATATAGACGATGCCGCGCTGGGCACGCTCGACATTATAGTCGGCCGCCTGCAGGAGCTTCAGGATGATGTTCTCGACGTCCTCGCCGACATAACCCGCCTCCGTGAGCGTCGTCGCGTCGGCCATGGTGAAGGGCACGTCGATGATGCGGGCGAGCGTCTGGGCGAGATAGGTCTTGCCGCAGCCGGTCGGGCCGACCAGCATGATGTTCGACTTCGCGAGCTCCACGTCCGAGCCCTTGGCGGCATGCGCCAGGCGCTTGTAGTGGTTGTGGACCGCGACCGAGAGAATGCGCTTGGCCTGCTGCTGGCCGATGACGTATTCGTCGAGAACCTTGATGATGTCCTGGGGCGTGGGAACGCCGTCGCGGGACTTGACCATCGAGGTCTTGTTCTCCTCGCGGATGATGTCCATGCACAATTCGACGCATTCATCGCAGATGAAAACCGTCGGTCCGGCGATCAGCTTGCGGACCTCGTGCTGGCTTTTGCCGCAGAAGGAGCAGTAAAGGGTATTCTTGGAGTCGCCGCCGTTGCTGCCGCTGACCTTGCTCATATCACTTTCCTTCCAGCACGCCGCACATTTCGACGGGAAATGCCCGGACACTCACACCGCCCGACGCGCCGATCACCAGAATCCGCCCGTCAAGGCTTTCGGGGGTACTGACCGCTCCAGACAATCACGTCTGCCAGCCGGTGGCAACGCTTCCCCCACCGAAACCGAATGCTAGATTGTGACAAATCAATTTAGCATTAACGGCCAATATTAACGGCTTTGCGGTGCGGATAAAGCCCCGGGACCATTACAAATGTGTCACAAAGGCCGCAATCCGCACACAAAACCTTGAGTTCACGCGCCCTGCGGCCCCTCGATCGCCTCGCGGCTCGTGATGACCTTGTCGACCAGGCCCCATGCCTGCGCCTCTTCCGCCGTCATGAAATGGTCGCGGTCAAGCGTCTGTTCCACTTCCTCGTAGCTGCGGCCGCAATGCTTGACGTAGACGTCGTTCAGCCGCCTCTTCATCTTGAGGATGTCGCGCGCGTGGCGCTCGATGTCCGATGCCTGGCCGGAGAAGCCGCCGGAGGGCTGGTGCACCATGATGCGGGCGTTCGGCGTCGCGAAACGCATGTCCTTGTGGCCGGCCGCCAGCAGCAGCGAGCCCATGGAGGCCGCCTGGCCGATGCACAGCGTCGACACGGCCGGCTTGATGAACTGCATCGTATCGTAGATCGCCATGCCGGAGGTCACGACGCCACCCGGCGAATTGATGTAGAGCGCGATCTCCTTCTTCGGGTTTTCCGCCTCGAGGAAGAGAAGCTGCGCGCAGACGAGGGTCGCGATCTGATCTTCCACCGGCCCCGTCAGGAAGATGATGCGTTCCTTGAGCAGGCGCGAATAGATGTCGTAGGACCGCTCGCCGCGGTTGGTCTGCTCGACGACCATCGGCACCAGAGCCATGGCGGTATCTACCGGATTTCTCATGTCAACCCTTCTTCAGTGTGGCCCGGAAACCCATCGCAAGCGCCGGGAATCAAGTCATTTCGTCTTCCCTACATAGAGTGTCCGGGTGTCGGACTTCAAGACAGACGGCGACTTTGGCCCCGTCCAATGGCACAACGCAGTTAATTGGGCACCCGGCGGCGACACTATCCACAAGCGCGGCGGCGCAAAGGGTGAACGAAGTGTCAAGCGGCACGCAGTTCCGGGCGCCGTCGCGCCATTGCCACCCGGCACGCTCGAGCCCATATTGGGCCGACCCGCCACCGGAGGCTCTACGAACATGCGGATCAGCCGGATCATCGCCACCATCCTCCTTCTTCCCGTCCTGGCCGCACTGCCCGCCGCGGCCCAACAGGCCTCCGACACGCTCGCGCCGGAACAGGCGACCGGCACGGCAACCGCCGGCACCGTCTTGGCCAAGGACCACATGGTGGCGGCCGCCAATCCGCTCGCGGCGAAGGCCGGCGCCGCGGTGCTCGCCAGGGGCGGCAGTGCAATCGACGCCATGGTGGCCGTCCAGACCGTGCTCGGCCTCGTCGAACCGCAGTCCTCCGGCCTCGGCGGCGGCGCCTTCCTCGTCTATTACGACGCGGCGGCCGGCCGGCTGACGACCCTCGACGGTCGCGAGACGGCGCCGATGGAGGCCACGCCGACCCTCTTCCTTGATGAGACGGGTCAGCCGCTCAAGTTCTTCGACGCGGTGGTCGGCGGACGCTCGGTCGGCACGCCCGGCACCGTCATGCTGCTCCAGGAGGCGCACAAGCGCTACGGCAAGCTGCCCTGGAAGGACCTTTTCGCGCCGGCGATCGGGCTCGCCGACCGGGGGTTCGAGATCTCGCCGCGTCTCGCCGCGCTGATCGCCGCCGACGCGGAGCGGCTGAAGACCTATGACGGCGCGCGTACCTATTTCTTCGACGCGGCCGGAACGCCGCTTGCGGCGGGAACCGTCCTCAAGAACCCGGCCTATTCAGAAACGCTGAAGGCGATCGCCGAGGGCGGCGCGGCAGCCTTCTATTCCGGTCCCATCGCCGAGGCGATCGTCGATACGGTCCGGCTGGCGGCGAAGAACCCCGGCGTGCTGTCGCTCGCCGATCTCGCGAACTACCGCGTCAGGCAGCGCAAGGCCGTCTGCCAGACCTACCGGGCGCTCGAGGTCTGCGGCATGGGGCCGCCCTCCTCCGGCGCCGTGGCGATCGGCCAGATGCTCGGCATGCTCGAGAACTTCGACCTCAAGGCGCTCGGCAAGGACAATGCCGAGAGCTGGCGGCTGATCGGCGACGCCCAGCGCCTCGCCTTTTCCGACCGCGAGCGCTATCTCGCCGACACCGATTTCGTGCCCGCCCCGATCAAGGGACTGCTGTCGAAGGACTATCTCGAAAAGCGCGCCGCCCTGCTCGACAGCGACAGGGCGCTGGGCGCGGAGGCGGTAACGGCGGGCGAGCCGGAATGGGACCATGCCCTGCTCTTCGGCCGGGACCGGTCGATCGAGCTTCCCTCCACCAGCCATGTGGTGATCGTCGACAGGGACGGCAATGTCGTCTCGCTCACCACGACGATCGAGAACGGTTTTGGCGCGCGGCTGATGACCGGCGGCTTCCTGCTGAACAACGAGCTCACCGACTTCTCCTTCGAGACGCATGACGAAGGCCTGCCGGTCGCCAACCGCGTCGAGCCGGGCAAGCGGCCGCGCTCGTCGATGTCGCCGACCATCGTCCTCAAGGACGGCAAACCGCTCCTCGCCATCGGATCGCCCGGTGGCAGCCAGATCATCGGCTATGTCGCCCAGGCGCTCGTCGCCTATGTCGACTGGGGCATGGATGTCGGCCAGATCGTCGCGATGCCGCATCTCGTCAACCGCTTCGGCCCGTACGAGCTCGAGGCCGGCACCGCCGCGGAGACGATGGCCGGGCCGCTGAAGGCGCTCGGCTACGAGGTGAAGGCCGGCGAAATGAACTCCGGCCTGCATGCGATCGAGATCACCGCCGACAGCCTGAAGGGGGCAGCCGATCCGCGCCGCGAGGGCATCGCGGTCGGGCAATAGCTACGCCTCGCCGCCGCCGTAGACGAGGGCCGTCTTCGTCGTCCCGCGCGGCGCGACCCAGCCGGATCCGTAGAGCGCCGTCATCGCGTCCCAGGCACTCGTCGCCACCGCCGCTTCGACTTCGCCTTTGGCAAGCGCGAAACGAAAGCTGAATTCGGCGGCGATCGGCGATGTCGCCTCGCCCTTTCGCCACCACAGGATGAGCGCGCATTCGGCCTCGACATCGTCCGACAGCGACAGAGCGCCGCCCCCATGCACGTGCTCGACGACCGCGAGGCCGCCGACCGGCGTGACCGGCGCGCCGACCGGCGGCATCGACACGCTTGGAAGGCGCGAAAAGGGTCGCAGGCAGTCGCCGATCGTGGCGATTCGAGCGCGGTCGTCGACGCCCGCATCGACCGAACGGCTGAAGAGCGCCCAGAAACCCGGCCCCTCCCCGCGCGGCACCGCCTTGATGTCCTCCTCCAGCTTGCCCCTGCCGCCCTTCCCGCCACCGCGGCGGCGATAGTCCTTCGCGGCCGACAGCAGACGGTCGCCATGGCGGAACTTCAGCGTCGCCTGCCATTCGCCGTCCGAACCGGTCCGGCGGCGCATCCGGTAGACGAAACCTGCCCGGCGGAAGAGCGCCTTGTCGACCGTATCGAGGAAGAGCAGGTCGCGCTGCTTGTCGGGCTCGGCGCGCTCGGGCGACTGCAGCGCCGCGATACCCGCAGCCGTCAGCCGTCTGCCTGCGTCCGCCCAGAACGCCCGCATGGCCGCGCGGCAGGTCGCGTGATCGCCGGCAAAACGATCGGCATGGAGCGTGAGCTTGTATTCCCGCGACGTGAGTTTCATCGACTTCCTCCCGACCGGCCGGTTGCTTGCGGGACAGGCTGCGCGCAATCTCTAATTGCGTCAATCCTCTTCGCTTTCCTGCTCCGTCGAAATCCGCTACCCATCACGGAATGACGACCTCATTTTCCTTCATGACCATCGACGCCGCCGCCCGCCGCGTCTCGCTCGACGCCCGCGATCCCGCCTTCTACGGCGATCCGAACCCGGTCTATGCCGCCCTCCACGCGCATTGTCCGACCTTCTTCTGGGAAGAGCAGAAGCTCTGGTACGTCAGCGGCTACGACCAGGTGAACGCGCTCCTGCGCGACCGGCGTTTCGGCCGGCAGATCCTGCATGTGGCAAGCCGCGAGGCGCTCGGCATGGCGCCGCCGCTGCCGCATCTCCGGCATTTCGACGCCGCCGAGGCATGGTCGCTGCTGGAGCTCGAGCCGCCGGAGCACACGCGGCTGCGCACGCTGGTCAACCGCGCCTTCGTGTCGCGCCAGATCGAGCGGCTGACGCCGGAGATCACGGCACTCGCCAACCGGCTGATCGACGGCTTCGTGAAGGACGGCCGTGTCGAGCTGCTGTCGGCCTTCGCCGATGTGCTGCCCGTGACCATGATCGCCCGTATGATCGGCATTCCCGACGAGATGGGGCCGCAGCTTCTCAAATGGTCGCATGCCTATGTGCGCATGTACATGTTCGGCCGCACAGAGACCGACGAGCATGCGGCGGACCGGGCGGCGGCCGAGTTCGCCGACTATGTGCGGACGGTCATCGCCGAACGGCGCGCGAGACCCGGGGACGACCTGCTCACCCACATGATCCACACGGAGCACAAGGGCCAGTTCCTTAGCGAGGACGAGCTGATCTCGACCACGATCGTGCTGCTCAATGCCGGCCACGAGGCGACGGTGCACCAGATCGGCAACGCCGTGCGCTCCATTCTCGACAGCGGCCTGCCGGTCGGGCCGATGTTTGCGGACGGCAGGGCGACGGAGCGGACGGTGGAGGAATGCCTGCGCATTTCCGCGCCCGTCCACATCTTCCAGCGCTACGCCCTGGAGGAGGTCGAGCTGGACGGCATCCGGTTCCGGCGCGGCGACAAGGTCGCCCTGATCCTTGCCGCCGCCAATCTCGATCCGAAGAAGTTTTCCGATCCGCTGACCTTCCGGCCGGCGCGCGACGAGGGCCCCAACCTCTCCTTCGGCGCCGGCATTCATTTCTGCATCGGCGCGCCGCTCGCCCGGCTGGAGCTCGCCATCGCGCTGCCCCTGCTCTTCAAGCGACTGCCGAAGATGCGGCTCGCGGCGAAACCGGCCGTGAAGGACGTCTACCATTTTCACGGCCTGGAGCGGCTGGACCTGGCGTGGTAGACCTCAGAGACCGCTTTGAAATGCGTCAGGGCGAGTCGAAAATGGCTTTTTTCGAGCACCGAAGCGGAGCGTATACCAAGTACGAGAGCATCGGAGCGCAGAAAAACGCCATTTGCAGACAGCCGTCACGCAGTTTCAAACGGTCTCTCAGGCCGCCTGCGGCGCGCCCACCCCGTACCGTTCCGCCGGGCGGCTTCTGGACAGGTTCGGCCGCAGCGCCATCCGCGCGCCGTCGAAGGTCTCCCAGTCGGTCTTTTGCGGCAGGGAGGGGATGGTGATCAGTTCGCCCTGGTCGAAGCCGGCGAGCGCCGCGTCGACCATGTCCGTCACCTCCATCACCATGTTCGGGTCCAGCCGGTCGATCGATCCGCCCGCGCGCTCGAAAATCTCCGTGCGGGTGAGGCCGGGCAGCACGGCCTGCAGGCGCACGCCCTTGCCGTCCAGTTCCGGGGCGAGCCCCTGCGTCAGGGCCAGCACGAAGCCCTTGCTCGCGCCGTAGGTGCCGCTGAAGAATTCCGGAACGATGGCGACGACGGAGGCGATGTTGATGATGGCACCCGTGCCCCGCGCCGCAAAGGCCTGCGCGGCAGCGACGGCCAGCCGGTTGACCGCCGTCACGTTGATGTCGATCATCGCATCCAGATAGTCGATGTCCTCGCCAAGCAGCGGGCCGCGCGGGCCGATACCGGCATTGTTGACCAGCAGCGTGATCGCCGCGTCGTCCCGAAGCCGGCGCTCGACCCTCCGCAGATCGTCCCTCGCCGCAAGGTCCGCGGGCAGGATTTCAGCCGAAATGCCCCGCTCCCTCTCAAGACGCTCGGCCAGCGCCGAAAGCCGCGCGGCGTCGCGGGCGACCAGCAGCAGGTCGTAGCCGCGCCCGGCAAGGCGATCCGCATAGGTCGCGCCGATGCCGGACGATGCGCCCGTGACGAGCGCCGTTCCGCGTTTCGAAGTCTTCGTCATCGTTGTCTCCATCTGAAATTAGTGGTATATGCCACTATATTGCTCCAAAGCTGAAAAAGCGCAAGGGTTCCGACAGAAATCTTTCGCCGCGCCGGCCGGGCACAAAGCGCATCGCGATCCTCCGGCTTCGTGCGCCGCGCTTTAGGTCGTTGATTTTGTGCATGCCGTTATCGCAAAACCGCTGCGCACTTTTGCGTGGCATGCTTTAGAAGGGCGCGACGGACGTGCGGCAGTCGGGCACGCGCAGGCAGCGAAGGACGCGGCATGAAGGAGGACAACGGCGTGTGGATGCATTGCACCAACAGCGCGATCCGGCGGGCCGCCCGCCAGCTCGGCCAGCTCTATGACGACGTCATCGAACCGAGCGGCCTGCGCGGCACGCAATTTTCGCTGCTGAGCCAGATCGCCCTTGCCAGTGACGATGGTGCGCCGCTGAAACTCCTCGCGGAAGCGCTCGTCATGGACCTCTCGGCGCTCGGGCACACGCTGAAGCCGCTGGCGCGGGACGGCCTGGTGGAGCTCGTTGCGGATACGCACGACAAGCGGGTCAAGCGGGCGCGCCTGACGGCGGAAGGACGGTCGAGGCTTTCGCAGGCCCGCCTGCTCTGGCAGGATGCCCAGGAACGTTTCGACGCGGCCTTCGGCAAGGCGCGTTCGGCCGAGATGCGGGCGCTCCTCGGCGCGGTTTCCACGCCCGACTTCGCCCGGGCGTTCCGGGCGGCGAAGCCCGCGGCGGGCGGCTGACGGGCCTCAGAGCCGGATCACATAGTCCTTGCGAGTCGTTTCAATCACTTGCCAGGTGCCCTTGAAGCCCGGCCTGAGGATCAGCCTGTCGCCGGGCCTGAGGTCGTAGACGGCGCCGTCGTCCGAGGTGACGATCGAGTGGCCTTCGAGAATGTGGAAATATTCCCACTCGTCGTACTCGATCCGCCAGGTTCCGGGCGTCGATTCCCAGATGCCGGCATAGAGCGATCCGTCGACCTCCTCGAGGTTCCAGGTGCGGAACCGCGGATCGCCGTCGACAAGGCGGCCCGCCGCCGGCTCGCCGGGTTCGGGTTCGACGGTGACCGGGTCGAAACGCAGCGCCTTGATGTCCATGTGCGGCCTCGCGATAAGGGGGGGCCGCCGCGCCGGGCGGCCCGGGTGGGTTCAAGCCTTGGCGAGCGCCTGCTCGACGTCGGCGATGATGTCGGCGACATCCTCGATGCCGATCGACAGGCGCACGACGTCCGGCCCGGCGCCGGCAGCCACCTGCTGCTCTTCCGTCAGCTGCCGGTGGGTCGTGGAGGCCGGATGGATCACGAGCGAGCGGGTGTCGCCGATATTGGCGAGATGCGACAGCATCTCGAGCCCCTCGACGAAGCGCTTGCCCGACTCGTAGCCGTCCTTGAGGCCGAAGGTGAAAACGGCGCCGGCGCCCCTGGGCGAATAACGCTGCTGCAGCGCGTGGTTCGGATCGTCGTCGAGGCCGGCATAGTTGACCCAGGAGACCTTGCCGTGGCCCTTCAGCCATCGGGCGACGGCTGCCGCATTGTCGCAGTGGCGCTGCATCCTCAGCGGCAGGGTCTCGATGCCCGTCAGGATCTGGAAGGCGTTGAACGGCGAGATCGCCGGACCGAAGTCGCGCAGGCCGAGCACGCGGCAGGCGATGGCAAAGGCGAAATTGCCGAAGGTCGCATGCAGCACCATGCCGGCATATTCCGGCCGCGGCTCGGAGAGCGCCGGATATTTGCCGGAGGCCGACCAGTCGAAGGTGCCGCCGTCGACGATGACGCCGCCCATCGAATTGCCGTGACCGCCCATGAACTTGGTCAGCGAATGCACGACGATGTCGGCGCCGTGCTCCAGCGGCCGCAGGAGATAGGGCGTTGCCATGGTGTTGTCGACGATCAGCGGCAGGCCGTGGCGGTGCGCGATCTCGGCGATCGCCGCAACGTCGACGAAGGTGCCGCCCGGATTGGCGAGGCTCTCGATGAAGACCGCCTTGGTCCTGTCGTCGATCTGGCTCTCGAAGGAGGCCGGGTCGGCGGTATCGGCCCAGCGCACGTGCCAGTCGAAGGTCTTGAAGGATTGGCCGAACTGGTTGATCGAGCCGCCGTAGAGCCGGCGTGCCGAGACGAAATTGTCGCCGGGGCGCATGATCGTGTGGAACACGATGAACTGGGCGGCATGGCCGGAGGCGACGGCGAGTGCCGCCGTGCCGCCCTCGAGGGCCGCGACGCGCTCCTCGAGCACGGCCTGCGTCGGGTTCATGATGCGGGTGTAGATGTTGCCGAAGGTCTGCAGGCCGAACAGCGAGGCGGCGTGGTCCGTGTCGTTGAAGACGAAGCTCGTCGTCTGGTAGATCGGCGTCGCCCGCGCGCCGGTCGTCGGGTCGGGATGCGCCCCGGCATGAATCGCCAGTGTCGAAAAACCCGGTTTCCTGGTGCCCATTGTTCTTCCTCCCGTCCTGTTTGCGGCACTATTCCAGAGCCTCCGAGCAGGGTCAAAGGAAGATTTTTCGTGTTTTCGCAGCATGTTGGAACACGCCCGAAGCGCGCTCAGGCGACGAGGCGCGGATATTCGATCGCCGGGCAGCGGTCCATGACGACCTTGATCCCCTCGGCTTCCAGGCGGGCGGCCGCGAGATCGTCGCGCACCGAAAGCTGCCCCCAGACGACCTTCGGCAAGGTCTTCAGCTGCAGGATCTCGTCGAAGAGGGCCGGCAGCGTGTTCGAGGCGCGGAAGACGTCGACCATGTCGATCGGCTCGGCGATGTCGGCAAGCCGGCCGACGACCGCCTGCCCCTGGATTTCCTTGCCGGCCTGGCCGGGATTGACGGGGATGACGCGGTAGCCCTTGCGCAGCAGGAAGGCCATGACCCGATGGCTCGGGCGCTCCGGATTGGGCGAGGCGCCGACGAGCGCGATGACCTTCGTCGATCGCAGGATGTCCGCGATGTAGCTGTCCGTATAGCTGTCGTGATTCATGTCGTCTCCCCGCCTTCTGGTGACAACATGGCGGGCCGCCGCCGTAAGTCAAGGCGGCGCGACGCTCGATCAGGACCGGCGTCGTTCAGGACGCGCGCCGCATCAGTTGCGGGAATTCCGTGACCGGGCAGCGGTCCATGACGACCTGGATGCCGGCCGCTTCGGCGCGCGCCGCCGCGGCATCGTCGCGCACGCTGAACTGGCCCCAGATCGCCGCGGGCAGCGGCCGGAGCGCCAGCACCTCGTCCACCACGCTGCCGAACTGGCTTGCCGCGCGGAAGACGTCGACCATGTCGATCGGCTCCTCGATGTCGGCGAGACGCGCATAGACCCGCTGGCCGAGGATCGTCCTGCCGGCATGGCCGGGATTGACCGGAATGACACGGTAGCCCTTGCCGAGCAGGAAGCCCATGACGCCGTGGCTCGGCCGGGAGTCATTGGGCGACGCGCCGACGACGGCGATCGTGTGAACCGTCCTCAGGATATTGCAGATATAGTCGCTGGAATAATGATCGTGGTTCATCGAAGCCTCCTCCGGCTGTCGTGAAATCGTCATAAGCACCGGCCGGGCCGGCTTCCTCCGTTCGGCATTGTATCCCTGAATCCTAACGATTGCGACTGCTCCGTGCGGCAGTTCGGCCCGCGCAAGCCACGCGGTTGTGCCGCGATGGCACAGAATGCGGGTTCCTTGCGAAAGATGCAGCTTGCAATGCAGGGCGGAAGGGTGGAAACAGGCGCGACCGTTCCCGACCCGCCGTCTCCCGAGGTTCGTCTTGCCGCTTGATGTGATCGCCCTGGTGCTGCTCGGCGCGGCGCTGCATGCGACCTGGAACGCCATCGTCAAGGCCGGCAGCGACAAGACGCTGGACGCGGCGATGATCGCCCTCGGCGCCGGTGCCTTCGGCCTCGCCTTCCTGCCCTTCGTGCCGCTGCCGCACGCCGCGTCCTGGCCCTTCGTCTTGGTGTCGGCGGTGCTCCAGTTCGCCTATTTCCAGCTCGTCGGCGCGGCCTACCGGGCCGGCGACATCGGCCTCGTCTATCCGCTGATGCGGGGCGCGGCGCCGCTCATCGTCGCGGCGACGAGCGGCATCGTGCTCGGCGAGCACCTGACGGCCGGCGCGCTCGCCGGCATCCTCGTCATCTCGGCGGGCGTGCTGACGCTCGCCTTCGAGGCGCGCCACGGCGGCCGGCACGCCATGCTGCTGGCGCTTGCCAATGCCGCGGTCATCGCGAGCTACACCTTCGTCGACGGCATCGGTGCGCGGCTGTCGGGAAACGCGGCCTCCTACACGCTCTGGATGGCGCTGCTGCCGCCGGTGCTGCTGTTTTCCTGGGCGATCCACCGCCGCGGCCTGCCGGCGGTCACGACCCACATCCGCCGCAACTGGCGGCGCGGCCTCATCGGCGGCGGCGGTTCGCTCGCCTCCTACGGCCTGGCGCTCTGGGCGATGACCAAAGCGCCGGTCGCCACCGTCGCCGCCCTGCGCGAGACCGCCATCCTCTTCGCACTCGTCATCTCGGTCGTCGTGCTGAAGGAGAAGGCCGGCGTCTGGCGCTATGTCGCCGGCGCGACCATTGCCGCCGGCGTGCTCGTCTTGCGGCTGGGATAGATTGTCTTCATTTGAAGCCGAAGTCCCGCTTCAGAACGTGAAAAAGTTGATGGGCGGCCTCTTGATCCAATTGAAAAGTTTGGCTGAGTTTTCCGACCTCCTGCCTTGTTGGTCGACCGAATGTCGATATTTGGAGTAGCTTACGCCCGTCGTACTCGTGCACGTACAATTTGGCGTCAACTTCGTCATGAAGTTGAAATCTATCCATCTGAGCTTCATTAAATCGATTGATGCGAGCCATCACGTTTTCTCCCACGTCGGCATGCGCTTGGCGAGGAAGGCGCCGATGCCCTCCTTCGCGTCGTCGCGCAGCATGTTGTCGACCATGACGGCAACGGCCTTGTCATAGGCCTCCGGCAGCGGCAGGCCGGCCTGCGCGCGATGGGCCGCCTTGCCGATGCGCAAGGCCTCGGGCGATTTCGAGGCGATGACGGCGGCATATTTGTCGACGACCTGCCGCAGGTACTGCTTCGGAACGATGCGGTTGACGAGGCCGAAGTCCTTCGCCGTCGCGGCGTCGATCGTCTCGCCGGTGAGCAACATCTCCATCGCCTGTTTCGGATGGGCGGCGCGCGTGACGGCGACCATCGGCGTCGAGCAGAAAAGCCCGATATTGACACCCGGCGTGCAGAAGGTCGACGTGTCGGTGCAGACTGCGAGGTCGCAGGTCGCGACGAGCTGGCAGCCGGCCGCCGTCGCCAGCCCGTCGACCTCGGCGATCACCGGCTGGGGCAGCGCGGCGATCTTCAGCATGAGGTCGGCGGCAAGCCGCATCGTCTTCTCGAAGAAACCCCGGCCGTCGTCCGGATCGGCACGGTGCGCCGTCATTTCCTTGAGGTCGTGGCCGGCGGAAAAGACAGCGCCGGTCGAGGCCAGCACCACGACATGCACTCCGGCCATGGCCGCCGCCGTGTCGAGCCGCCCGCAGAGCGCCTCCATCACGGCGATCGACAGCGCATTGGCCGGCGGGTTCGCGAGCGTCAGCCGCAGCACGGCGCCGCTGCGCTCCATGCCGACCGGCCCGAAATCCTCCCGGCGCAGGGGCACCACATCCGCCATCTCGTCCTCCTTCTGGTCGCGCCGCCGTCGTACGCCTGCGGCGCCGCGGTTTCAAGCATGCGCCGCAGGCTCGGACCTTCCGGCAGCGGACAGGACAGGCCGTTTGCCGCGGCATGGCGGCCAGGATCGGAGAAAACCATGCCCGGAGCCGTGCAGATGCGGCTCGCCCCGAACGAACGGCACCTGCGTCCCGGCGGCACCATCTCCGGGCCGACGCTCTTCGCGCTCGCCAATGTCGCGGCCTACTGCGCCGTGCTCGCCCATATCGGCCCGGTGGCGCTTGCCGCCGCCACCAGCCTCACCATCAATTTCCTGCGCAGGCCCGCGCCCGGCCCCCTCTCCTGCCGCTGCCGCCTCCGGAAGCGCGGCAAGCGGCTGGCCGTCGTCGGGGCCTCGATCTTCGACGGCGCGGCCGAAAATCTGGTGGCGCATGCGACCGCGCCTGCTCGATTCCATCCCACCAAAGTGCGGTATTGAAATACCACACGCCTAATCATCTGTTTTTGCTTGCTATTTTTGACGGCGCACGAAATTCATCCTCTTGACGTGCCGTGCGCCTTTGCCTATAAGCCCCCACAGATCGCGGTCCCTCGGGGGCCGCTTTCGTTTTGGCGTCGTGAATGCGCGCCGAGCCAAGCAACAAGAAACGCCCGGACCGGAACGGCTTCGGGTCCAGAGAAAGAGCTTTACCATGGCAACCTTCGTTCAGAAGCCCGCCGAGGTGGAAAAGAAGTGGGTCCTCATCGACGCCGAAGGCCTCGTTGTCGGACGCCTCGCGACCATCATCGCAAACCATCTGCGCGGCAAGCACAAAGCAACCTATACCCCCCATGTCGACGACGGTGACAACGTCATCGTCATCAATGCCGAGAAGGTCGTCCTGACCGGCAAGAAGTATGCCGACAAGACCTACTACTGGCACACCGGCTACCCGGGCGGCATCAAGGAGCGCACCGCGCGCCAGATCATCGAAGGCCGCTTCCCGGAGCGCGTCCTCGAGAAGGCCGTCGAGCGCATGATCCCGCGCGGCCCGCTCGGCCGCCGCCAGATGAAGAACCTGCGCGTCTATGCCGGCACCAACCATCCGCATGAAGCCCAGCAGCCCGTCGTGCTCGACGTTGCCAAGCTGAACAGCAAGAACACAAGGAGCGCCTGACAATGGCCGACCTTTCCTCCCTCAAGGACCTCGGCACCGTTGCCGCTGCTCCGGCTTCCGCGCCCGTGCACGTCAAGAAGATCGACGCCCAGGGCCGCGCCTATGCCACCGGCAAGCGCAAGGACGCCGTCGCCCGCGTCTGGGTCAAGCCGGGCTCTGGCAAGATCACGATCAACGGCAAGGCCTACAACGCCTATTTCGCCCGTCCGGTCCTGCAGATGATCCTGCAGCAGCCGATCATCGCGGCGGCCCGCGACGGCCAGTTCGACATCGACGCCACCGTTGCCGGCGGCGGTCTCTCCGGCCAGGCCGGCGCGGTCCGTCACGGCATCTCCAAGGCGCTGACCTACTATGAGCCGGCGCTGCGCGCCATTCTCAAGAAGGGCGGCTTCCTGACGCGCGACTCGCGCGTCGTCGAGCGCAAGAAGTACGGCCGCGCCAAGGCACGCCGTTCGTTCCAGTTCTCGAAGCGCTGATCGCATCCGGAGCATCCGGTTTCGAAGGGGCCGTCTCGCACGGCCCCTTTTCGTTTGTCGGCTTCGCCACGCCCCTTGCGACGGCCTGGCGAAAGCTTGCCCCGCCAGGATGTCCCCTTAGCAAAAACAAGGGATTCGTTTCGTGCAGGCAGACGACGTCAAGGTGATCCTCATCCTCTCCTCCTGGAGTTCCGGCTCGACATCGGTCGCCGGCTTCCTGGACAAGTGCGGCTGCTGGACCTGCCCGCCGCATCTGCGCACCGTCGACGACAGGACGCCGAACGCCTACGAGCCGCAGGCCTATCGCAAGGCGCTGCTGCAGATGATCGACGAGAACACGCTGAAGCCGGTCGGCCAGGCGGACGCCTTCGTCCGCTTCTTTGCCGACTGGGTCGCGGAAGAGAAGCGCAAGGCCGCCAGGGCCGGCGCCCCCGCCGTGGTGCTGAAACATCCGCTGCAGGCCTTCCTGCTGCCGGCCATCCGGCAGGTCACCCCCGTCGACGCCGTCGTCGTCTCGCGGCCCTTCGCGGCGATCGAGGCGACGCGCGCGCGGCGCAACTGGGGCGCCGCCTTCGGCGAGGCCGGCGCCAACGTCATCTACGGCACGATCTACAACCACCTGCATGAAAGCGGCACGCCCTATATCGCCGTCCCCTACGACGCCTTCCGGGCCGATCCCGCCGTGCGGACGCGCCTGCTCGCCTATCTCGGCCTGTCGCCGGGCGCAGAGGCGGTGCTGGCCGCCGAGGCCTGGCTTCGCTAGATCGGCAGTTCCGTCGACGATTTCAGCTCCCGCAGCACGAAGCTCGACACCACGTTGCGCACATGCGGATTGCGCAGCAGATGCCGCGTCATGAAGGTCTCGTAGCTCTCGACGTCCGACGCCCGGATCTTCAGCATGTAGTCGAAGGCGCCGGAGAGCGCGTAGCATTCCATGATCTCCGGATGGTTGCGCACGACCGCGGAGAAGGATTCGATCGCCTCCTCGTGATGGTCGTCGAGCGTCACATGGGCAATCACGCAGAGCTTGAGGTCGAGTTGCCGGGCGTCGAGCAGCGCCACGCGCTGGCGGATCACGCCGTCGGCCTCCAGCTCCTGCACCTTGCGCCAGGCGGTGCTCTGCGACAGGCCGGCACGCTCGGCGACGTCGGAAAGAGCGAGGCTGCAATCGTGCTGCAGAACGCGCAGCAGCCGACGGGTGGCCTGATCATTTTCTTTCATGAAATCTACCAATCCCGTGAATTTCTCCCAAAATAGCAGCATCAACCCTGAAGAATGAAAAGTCCATCCGCCGTCGTCGACTATAATTTCCCGATCTGACGATGACCGGCGGGGGGCCGGTCCGGATGCCTGGAGGAGACGATGGCGAAGGAAAACAGCTACACCGCGAAACTGCCGGACGAGACGGGGATCTATCCCTACACCGCCGAGGAGGACGCCATCTGGGGCGAACTCTATGCGCGCCAGATGGCGCTGCTCGCCGACAAGGCCTGCGACGACTATCTCGACGGCGTCGGGACGCTCGGCCTCAACGCATCGAAGGTGCCGCAGCTGAGGGACGTCAACGACAGGCTCGCCCGCGCCACCGGCTTCGGCGTCGAGGGCGTGCCGGCGCTCATCGCCCCGTCGCGCTTCTTCCAGCTGCTCTCCGAGGGCAAGTTCCCGCTCGCCACCTTCATCCGGCGGCGCGAGCATATCGACTATATCGAGGAGCCGGACATCTTCCACGAGGTCTTCGGCCACTGCCCGCTGCTCACCAATCCGAGCTACGCCCGGTTCGTCCGGCGCTTCGGCGAAAACGCGGTGGCGCTCGGCAAGGACTATTCCTGGCACCTCTTCCGGATCTTCTGGTTCACCGTGGAGTTCGGCCTGATCAACACGGCGAAGGGACGCCGCTGCTACGGCGCCGGCATCGTGTCCTCGCCGAACGAAACGCGGGCGGCGATGGTGGAACAGGCCTGCGAGTTCCGGCCCTTCGACCTGATGACCGTGCTGCGTACGCCCTACCGCATCGACATCGTGCAGCCGATCTACTACGTCATCGACAGCTTTGCCGAACTCGACGCGATCAATGACCGCGACATCGGCGCCGCCATCCGCGAGGCCAAGGCCCTCGGCGATTTCCCGCCCGCCTTCGCCGCGAAGGCGTCGTAAATCCGGACGAACCTTTACGACGGCGCGGCGGCCCTCACGAAACCACGGGGCTCGCCGCCGTGCCATCGCCGGCGGCTGCGAGCCTGACGGCCGGCGGCCTTTGCCGGCCGAACAGGCGGATCGCCACGGTGACGCCGACGAGTTGCAGCGCCGCGCCGAGCCACTCGGCGGCGACCGGCCACCGTGCCTCGAACAGGAAGCCGTAGGCGAGCCCGAAGACCGTCTCGGCGACGATGAGCTGGGCGGCGAGCGCGAGCGGCAGCCGCGCGGAGGCGAGCGCCCAGCAGGCGGTGGCGAGCCAGGATCCCGCAAGCCCCATCACGAGCGCCCAGACCGCGAATGGCACGATGTCGGGCAATCCCGCGGGATGCGGCGACGCGAGCGACGTCAGTGGCAGCAGCGCGATGCTTCCGATTGCCGCGCCGATGCCCTGCACACCCGTCCAGTGCAGGCCGTCGGGTGCCGAAGCGGTCCGCATGACGGCGGCGTTGGCGAGTCCGTAGGTCACCCAGATCGCGAGCGCCGCCACGGCGGACACCAGACCGAGGGCGATCGCCTCGCCGCCGTCCGGCCCGACCGAGACGAGCGCAGAGGCGTTGACGACCGCCACGCCGCCGGCGATCAGCGCAAGCGGCGGGACGAGCGGGCGCCACGGGACGGTCCGCTCCCGCCGGTTGGCGATGATCGCCAGCACCACCGGCATGGTGCCGATCACCAGCGGCGGGATCGCCGCGCCGGCGAACCGGACCGCGCTGGCGGCGGCGACGAAATAGCCGACATAGCCCGCTCCACCGAGCAGAAGCCCAACCGCCCATTGGCGACGGCTCAGTCCGCGGGGCCGGAACCGCGGGTGCAGCATCAACAGCAGCGAGGCTGCGCCGAAGGTGCCGTAGCGCGCGACCGTCAGGTCCCAGGCGGAGAACGGCTCGACGGCGCGGGGCGCGACGAAGGTGAGGCCCCAGAGGGCGCAGGTGAGAAGTCCGCAGAAAATACCGATGGGCATGGATCGCTCCTGTGATCTTCGATCATCGCGGGAGCTCCGGCCGTTTTCCATGGATTTTCGAAAGTGAACCGGCTATTCTCTTTCGATGTCTTCGCCAAGAAATCGACCTGACCTTCAGAATGGAAATCCGGCCATCGACGCGACGGATTCCCGCATTCTCGCGGCGCTGGACGCCGATTCCCGGCTGTCGATGAGCGAGCTTGCCCGTATCGTCGGCATGTCGGCGCCGGGCGTTTCGGAGCGCGTGCGCCGGCTGGAATCCGCCGGCGTCATCCGCGGCTTCGCGCTCGACGTCGATGCGCGCGCCCTCGGCTACGCGATCCGCGCCCTGGTGCGCATCCGGCCGCTGCCGGGCAAGCTGCACCTCGTCGAGCGGCTGATCCAGCAGACGCCGCAGTTCATCGAATGCGACAAAATCACCGGCGACGACCCCTTTCTCGCCCGGCTCGTCGTGCGCTCGATCGAGGAGATGGACGACGTGCTGGAGGCGCTCTCGGACCACGCCGTCACCAGCACCGCCGTCATAAAGGGAACGTCCGTGGCGCGGCGCCTGCCGCCGCTGTAGCACACGGGCGCGGCTTCAGGCGGCGGCTTGCCGGCGGCCGCGCATTCTGCTGAAACAGCGGAAACGCGATTGGAGGAACCGCCCCGTGGCCAACAGGACCATCGACCATGCAATCACGGCAAGGACGCTGAAGAGCGCCGCCTCGGACCCGACCCATGCGGGTATCCTCTCCTTCATGCGGCGGCGCCTCACGAAGAACCTCAAGGATGTCGATGCCGTCGTCTGGGGCATTCCCTTCGACGCGGCGACGTCGAACCGGCCGGGCGCGCGCTTCGGGCCGCAGGCGATCCGCCGCGCCTCGGCGATCATGGACAACGACCCGCAATATCCCTTCGAGCGCGATCTCTTCGCCGACATGGCGGTCATCGACTACGGCGACTGCCTGCTCGACTACGGCAACCACCGGAAGACGCCGGCGACGATCGAGCGCGAGACCGCGAAGATCCTGAAGTCCGGTGCCTATCTGCTGACGCTCGGCGGCGACCATTTCGTCACCTGGCCGATCCTGAAGGCCCATGCGGCGGTCCACGGGCCGCTGGCGCTCGTGCAGTTCGACGCGCACCAGGATACCTGGGCGGACGAGAAGGGCCGCATCGACCATGGCTCCTTCGTCGGCCGCGCCGTCCGCGACGGGGTGATCGATCCCGAATGCTCGATCCAGGTGGGCATCCGGACGCATGCGCCGGAGGACTGCGACATCCGCATCCTCTACGGCTACGAGGTCGAGGAGATGAGCGCGGCCGCCATCGCCGACACGATCATCCGCCATGTCGGTGATCGCCCCTGTTATCTCACCTTCGACATCGACTGCCTGGACCCGGCCTATGCGCCCGGCACGGGAACGCCCGTCGCCGGCGGTCCCTCGAGCGCCAGGATCCTCTCCGTGCTGCGCCATCTCGGCGCTCTCCAGATCGTCGGCTCCGACGTCGTCGAGGTGGCGCCCGCCTACGACCATGCCGACATCACGGCCATCGCCGCCTCGACCATTGCCATGTACATGCTCGGGCTGCGCGCGGAACGGCTCGCCGAACGCCGCTGAGCGGCGGTTTTCCCGGCCGGCGCGATTGCCAGTGTCACAGACGGGGTCTATATGCGCAGACGACGGCGGCCGGACGGATCGGGTCCGTTGACAATCCGATTCCGCGCCCGGCGCGAAGCACCTGACGGAGCAGGACAATCATGAGACCGAAGATCTTCATCGATGGCGAACACGGCACGACCGGACTGCAGATCCGCACCCGCATGGCCGGCCGCACCGATGTCGAACTGCTGTCGATCCCCGAAGCCGAGCGGCGCAACGCGGCGCTGCGCGAGGACATGCTGAACGGCGCCGACGTCGCCATCCTCTGCCTGCCGGACGATGCGGCGAAGGAAGCCGTCGCCATGGTCGCCGGCAACAATTCGGTGCGCCTGATCGATACCTCCACCGCCCACCGCGTGCACCCCGACTGGGCCTACGGTTTCGCGGAGATGGATCCGGAGCAGCGCGGCAGGATCGCCGGCGCGCGCTGCGTCGCCAATCCGGGCTGCTATCCGACCGGCGCCATCGGCCTCATCCGGCCACTGCGCATGGCTGGCCTTCTGCCGGAAGACTATCCGGTGACGGTCAACGCCGTCTCCGGCTATACGGGCGGCGGCAAGCAGATGATCGCGCAGATGGAGGACGCCGCCCATCCCGAGCATATCGACGCGCCGCACTTCCTCTACGGGCTGACGCTCAAGCACAAGCACGTGCCGGAGATGCAGACGCACGGCCTCCTTTCGCGCACGCCCCTCTTCTCGCCCTCCGTCGGACGGTTCCCGCAGGGCATGATCGTGCAGGTGCCGCTCCATCTCGCCGACCTCTCCGGCAATGCCTCGCTCGGCACGATCCATGCGGCGCTGGCCGACCACTATGCCGGCCAGGACGTCGTCGAGGTCGTCGCCCTCAAGGACAGCGCCCAGCTCGCCCGCATCGATGCCGTCGAGCTTGCCGACACCGACCGCATGAAGCTCTTCGTCTTCGGCACGGCAGGCGCCGCCCACGTCAACCTCGTGGCCCTGCTCGACAATCTCGGCAAGGGCGCCTCGGGTGCCGCCGTCCAGAACATGGACCTGATGCTGAACGGCTGAGGCCGTTCGGGACCCGGAGGGCGCGCGATATGGCTGCTGGCGGAACGATTGCCGACGCGCTCGCGCTGGTCGCCGCCGCGCTGCCGCAAAGCGGCCTGCCGCTTCTCATCGCCGCCGGTTTCGTCGCCGGGCTCGCCCGCGGGTTTTCCGGCTTCGGCGCGGCGCTCATCTTCATCCCGATCGCCGCCGCGACGGTCGGGCCGAAGGCCGCCTCGCCCGTGCTGCTCGTCATGGATTTCGTGATGACGGCGGGCATGGTGCCGCCGGCCTTCCGGCTCGCGAACCGGCAGGAGGTCGGCGCGATGACGCTCGGCGCGCTCATCGGCGTACCGCTCGGCACGCTGGCGCTCGCCGTCGCCGATCCGGTGGCACTGCGCTGGGCGATCACCGCCGTCGCGGCCGCGCTCCTCGTCCTGCTTGCCTCCGGCTGGCGCTATCACGGCGCGCCGGTCAGGCCGCTCACCGTCGCGGTCGGCTGGATCGCCGGTCTCTTCAGCGGCGCCGCGCAGCTCGGCGGCCCGCCGGTCGTCGCCTACTGGCTCGGCGGGCAGAACGGCGCCGTCACCGTGCGGGCGAATGTCGTGCTCTATTTCGCGCTGTCGTCGATCCTGAGCGGCGTCAGCTATCTCGCCGGCGGCCTCTTTTCGGGACCGGTCTTCGCGCTGACGCTCGTGGCGGCGCCGCTCTATGCCGCCGGCCTCTATGCCGGCAGCCGCCTCTTCGGCCACGCCTCCGACCGCACCTTCCGCCGCATCTGCCTCGCGCTCATCGCCGCCTCCGCCGTCCTCGGCATGCCGCTGCTCGATCCCCTGCTGCGCTAAGCTACGCGCTCGCCTCGATGCGCACCGGCTTCGGATATTCGCCGGTGAAGCCGCGCCAGTGGGCGACGGCGAAGCCGAGCACGACGAGTGCGCCGCCCTGGTGCGCCAGCGCCCAGGAGAGCGGCATCTGGAGGACGAGCGTCATGATGCCGATCGCCGCCTGCAGACAGACGAGGCCGAAGAGCAGCACGGTGCGGCGTGCATGGGTCGTCTCGGGTGCGGCGCGGAGCGCGGCGACCATGTGGGCGAGCACCAGCGCGAAGAGCAGGTAGGCGCCGAGCCGGTGCACGAACTGCACGGTCTTCGGGTTCTCGAAGAGGTTGATCCACCAGGGCTGCTGCACGAAGAGCCCGCCCGGCACGACGGCACCGTCCATCAGCGGCCAGGTGTTGTAGGAAAGCCCGGCGTCGAGGCCGGCGACGAGCGCGCCGAGATAGATCTGGAACACCGCCATCGCCGCGATGATGCCCGCCATGCGGCGCGAACCTTCGGTCGGCGCCGCATCGCTGCTGTGCGGCGACAGGCCGCGCATGATCCACACCGTGCCGGCGAAGATGAGGCAGGCGATGGTCAGATGCGTCGCCAGCCGGTACTGGCTGACCGAGACGCGGTCGGCCAGGCCGGAGGACACCATCCACCAGCCGATGAAGCCCTGGAAGCCGCCGAGCGCCAGCAGTCCGGCGAGCGGCCAGCGGATGCGCCGCTCGATGCGTCCCGTCAGCCAGAAGACGGCGAGCGGCAGCGCGAAGACGATGCCGATCGAGCGGGCAATCAGCCGGTGCGCCCATTCCCACCAGAAGATCGTCTTGAACGCCTCGACCGTCATGCCGCTGTTCAATTGCTCGTATTGCGGAATGCGCCGGTAAAGCGCGAATTCCTCGTCCCATTCCGCTGCCGTCAGCGGCGGGATGACGCCGTGGATCGGCTTCCACTCGGTGATGGAGAGGCCGGATTCGGTCAGCCGCGTCGCGCCGCCGACGAGCACCAGCGCGAAAAGCACGAAAAGCACCACCGCGAGCCAGCCGCGCACCAGACGCCGATTGGCGTCGATCCGGCCGATGTCGGATTGCAGGCGGTGCTCGATCAGGGTCGTCCGGGCGGCTGTCATGGCGGTTCCTCGATGCTCGGCGTTGATTTGCCCCAGCAGCCTGTGCAAAACAAGGGCAGATCCTTTGCGGCATGCGGTCGCGCCTTCGCGCGCCGCCGCCGTTCCACCGAAAGACCGCTGATGCCCCCTCGCCTCAGAAAGCTGATCGGCACCGTGCTGATCATCGTCCTCGTCCTCGTCTACGCGCTGGTGGCGACCACCATTGCCTCGGCCTATCTCGGCGCCTCGCCCTGGTGGGTGCATCTCCTCTATTTCCTCTTCAGCGGCCTTCTCTGGATCCTGCCGGCCATGCTGCTCATCAAATGGATGGAAGGCCCGCCGCGGCCGAAGGACGAATAGGACCGCCATGCAGATCGCCGTCATCGCCGACATCCACGGAAACGACCTCGCGCTCGAGGCGGTGCTCGCCGACATCGACCGGCGCGGCATCCGCGACATCGTCAATCTCGGCGACAACCTCAGCGGTCCGCTCAATGCGGCGCGCACCGCCGACCTGCTGATGGCGCGCGGCATTCCGGGCGTCCGGGGCAACCATGACCGCTACCTGATCGAACAGGCGCCCGAGACGATGGGGCTGTCGGATCGCTGCGCCCATGACCAGTTGTCCGACCGGCACAGGACCTGGCTCGAAAGCCTGCCCGGAACCCGGGTCGTCGGCGACCTCTTCCTCTGCCATGCGACGCCCACCGACGACGCGACCTACTGGCTGGAGGCGCTGTCCGCCGACGGCCGGATCACGCTCGGGCGTCCCGACCTGATCGAACGGCACGCCGAAGGGCTGGAGCATCCCGTCCTGCTGTGCGGGCACAGCCACGTCCCCCGCGCCCTTCGCCTCGGCGACGGCAGGCTGCTGGTCAATCCGGGCAGCGTCGGCTGCCCCGGCTACACGGACGACGAACCCGTCTTCCACGCCGTCGAGACCGGCTCGCCGGATGCGCGCTACGCCATCATCGACAAGGGCGGGGCCGGCTGGACCGTCGCGCTCATCTCCGTGGCCTACGATCACCGCGCCATGGCCCGGCTCGCGGCGGAACGCGGCCGTGACGAATGGGCACGTGCGCTTGCGACGGGCTGGATCTGACCGCGCCGCGCTCCTTGCGGCGTGGTCGGCGGCATTTCGCGCCGTTCGTTATGGAATTGCTAACCGCGCCGCCGATTATTTGCGGGGCCGGACGGGCCCGCTACTGGATTTAAACCATTTCTGCAAGCCAACTCCCTAGTCTTGGAACACGCGGCAATCCGGCCGCCCGCAAGAATTCGGAGATCGTATCATGGGTGCGATGCAGCTCGACTTTCAGATCATGCCCGCGGACCGCGACGTGATCCAGAAACTGACACGCGACGTGGTGCTCGACACCCGGCGCCCCGTCTCCGTCGTGCCGCTGTCGATCCGCCTTCACGACAGGCTGGATGCGCTCGAACAGGACTGGCGGGCGCTCGAGGCCGGCAACGACCTGTCGCTCCATCAGAGCTTCGACTGGTGCCGCGCCTGGGCGGAAAGCCACGACTGCAAGCTGCTGATCGTCGAGGGCGTCTCGGCGGGCGGCACCGAGCTCATCCTTCCGCTGGAGATCAAGCGCCAGGGGCCGGTGCGCGTCGCGCGCTTCCTCGCCGCGCCGTTCTCCAACATCAATACCGGCCTTTATTCGGAAAACTTTCGTTCGCTCGCCGAGCCGCCGCGCCTGCGTGAGGCGTTCGACCGCTCGCGGCGCGACTTCGCACGCTATTTCGACCTGTTCATGCTGGAAAACGTGCCGCTCGACTGGCGCGGCGCGGCGCATCCCTTCCGGGACCTGCCCTCCGTCGTCAACCAGAACGCCTCGTTCCAGCTGCCTCTCTTCGAGGATTTCGAGCGCACGCTGGCGCAGATCAACGCCAAGCGCCGGCGCAAGAAGTTCCGCTCCTCCGAACGGCGCCTCGAGGCACTCGGCGGCTACGAACACGTCGTCGCCACGGGACCGGGCGAGATCGAGGCCGTGCTCGCGCAGTTCTTCCGCCAGAAGGCGGTGCGCTTTGACGCGATGGGTCTGCCGAACGTCTTCCGCGGCGCCGATACCCAGGCCTTCTTCCGCACCCTCGCGCTGACGCCGCCGGCAGCCGCACAGTACCCGCTGGCGCTGCACGCCATCCGCCTCAAGGGCGAACATGACGGCCGCATCATCGCGATCGCCGGCATCTCGCGCAAGGGCGACCACGTCATCTGCCAGTTCGGTTCGATCGACGAGAGCATCGCCGCGGATGCGAGCCCGGGCGAGTTCCTTTTCCACCTCGCCATCCAGAAGCTGTGCGCCGAGGGTGTGCGGCTCTTCGACTTCGGCATCGGCGACCAGGCCTACAAGCGGTCCTGGTGCACCGTCGAGACGGTGCAGCACGACCTGCTCTGGCCGGCAACGCTTGCCGGCAGCGCGGCCGCAGCCCTGCACCGCGCCAAGGCCGGCGCCAAGCGGGCGATCAAGCAGAATCCGCAGCTTTATTCCCTGCTGCAGCGGCTGCGCTCGGGCAAGACGGAATTCGTCATGGCCGAGGACGGCGAAAAGGCCTGAGGGTTCAGGCAGCGCGCCGTCCCGGTGCCGGCCGCGACTTCTCGCGATCGGCGGTCATCAGCACGATTTCCGAGTACCCCGCCGCGCCGAAGGCGATCAGCAGATCGACGACCTCCTGTTCGTCCGCGCCCGGCAGCGACAGGATGATCTCCGTACCGCGCGCGCGTGTCAGCCGGCGCACCCCGTCGATGTCCGCAGGCCCGCATTCGAGGATCACCGCGTCATAGGCGTCCGACAGCGCCTCGACGATCATCGCCAGCCGGTCGATGCCGCGCATGGCGCGCTTGATGTTGGCATTGCCGCGCGGGATGATATGGGCGTCTGAATGCTGGTCGCCGTGGATGATGTCGGCAAAGGCCACGTCGCCGACGAGCAGGTCCGTGATGCCCGGCAGGCGCAGGGATTCCGCCATCAGCCGCGTCGGGCAGGCCGAACCGGTCAGGTCGATCAGCACGGTCCGGCGGCCCTCGGCCGCGACCATCCGGGCAAGCGCCACCGTCGCCGTCGATCCGGCATCGCCGGACGGCGAGACGGCGAGCGAAACGGACACATTGTCCTCGACGATATGCTCGGCCACGGCCGCGACCGAGAAGCCGTCGTCTTCGTCGGCCGGCGGCGGCGCGTCGACGGCCTGTTCGTCCGGATCGTCCTCCAGGTGGCTGAGCAGCGAGGCGGAGCGCGCCGGCCTGGCGCGCACGAGGCCGTGCAGGGTCTCCATCGGCTGCCGCGCGTGCGCCGGCACCGCCATCTCGTCGTCGCGGCGGCGCACGGACGGTGCCGCGGCCTGATGCCCGACCGGTGTCAGCGCCCGCCCGGTGAAGAGTTCGGCGAGCAGGATGGTGATGACGGACAGAAGGAAGCCCGCCGCGCCGCCGACCAGCGTGATCGGCAGAACCTTCGGGAAGGCCACCTCCGTCGGCTCGACGGCGGCGGAAATGACGCGGGCGTCGGCCGGCGTCGAGCCGCTGTCGGTGCGCGAGGTCGCCTCGCGGTAGCGCGCGAGATAGGTTTCAAGGAGCTGGCGCTGGGCCGTCGCCTCCCGTTCGAGCGCCTTCAGGCCGACCTCGTCCTCGCCGGCGCGCGCCGAATCCGCCTTGACGGTGTTCAATTGCTGCACGAGCTGCTGCTCCCGCAGGCGCGCGATATCGGCCTCGCTCTCGAGGCTTGACAGGATCTTCGACGTCTCGGCACGGATCTGTTCGCGGATGCCCGTGAGCTGGGACCGCAGGCCCTTCAGCCGCGGATGTCCCTCGAGCATGCTGGTGGAAAGGTCGGAGATCTGCCCCTGGATCTGCGATTCGCTCTCTTTCAGCCGCTGGATCATCGTCGAGCCGACCACCGAGGACAATGCGTCGACGGCGCTGCCGCTCTTGAGCGCCGTGCGGACATTTTCGGCGCGCGCCTCGGCGGCCGCCTTCTCGGCGCGCACGCGGGCGAGCTCGGTGGAAATGTCGTTCAGCTGCTTGACCGCGAAGGTCGCGTTCTCGCCCGTCGGCAGCAGGTCGGAGGAGGCCCGGTACTGGGCGACCTTCTCTTCCGCCTCCCGCACCTTCTCGCGCAGGTTGGCGATCTCGGGCTCCAGCCAGCGGCTCGCTTCCGAATTGCTGTCGAGCTTGGCACCCGACTGCAGCGACAGGTAGACCTTCGCCATCTCGTTCGGAATCTCGGCGGCGAGTTTCGGGTCTTCCGAGGTAAACTCGATGCCGACGACGCGCGACTTCTCCACCTGGTAGACGGCGAGCTTTTCCAGGAACTCCTTGAGCACCCTCTCCTCCGGAGCGAGCTCAAGCGGATTGCTGCGCAGGCCGAGGAGAACGAGCAGATCGGAGAGAGCCGAGGGCTTCGACGTCGGGTCGAACTCCTCGAGCTCGTGCAGCTTGAGGTTCTTCGCGACCTGCTTGATGAGGTCGGCCGACTTCAGGAGCTGCACCTGGCTGACGATGCCGAGTTCGTCGAAGACCGGGCGCGGCTCCATGGTCGTGTTGCGGTCGGAGACGGTGAAGGTCGGTTCGCGCGTTTCGATCAGCAGGCGCGTCTCGCTCTTGTAGGTGGGCGCGATGATGCTCGCAGCGGCAAAGGCGATGCCGGCGCCGGCAACGGTCGCAAGAAGCACCCGCAGGCGCTTCCGCCAGATCGCACGGAAGAGCCCGCCGAGATCTATATCGACATCCTGCTGCCCGCGATAACCGTCCGACATACTCGCAACTCCAGCGCCACCATCTCCATCGAACCTAAACAAACATGGTAACCCAAGCGTTAACCGCGCGGCGATTGCACGGATGGGGCGACGGCGACAATCCGCATTGTCGCCGACGTATTTTTACCAGCCATTAACCCTAACGGACCGATAACAGGACAAACAATCTGAGCTTCCAGGAACGGAAACCGCGGATGTCCTTCGCATCGCTCAAGTCGACAACCATCATCGCGATGGCCGCCCTCTTGCCCCTTGTCGCCGGCTGCACCAGCTACCGGCCGGCACCGCGCGCCTTTCACGAGGCGACGATCCAGCCCTACCGCCTGGACAGCGGCGACCGGCTGCGCATCACCGTCTTCGAGCAGGCGAGCCTCAGCAACACCTATTCGGTCGACCAGGCCGGCTACATCGCCTTCCCGCTGATCGGCGCCGTGCCGGCACGCGGGCAGACCATCCAGGAACTCGAAAGCATCGTCGCCGGCAAGCTGCGCCAGGGCTACCTGCGTGATCCGGACGTATCGATCGAGGTCGATCGCTACCGCTCGGTCTTCATCATGGGCGAGGTCGGCCAGGCGGGGCAGTACAGCTACGTCGCCGGCATGACCGTCCAGAACGCGATTGCCAGCGCCGGCGGCTTCTCGCCGCGGGCCAACCAGGCCAATGTGGACGTGACGCGCAAGATCAACGGCAAGATCATAACCGGGCGCGTCTCGATCTCCGATCCGATCATGGCGGGCGACACGATCTACGTGCGCGAACGCTTCTTCTGATCCCATGGCCGATGACCAGCCGCTGCGCATCCTTCATTGTTTCAGATCGCCGATCGGGGGCATCTTCCGCCATGTGCGGGATCTCGCCGAATTCCATGCTCGTCTCGGCCACGAGGTCGGCATTCTTTGTGACAGTTCCACGGGAGGAACCTATGAGGACAGGCTGTTCGACGAGATCAGGCCCTATCTGTCGCTCGGGCTCCACCGCCTGCCCATCCAGCGCTCCGTAAGCCCGCGTGATCTTCGGGCCTTCCGGGAAAGTTTTCGTGAAATCAGGAGTTTGCAGCCGGATGTCCTGCACGGCCACGGCGCCAAGGGTGGCGCCATCGCCCGCATCATCGGCTCAGCCCTGCGGGTCAACAGGTATCGCGTAGCCCGCCTCTATTCTCCGCATGGCGGCAGCCTGCACTACGAGCGGGCGACCGTCGCCGGCCAGGCGGTGTTCCGCGCCGAGCGCCTGCTCGAGCGGTTCACCGATGCGCTGGTCTTCGTCTGCGACTTCGAGCGCCAGACCTATGCGCGCAAGATCGGCATCCCGCGCATCCGCAGCGAGCGCATCTACAACGGCATCCATGACGGCGAGTTCGAGGCCGTGCACGCCCGCCCGGATGCCGTCGACTTCCTCTATATCGGCATGCTGCGCGACCTCAAGGGACCGGACCTGTTCATCGATGCCTTCGCGCGCGCCGAGCGCAAGATCGGCCGGCCGCTCTCCGCCCTGATGATCGGCGACGGACCGGACAAGGACAAATACGAGCGCATGATGCTGGAACGCGGGCTCGGCCGGCGCATCGGCATGCTGCCGGCGCTGAAGGCGCGCGACGCCTTCGCCATGACGCGCGCCGTCGTCGTCCCCTCGCGGGCGGAGTCGATGCCCTATGTCGTGCTCGAGGCGCTCGCCGCGCGCAAGCCGCTGATCGCCAGCCGCGTCGGCGGCATTCCCGAAGTGCTCGGCAAGGACAATGTGTCGCTCGCCGAACCCGGCGACGCGGAATCGATCGCCGCCATCATGGCGGCGGCGGTGACCGAGGACGACTGGCACCGGCGCGTGCTGCCGGACAAGGACGTTTTCAAGGCGAATTTCTCGGCCACGGCGATGGCCGGGCGCATGCTCGCGCTCTACCGCGACCTGCTGCCGCCCGCCCCGGATCGGCACGGCGCGGCGCACGCCCTTCACGCCACGTAAGGCATTTCTTAGGGGCTTTGTGCTACCGATCGTCGAAACGCGGAAGCACGCCATGAACCACATCGACAAGCCCGACGCCTTCGACGCCGATGCCATCCGCCGGGAGGTCTCCCGGATCCGGACCATCGACGCGGCAGGCACGCAGGACGAGGAGGACGGCGCAAAACTGGGAGAACTCAACCCGCTCGCCCAGCAGATCGCGCTTCAGTTCCGCCAGGACACCTATTCCCCCACGATGATCATCGGCCTCTTGCGGCTTCTGGAATTCGCGGCGCTGTTCGCGGTCGGCTACGGCATCTGCAGCCTCTATGTGGAGCCGTCGCTCGACGTCGTCGCCTTCTACATCAGCGTCACGGCGGGCGGCTCGGCCATCGGCGTGCTGCTGCTGCAGCTCGCGGATGCCTACCAGGTGCCGGCGCTGCGCTCCGCCTGGCACTCGACGCCGCGCATTCTCGCCGCCTGGTCGATCGCCTTCGCGCTGATGGCCCTCGTGATCTTCTTCGTGAAGACGGGGGAAGTCTATTCGCGCGTCTGGTTCGCCTCGTGGTATCTCGTCGGCATGTTCTACCTGCTGGTCGAACGGCAGTTCATCGCCGTCGCGATCCGCTTCTGGGCGCGCAACGGCACGATGGAGCGCCGCGCCGTCATCGTCGGCGGCGGCGAGGCCGCCAAGGAGCTGATCCGCGCACTCGAGCGCCAGCCGGAAAACGACATCCGCATCTGCGGCATCTTCGACGACCGCGACGAGCGCCGCTCGCCCTCCATCGTCGCCGGCTACCCGAAGCTCGGCACCATTCCGGAACTCGTGGAATTCGCCCGCCTCGCCCGCATCGACATGCTGATCATCTCGCTGCCGCTTTCGGCCGAAGCGCGCATCCTGCAGCTCCTGAAGAAGCTCTGGGTGCTGCCCGTCGACATCCGGCTCGCCGCCCATGCCAAGGGCCTCAAGTTCCGCCCGCGCAGCTATTCGCTGGTCGGCAACGTGCCGCTGCTCGCGATCTTCGACAAGCCGATCGCCGACTGGGACTCGGTCGCCAAGCGCGCCTTCGACATCACCTTCAGCCTCATCGCGCTCGCGCTGCTCTGGCCGGTTTTCATCGGGGCGGCGCTCGCGGTCAAGGTCACCTCGCCGGGCCCGGTCATCTTCCGGCAGAAGCGCCACGGCTTCAACAACGAGATCATCGACGTCTACAAGTTCCGCTCGATGTACACGCACATGTCGGACCCGACGGCCAAGGCGGCGGTGACGAAGCGCGATCCGCGCGTGACGCCGGTCGGCCGTTTCCTGCGCAAGTCCTCGATCGACGAACTGCCGCAGATCTTCAACGTGCTGAAGGGCGAGCTGTCGCTCGTCGGACCGCGGCCGCACGCCATCCAGGCGCAGTCGCACAATCGCAAATATGTCGATGTCGTCGAGGGCTACTTCGCCCGCCACCGGGTCAAGCCGGGCGTCACCGGCTGGGCGCAGATCAACGGCTGGCGTGGCGAGATCGACCATGACGACAAGATCCGCTTCCGCACCGAATTCGACCTCTACTACATCGAGAACTGGTCGCTCTGGCTGGACCTGAAGATCCTGTTCCTGACGCCCTTCCGGCTGCTCAACACGGAAAACGCCTATTGACCGACGCGGCCTTTCCCGAAAGCGCAGCACCGCCCTTCCGGCCGACGCTCGCCACCTTCCGTATCCTGGGCTCCGCCCTCGTCACGGCCGGTGTGTTCCTGTCGGGATTCGTCATCAGCGAGCCGGCACCCTACGAACTCTTCATGGCGGGGCTGATCGCTCTCTGGGCGGTCTTCGCCCTTCGCATCTCGCGCAATGTCGCGCCGCTGCTCGTGCTGTTCCTGCTCTTCAACATCGGCGGCATGCTGTCGCTCACCGTCATGGCGGATCTCAGCGACGGCCCGATGTATGTCGCGGTCTCGCTGTTCCTGGCGCTTTCCTCGGTTTTCTTCGCGGCGATCATCGAGGATCGGCCGCAGCGCCTCGGCCTGATCTTCCGCGCCTGGGTGGCCGGCGCGCTCATCACCGGCATGCTCGGCATTCTCGGCTATTTCCATGCTTTTCCAGGCAGCGAGGTCTTCACGCTCTACGACCGCGCCAAGGGCGCCTTCCAGGACCCGAACGTCTTCGGCCCGTACCTGATCGCGCCGGCGCTCTACCTCATGCACGGCCTGCTCGCCGGTCGCCTGCTCGGCGCGCCGCTGAGGGTCGCGGGCGTGCTCGTCCTGTCGCTCGCGATCCTGCTCTCCTTTTCGCGTGCGGCCTGGGCACTCTATCTGTTTTCCGTCGTCGCCCTCGTCTTCGTGATGCTGCTCAAGGAGCGCACCGGCGCCTTCCGGCTGAAGATCCTCACCCTCAGCATCGCCGCCGCCGGCCTGATGGTGGTGGCCGTGGTGGTGGCGCTGCAGTTCGACAAGGTGGCGGACCTCTTCAGCGCCCGCACGCAGCTCGTGCAGGACTATGACGGCGGCCATCTCGGCCGTTTCGACCGGCACCGCATCGGCTTCCTCATGTCGATGGAGAAGCCGCTCGGCATCGGCCCGATGGTGTTCAGCTCGATGTTTCCCGAGGACGAACACAATATCTGGCTGAAGTCGCTCACCTCCTATGGCTGGCTCGGCTTCGTCACCTACCTGATCTTCGTCTTCCTCACCCTGAAATACGGCGTCGCCTATCTGCTGCGCGACCGGCCGTGGCAGCCGTTCCTGATGATTGCGTTCATCGTCTTCGTCGGCCACTGCGCGATCGGCTTCGTCATCGACACCGACCACTGGCGGCATTTCTACCTGCTCGCCGGCGTGCTCTGGGGCTGTTTCGCGCTGGAACACCGCCACGGCGCGGCCTACCGCGCCGAACAGGCGGCACGGCCATGAACCTCCATTCGAGCGCATCCCAGACCAGCCTGCGCCTCCTGCAGGTGCTCGAGCCGAGCGGCGGCGGGTCGGGACGGCACTTTCTCGATCTCTGCCGCGGTCTCACCGGGCGTGGCCATCAGGTGCACGCCGTCTACTCGCCGGTCCGCGCCGAGCAGTCCTTCCTCGACGAGCTGATGGCGATCGGCCTTGCCGCCGTGCATGCGGTGCCCATGGCGCGCGCGCCCGGCCCGTCGGACTTCGCCGCCCATGCGGCGCTCGCCCGCCTCGCCCGCCAGCACGGTCCCTTCGACGTCATTCACGGCCACAGCTCCAAGGCCGGCGCGCTGACGCGCCTCCGGCTCCCCGGCCGCCACGTTCCGCGGATCTATACGCCGCATGCCTTCCGCACCATGGATCCGACCCTCTCTAGGGTCGGGCACATTGTCTACGGCGGCATCGAGCGATTCCTGGCCCGCTTTCTCACCGACCAGATCATCTGCGTCTCGGCCGACGAATATGCCCATGCCCGGGGGCTCTCCATGCCGCGCAACCGCCTGTCGATCGTCGTCAACGGGGTGACGCCGCCGCCGACCGGCAGCCGGCACGCATTGCGCGAGCGGCTCGGCATTCCCGACGATGCGCTCGTCTTCGGCTTCGTCGGCCGCCTGTCGCACCAGAAGGCGCCCGAGCGCCTCGTGCGCGCCTTCTCGCTCGCCGCGGCCAAGCTGCCGCAGGCCTATCTGTTGATGGTCGGACGCGGCGAACTGGAAGCGATGGTGCGCGGCGAAATCGCCCGTTCCGCCGCGCCGGACCGCATCCGCCTGACGGGCGAGGTGCCGGGTCCGCTCGCGATGGATGCCATTGATGCGGTCGTGCTGCCGAGCCGCTACGAGGCGATGTCCTATGTGATGCTCGAGGCCGCGGCGGCCGGTAAGCCGCTGATCCTGACGGAGGTCGGCGGCGCTGCGACGGTGCTGAAGGACGGCCGCAACGGCGTGCTGGTCGCCAATGTCGACGACCCGCGCCAGCTCGCAGCCGGCATGTTGCGCGTCAGCGACGCCGCCCGCCTCGCCCGCTACACCGAGGCCGCCCTCGCGCAGAGCGGCGATTTCGGAATCGCCCGCATGGTCCTGGAGACCGAAGCGGTCTACCGGAGCGTGCTGCGCGAGCGGCACTACGTCGGCGCCTGAGACTGGCGGCCGCATTCCGGGTCGGTCCGGCCACCATGCGGCGAAGCTGCAAAACGGCGGGTCACGCCATCCCGGCGGGATCGCCGATCGGCAGCAGGGCCGGATCCAGCGCCGGGTCGTTCGGATTCTTGTTGTCGTCCGGCTTCCTGACCGGCGGCTCGGGCGGCTTCTCCCGGCCGCGATCCGGCACGCCCGGCGTCGCCGGCGGACCGCGCGGCGTTTCGGTGGAGCTCTTGTCCTGAAGGTTCGCCGGCATATCGATCTCCCGTTTCTCGGACAGTGTCGAAGGGAGAACGGGCGCCTGCGGCGATGGTTCCGGAGGCGGCGGCAGCGCGGCGCCCATGCCCGGGCAGGGCCACGGCCACACCGCGACAAGATGTTGGGGAAAAGGGAAAAATGGTCGGAGCGGCGGGATTCGAACCCACGACCCCTTGACCCCCAGTCAAGTGCGCTACCGGGCTGCGCTACGCTCCGAACCGGAAAAAGCCCTATAGTCTCGACGGTTGCGATGCAAGCGGGAAATTGCGGCGCGAACTGAAAAAGGAACGAGCGGCGCGCAGATGCAGCGACGGTCGCCTGTCACCCCTTCCCGGCACTCCGCCGGGGCGCCCTCACCGCACCTGGTCGAGCAGCCGCTTGCATTCCAGCAGATCGTAGAGCGCCTCCTGCAGCAGCGCGCGGTCTTCCTTGCCGACGCTGCTCCTGCCGACGGAGATTTCCGGCGTGTCGTCGGTGCCGCCGACAAACGAGAAGAAGCGGCGGCTGACGGGCGGCTTGGGCCGGCCGACGATCTGGTCGTCGTCCGCCGTCTTCGGCGCCTGCGGCTCCTCGTGGCTCGCCGCCGCCAAGGCCTCGACGGTCGCGAGGTCGCCGCTCGCGATCGCCGCGACGAACTTGTTGCCGTTGTTCTTCAGGAGCTTCTGCACGCCCTTGATCGTGTAGCCGTGATCGTAGAGCAGGTGGCGGATTCCCTTCAGGAGATCCACGTCCTCCGGCCGGTAGTAGCGCCGGCCGCCGCCGCGCTTCATCGGCTTGATCTGCGAGAATCGAGTCTCCCAGAAGCGCAGCACGTGCTGCGGCAGGTCGAGATCGTCAGCGACCTCGCTGATCGTGCGGAACGCGTCGGGACTTTTGTCCATGAACCTCACCGATACGCAGGTGCCCATCCGGGGATGGGACGAATCGCATGTATTTCAGCGGGTTGTCGGCGCCGGTTCAAGTTCTAAAGCGCGGGCTGGCCGATTCATGAACCGTTTTCGCTCAAGATGCGGGCGATTGCGGCTTCAGCTTCGCCCTGCGGGCGAGATGGGCCTTCAGCACACGCTGTTTCAAGACGTTCGAAGCCTTGAAGGTCATGACGCGGCGCGGCGAGATCGGAACCTCCTCGCCGGTCTTCGGATTGCGGCCGATGCGCTCGTTCTTGTCGCGCACCTGGAATGTCGCGAAGGAGGACAGCTTGACGCTTTCGCCCCGGACGATGGCATTGCAGATCTCGTCGATGACGGTCTCCACAAGCTCGGCCGATTCGGTGCGGGAAAGCCCGACCTTGCGAAAAACGGATTCGGCCAAGTCTGCGCGTGTCACTGTCTTGCCGCTCATCTTCTTCCACCGTTTTCTTATTGAAAGCGTTTGCTTATCGGCGAAGAGTATTGCCCTTGAGGGCGGGGGTCAAGCGGCCCGCTCACCTCTTGCGTCCGCCACGCTCACCAGCGCAGCAGGACCGCGCCCCAGGTGAAGCCGCCGCCCATCGCCTCGAGCAGCACGAGGTCGCCCTCCTTGATGCGTCCGTCCGCGGCCGCAGCCGCGAGTGCCAGCGGAATGGAGGCGGCCGAGGTGTTGCCGTGCAGGTCGACCGTGACGACGACCTTGTCGAGCGGAATGCCGAGCTTCCTCGCGGAGCCGTCGATGATGCGCTTGTTGGCCTGGTGCGGCACCATCCAGTCGATGTCGTCCGCCGTCATGCCGGTCGCGCCGAAGGTCGCCTCGATGACGTCGGTGATCATGCCGACCGCGTGCTTGAAGACCTCGCGGCCCTCCATGCGCAGGTGGCCGACCGTTCCCGTCGAGGACGGTCCGCCGTCGACATAGAGCTTGTCGCGGTGCGCGCCGTCGGAACGGAGTTGCGCCGTCAGCACGCCGCGGTCGGCCGTCGTGCCGGCCCCTTCCACGCCCTCCAGAACGACGGCGCCGGCGCCGTCGCCGAACAGCACGCAGGTCGTGCGGTCGGTCCAGTCGAGAATGCGCGAGAAGGTCTCCGCGCCGATCACCAGCACCCGACGCGCGATGCCGCCGCGGATATAGGCATCCGCCGTCGCCACCGCATAGACGAAGCCGGAACAGACGGCCTGCACGTCGAAGGCGAAGCCGTGGTGCATGCCGATGCGGTTCTGGATGTCGACGGCAACGGCCGGAAACGTGTTGTCCGGCGTCGAGGTCGCGACGATGATGAGGTCGATGTCGGCGGCGGTCAGGCCGGCCCTGTCGAGCGCGGCGCGTGCCGCCGCCTCGCCGAGCGATGCGGTCGTCTCGCCCTCGCCGGCGATGTGGCGCTGGCGGATGCCGGTGCGCTGCACGATCCACTCGTCGGACGTGTCGACCATGCTTTCGAGTTCGCCATTGGTGAGCACCCGTTTCGGGAGAGACGCCCCGAAACCCCGGACAACAGAACGGATCATTGACTTACACCCCGTCGCTCACGCTCTTCACCACGTTCTGGACGGGGCTCTCGGCATGATACTTCTTAAGATCGTTTTCGATTTTTTGCTTGAGGCCGTTGCGGACCATGTCGTAGCCGACGTCGACCGCCGCGGCGAAGCCCTCGGCGTCGGTTCCGCCGTGGCTCTTGATGACGACGCCGTTCAGGCCGAGGAAGACGCCGCCGTTCACCTTGCGCGGATCCATCTTCTCGCGCACCCGGTCGAAGGCGCTTTTCGCCAGGATATAGCCGAGCCTGGCGAGCCAGGTGCGCGACATGGCGGCACGCAGATATTCGGCGATCTGCCGGGCGGTGCCCTCGGCGGCCTTGAGCGCGATATTGCCCGAAAAGCCTTCCGTCACCACCACGTCGGCCGTGCCGCGGCCGATGTCGTCGCCCTCGACGAAGCCGATATAGTCGATCGTGTCGACATTGGCCTCGCGGATGAGCTGGCCGGCGGCCTTGACCTCTTCCTGCCCCTTGATCTCCTCGACGCCGACATTGAGCAGGCCGACCGTCGGACGGTCGATCTCGAAGAGGGCGCGCGCCATGGCGCCGCCCATCAGCGCGAAGTCGAAGAGCTGGTTGGCGTCGGCGCCGATCGTCGCGCCGATGTCGAGCACGATGCTTTCCCCCTTGAGGGTCGGCCAGATGCCGGCGATCGCCGGACGTTCGATATTGGCCATCATGCGCAGGCAGAATTTCGCCATGGCCATCAGCGCGCCGGTATTGCCGGCCGAGACCGCGACATCCGCCTCGCCCTTGGCGACCGCGTCGATCGCCAGCCACATGGAGGATTTGCCGCGCCCGCGGCGCAGGGCCTGGCTCGGCTTCTCGTCCATGCCGACCGCGACGTCGCAATGACGGAACGTGCTGGCGGCCTTGAGCTTCGGATATTTCTCCAGAAGCGGCGCGCAGTCCTGTTCTATGCCGAAAAGCACGAAGCGGGTGTCTGGATGACGTTCGAGCGCCTTGGCGGCACCCGGGATGACGACTTTCGGGCCGAAGTCGCCACCCATCACATCAATGGAAATTCTGACCACGCGTGTCTTGTCCTTGTTTTCCGGCCCGGGGGCGGAATTTGCGTCAAAATACCGCTTTTCGTCGGGGTGACAACTGGTTTGTCGTGCGGCCCCGCTGCGGTTCAGTCCTTTTTGAAATCCTTCAGCACGGCGAAGGGCGACGGCCTGCGATCCTCGGCCGCCGTGCTTTCCACATGCGCCTCGAAGGCGACGCCGTCCCTGCGCGGATAGGGATCGATGGCAAGCGCCGCGTGTTCGGCGGCCGCAGCGCCGGCGTCGATCGTATCGCCGGAAAAGATCTCGGGGGCGTCCGGCCCGTCGGGATCGAGCAGCATCTCGCCGCCCTCGCCGGTCGCCATGCGGGCGAGCTTGGAGCCTTCCGGAACGAAGATCGCGTCGATCGACTCGTCGATCACCGCCTCCACCGGCTCGAGAGTGACGACGCAGGCCTGTACGATGCGGGCCTGCACGCTGCCCTTGAGCCGCACGCCGTCCTTCTTCCAGCGGCGGATCTCGAGCTCGGCGGAGAAGGCCTGCACCGCCAGCACGTCCCAGAGCCGCGCCAGGCCGGCGCGTTCCCTCTCGTCGGCCGAGAGGCGGACCTGAACCGGATTGGGGGAAATATGCCCCACCTTGACCGGGTAGGAAAACGGCGCGTCTGCGACGGACATTGAAAACTCCTCAAAGGTTGGTTCAGCCGGCGGAGGCCGGCGGCAGGCGGAGCCGCCCGACCTCGACCACATCCTCGCCGACGGCGGCAAGCGCCGCTTCCGCGTCGAAGAGATAGGACGCCAGCCCATCCAGCGACGGCGCATCCGCCGCCTGCGGATAGCAGTTGCGCCGCAGCGCTGCCGCGAGGGCCGTCCGGTCCGCCGCGTCGAGCGCCGCGGCGTAGGATTCCAGCCTGCCGTAGAACATGCCGGCGAACTTCTTCATGCGCTTCGGCACGCTGACATCGCCGACGCCGAGCTCGCGAATCGAGTGGTCGACATCCTCGAAGAAGGCGTCGACGATCTCCTGGGCAATCTCCTGACCGGACGTCGCGGACCGGCGCGTGCGGCGGAAATAGAGGATGAGCACGGCCGACAGCATCTCGAAACGCCCCATCACGGTGTCCGGCACGCCGAGATCGGCATAGAGCGCCGGCTGGCGCGCGGCGGCGGTCAGCAGGGCATACTGGGCTTCGACGATCCGCCGGTTGGTGTTTTTTTTCCTGAACAGACCGAAAATCATCATTAAGCCCAGTTTTGGCTGATTCAAGGGATGCGCGTCGGCGCTGTCTTGTTGCATGACAAGGGAAGCTGGTTTACCGAAGCATGCACGAATTGCAATGGCTGCCGGGCCTACATAATCTCTGGGGGGATGTCGTTGAAGAGACGGTATTTCAGGACTGACATGAATCTGTTGCGTAACGCCGCCATCGCCATCACCCTTTCCTCCGCCGTCCTTGCCGGCTGCCAGACCGGCGAAGTCCTCAACCAGGGTTACGTCGTCGACCAGCAGACGCTGGCGCTCGCGCCGGTCGGCTCGTCGCGCGAGCAGGTGCTCCTGTCGCTCGGCTCGCCGTCGACGACCGCCACCTTCGACAACGAGGTCTTCTACTACATCTCGCAGAAGCGCACGCGGCCCGTCGCCTTCATGAAGCCGCGGCTCGTCGAACAGAACATCCTCGCCGTCTATTTCGATGCGGACGGCAATGTCGGCCGACTGGCGAACTACCAGCTGAAGGACGGCATCGTCTTCGACATGATCTCGCGCACCACGCCGACCGGCGGCGTCGAGCTCACCTTCCTCGGCCAGCTGCTGCGCGGCGGGGCGAACCCGAACCAGCTCATCCAGAACGCCTTCGGCAGCGGCCCGCGCTGATCGCGGCAGGCACCGGAACGGAAGAACCCGCGGGATCGCTCCCGCGGGTTCTTCGTTTCAGGGCCTCGCCAGGTCAGGCGAGCACGGCCAGCAGCAGCAGCGCAACGATGTTGGTGATCTTGATCGCCGGGTTGACGGCCGGACCGGCCGTGTCCTTGTAGGGATCGCCGACCGTGTCGCCGGTCACCGACGCCTTGTGCGCTTCCGAGCCCTTGAGGTGCCGGGTGCCGTCCTTGTCGACGAAACCGTCCTCGAAGCTCTTCTTCGCATTGTCCCAGGCGCCGCCGCCCGAGGTCATCGAGATCGCCACGAACAGGCCGTTGACGATGACGCCGAGGAGCGACGCTCCGAGCGCTGCGAAGGCCGAGGCTTTCGAACCGGAGAGCAGCAGCACGCCGAAATAGACGACGAGCGGCGCCAGCACCGGCAGCAGCGACGGCACGATCATCTCGCGGATTGCCGCCTTGGTCAGGAGGTCCACCGCACGGCCGTAGTCCGGCCGCTCCGTGCCTGCCATGATGCCGGGCTTCTCGCGGAACTGCCGGCGCACCTCCTCGACGATGGAACCGGCCGCGCGGCCGACGGCGGTCATCGCGATGCCGCCGAAGAGATAGGGGATGAGGCCGCCGAAGATCAGCCCGGCAACCACATAGGGGTTGGAGAGGTCGAAGGAGATCGCGCCGACATCGGCGAAATAGGGATATTTGTCGCCGTTCGCCGCGAAATAGGCGAGGTCGTTCGAATAGGCGGCGAAGAGCACCAGCGCGCCGAGGCCGGCCGAGCCGATGGCATAGCCCTTCGTCACCGCCTTCGTCGTGTTGCCGACGGCGTCGAGCGCGTCGGTCGACTTGCGGACCTCCGGCGGCAGGTGGGACATCTCGGCAATGCCGCCCGCATTGTCGGTCACCGGCCCGAAGGCGTCGAGCGCCACGATCATGCCGGCGATGCCGAGCATGGCGGTGACGGCGATGCCGGTGCCGAAGAGGCCGGCGAGCTGGTAGGTGGCGATGATGCCGCCGACGATGACGATCGCCGGCAGCGCCGTCGATTCCAGCGACACGGCGAGGCCCTGGATGACGTTGGTGCCGTGGCCGGTCACCGAGGCCTGGGCGATCGAGTTCACCGGCCGCTTGTTGGTGCCGGTATAATATTCCGTGATGACGACGATCAGCGCCGTCACGACGAGGCCGAGAATGCCGCAGATGAAGAGATTGGTGCCGGTGATCTCCTGCCCGGCCACCGTGCCGATCGCCCCCCAGCCGATGGTGAGCGACGTCGCGGCGCCGAGGCCGAGGATCGACAGGATGCCGGTCACGATGAGGCCCTTGTAGAGCGCGCCCATGATCGAACCGTTCGCGCCGAGCTTGACGAAGAACGCGCCGACGATCGAGGTGATGATGCAGGCGCCGCAGATCGCCAGCGGATAGCTCATGGCGTCGCCGAGCACCGGCGTGCCGGCGAAGAAGATCGCCGCGAGCACCATCGTGGCGACGATCGTCACCGCATAGGTCTCGAAGAGGTCGGCCGCCATGCCGGCGCAGTCGCCGACATTGTCGCCGACATTGTCGGCGATGGTCGCCGGGTTGCGCGGGTCGTCCTCGGGAATGCCGGCCTCCACCTTGCCGACGAGGTCGCCGCCGACGTCCGCGCCCTTGGTGAAGATGCCGCCGCCGAGACGGGCGAAGATGGAGATGAGCGAGGCGCCGAAGCCGAGCGCCACCAGCGCGTCGATGACCTCGCGCGAGGCCGGGTCCTGGCCGAGCGCGGCGGTGAGGTACCAGTAGTAGATCGACACCCCGAGCAGCGCGAGACCGGCGACGAGCATGCCGGTGATGGCGCCCGACTTGAAGGCGATGTCGAGACCGGACGACAGGCTCACCGAGGCGGCCTGGGCGGTGCGGACATTGGCGCGGACCGAGACATGCATGCCGATGAAGCCGGCCGCGCCCGAAAGCACGGCACCGATCAGGAAGCCGAAGGCAGCGGTCGCCGACAGAAGGAGCCAGGCGCCGACGAAGACGACGGCCCCGACGATGGCGATGGTCTTGTATTGCCGGGTCAGATAGGCCTGCGCCCCTTCCCGGATATAGCCTGCTATTTCTTGCATGCGGGCGTTCCCCTGGTCGGCGGCAAGCACCGACCGCGTCGCCCAGATGGCATAGACCACCGAAAGCAACCCGCATGCGATAACGCCCAACAAAATGGTCATTTCGCTCTTTCCTCCAAAGAGGCCGCGGGTCCTCTCCCGCAGCCGGACCGCGCAGTTCCCGATTGCCTCCTCACAGCCGGGAGCGGCGCGCGGCCAGAGTGCGTTTGCGAATCGCTCGCGTCAAGTCGCCGCAGTGCGGCAAGTGACGGCCAGACACGGATTTTTCGGGCAGGTCAGGCGCGTTTCGCCGCGCTGCGGTAGAGGAGCAGGAGAACCAGCAGAAGGCTGATGCCGGTGACCGGCCAGAAGACGAGATTGATCGTCTGCCAGCCATAGGCGTTGAACACCTTGCCGGAGGAGAAGGAGGAGAGCGCCACCGTGCCGAAGAGCACGATGTCGTGGAATCCCTGCACCTTGTCGGCCTCGTGCGGGCGGTAGCTTGCGGCCACGATCGCCGTCGAACCGATGAAGCCGAAGTTCCAGCCGACGCCGAGCAGGATGAGCGCGCCCCAGAAGTTCCAGAGCGCGATGCCCATATGCGCCACCGCCGCGCAGGCCATCAGGATGACGAGGCCGGCCGCCACGATCCGTTCCGCGCCGTGACGCTGGATCAGCATGCCGGTAAAGAAGCTCGGCGCGAACATCGCGAGCACGTGCCACTGGATGCCGAGCGTCGCCAGGTCCGGAGAGAAGCCGCAGCCGATGACCATGGCGAGCGGCGCGCCCGTCATCATGAAGGTCATCAGCGCATAGGAGGAGATACCGGCCACCATGCCGGTGAGAAAGCGCTGGGTCAGCACGATTTCGCCGAGCGGACGAACGGGCAGGGCGGCGGCGCCCGTCCCGCTCGCCGCGGTCTCCGGCAGCCGCAGCAGCGCGAAGAGGCCGACGGCCAGGAGGCAGAGCGGCAGCAGGGCGACGAAGGGGCCGGCAAAGAGCACCGGCTCGAACAGGTCCCTGGCCAGGATGACGAGCTGGGGGCCGAGCACGGCCGAGATCACGCCGCCGGCGAGGATCCAGGAGATCGCCTTTGCCTTGTAGACGGACGGCGAGGCGTCGGCGGCGGCGAAACGGATCTTCTGCGCAAAGCCGCCCGAGATGCCGATCAGCAGAAAGGCCGTCGCAAGCAGCCAGAACGACGACCGGAAAAGGGCGATCGTCGCGAGCGCGCTGCCGGCCGCGCCGATGATCGCGCCCACCATGAAGCCGTGGCGTCGCCCCGCGAGCCGCGCCACGACGGCGACCAGCATGGCGCCGAGGGCGATGCCGATGTTGAAGCCGGTGAGCGGCGCGGTGGCGAGCGACTTGTCGTCGCCCAGCATCTGGTAGCCGACGATGCCGCCGACCGAGAAGACGATCGGGCCTGCGGAGGCGAGCAGCGCCTGCGCCGCCGTCAGCAGGAGGACATTGTAGCGGGCGGTCGAGAGCGCGTGTTCGAGGCCTCCGGTCGTATCCGCCCTGGTGTCCATCGCAACCTGCCTATTTCTTCGTCTCGCCGCGGACCTGCCTGGCGATGCGGTCGAGGACGGCGTTGACGAGCTTCGGCTCGTCGTCCTCGAAGAAGGCCTTGGCGATCTCGACATATTCCGTGACGATGACCGGGATCGGCACGTCCTTGCGCTCCACCAGCTCGAAGGTGCCGGCGCGCAGGATGGCGCGCACCGTGGAATCGAGCCGCGACAGGGCCCAGTCGTCCTGCAGCGCCGAGCCGATCAGCGGATCGAGCGCGCGCTGTTCGCGCACGACGCCCGACACGATGGAGCGGAACCAGGCGGCGTCGGCCTTCAGGTAGGTGTCGCCGTCGAGCTCGCGGCCGAGCCGGTGCTCCTCGTATTCGGCGACGATCTCCAGCACGCCGGTGCCGCCGATGTCCATCTGGTAGAGGGCCTGCACGGCGGCAAGCCGCGCCGCGCCGCGCTGGTTGACCGGCTTGACCGGATGATCGGGATTGTCCTTCGTCACAGGTCGCTCCCGAGCTTCTGCTTCAGCGCGATCATGGTAAGGGCCGCGCGGGCCGCGAAGCCGCCCTTGTCGCCTTCCGTGCGGCGCGCCCTGGCCCAGCCCTGCGCATCGTTCTCCACCGTCAGGATGCCATTGCCGATCGGCAGGCTCTCGCTGACGGCGAGGTCCATCAGGGCGCGGGAGGATTCGTTCGCGACGATGTCGAAATGATAGGTTTCGCCGCGAATGACCATGCCGAGCGCCACGAAGCCGTCATAGAAGATGCCGCCGTTCTCCGCGCCGTCGAGCGCCATGGAGATCGCGGCCGGAATCTCGAGCGCGCCGGGCACGGTGACGATGTCGTAGCTGGCGCCGGCCGCATCCAGCGCCGCTTTCGCGCCGTCGAGCATGGCGTCCGCCATGTCGTCGTAGAAGCGGGCCTCGACGATGAGGAGATGAGGAGTTTCGCTGCTGGCCATGGGTCACCCGGAATCCGATCGGCGCGGTTTCGCGCCAGAGGCGGCGGTCAAACCACGACACGCGGGCGATGGCAAGCGAATTTCGCCGGCAACGCGACGCAAATCCGGGGCATGGCCGCGTCCATGACAGGACACCGGTGGCGTCAGACCACGAGACGCAGGCCGTCGGTGGCGAGCGACACGCGGTTGCGCCCGCCGCGCTTGGAGGCATAAAGCGCCTTGTCCGCGCCGTTCAGCACGGTGTCGAAGGGCGCGCCGCCTTCCCGTCCGAAGGCGATGCCGGCGCTGACGGTGCAGTGGATCGAACCGCCGTCGAACTGGATGATGCTCGTCTCGAAGGTCTTGCGGATCCGTTCGGCGATCGCGGTGGCGCGGTCGGCAACCGTGCGATCGAGCACGACGGCGAACTCCTCGCCGCCGAGGCGGGCGATCGTATCCGTGTGGCGGCAGGCATCCGAAAGCACCGAGGCGAAGACGCGCAGCACCCGGTCGCCGACCGCGTGGCCGTGGCGGTCGTTGATCGCCTTGAACCCGTCGAGATCGAAGGCGAGGACAGCGGTGTGCGGGCCGACGGGCTGGGCGCCGTAGCGGTCGAACAGGGCGCGGCGGTTGAGAAGCCCCGTCAGCGCGTCCGTCATGGCATCGCGCCGGTGCCGGCTGGCGATCCGCCACTGGTTGAGCGCAAGCGACATCGCGCCGATGCCGGTGATGCCGATGACGGACATGACGAGGTTGACGTTCTCCGCCCAGTTCTGCGGCGCGTGGCCGAGCACCCAGCGGCGCTCCGAGAGCAGCACGGCCGCGCAGAGCGCGAAAGACACCGCGGTCAGCGCATAGAGCACGACGATCCCGACGGTCGGCAGCGGCGCCTCGGCGCGGCATCGCCAGTATTCGCTCGCCGTCAGTGCAAGCAGGGTCGCTGCGCAGAGGTTGAGCGCGATGAAACCGACGCCGTCCAGGCCGAAGATCAGCGGCGCGACCGTCACGGTGCAGCCGACCGCCGCCGCGCGCACCGTCGTCACGCGCCCGGGACGGTCCGTGCGATAGCGGTAGGCCGCGCCCCAGATGAAGGAAAAACCTGTCAGCAGCGCGACGAACCAGCAGCCGGCAAGGATCGCGCTCGGCGCCTTCACATAGACCGAATAGAAGACGACGGCCGCCACCACCGCCCACATGCCGACCGACCAGGACAGCATGAAGCGCTCGACACGCGCGGCAAGCCAGGCGGCAAAGAGCGTGCCGGCGAGGCAGAATGCGGACAGGCCGATCGCCAGCAGCAATGTCCAGTAGTCCAGCACCATCATCGGTTCGCTCCGGTCGCTGAGGGCATCCGGCCGCAACCTAGCGCCAGGTGGTATCTATATCGTTACGTTACGTGAGTCGGAAAGCGGCCGATCCGGCCTCGAAATGCGGCGGCATGCCGCAGACAGGACACGAATCTGTGGAAACTGGGCGAGCGCTTGGATAAATTCAACTGTAAGCAGCGCGAGGAAACATTCGAGATGACGGAACAACAAAGACCGCCGATCGTCCGGCTGAAGGACCTGAACTTGGAGCACTGGACGCAAGGAACGCTCTACGAATCACGCGACGCCTCGTTCGGCGCCACGCTCGGCCTCGTCGGCCTTGGCGTCAGCTACGGCGAGGTGCCGCCCGGCAAGTCGGGCTGCCCCTTCCACAACCATCATGTCGAGGACGAGCTTTTCGTCATCCTGGAGGGAAGCGGCACGTACCGCTTCGGCGACGACCGTTACGATCTGGCGGCCGGCGATGTGCTCGGCGCGCCGGCGGGCGGGCCGGAAACGGCGCACCAGATCGTCAACACCGGTACGACACCGCTCAGATACCTTTCGATCTCGACGATGGCGGCGACGGAGATCTGCGAATATCCGGACAGCGGCAAGTTCCTGGCCAAGACACGGTCGGCCACAGGCGGCAGGCCGGCATTCCGCCATATCGGGCGCCCGGCCGCGTCCGTCGACTACTGGGACGGCGAGCCCGGCGCATGAGCAGCACATCGGCGATTTCAATCGTGAACAAGCATTACCTCCGGACAGTCCCGACACTCGAGACGCGGCGCCTGATCCTGCGGTCGCACCGCATCGAGGATTTCGACAGCTATGCCGCGTTGTGGGCCGACGAGGGCGTCGTGCGTCATATCGGTTCCACGCCGGCCAACCGCGAGGAGGCCTGGGCGCGCATGCTGCGCATGGGCGGCCTCTGGCACCATATGGGCTTCGGCTTCCTGACCCTGATCGAAAGGGAGACCGGAACGCTGATCGGCGAAGCCGGCTTCCTCGACCTGCATCGCGACATGCAGCCCTCGACCGAGGGCACGCTGGAGGCGGGCTGGATCGTCGCCCCCGCCTGGCAGCGCCGCGGCTACGCCTTCGAGGCCGTCTCCGCTCTGATCGAATGGGCAGGTCCGCGCTTTCCGTGCCGGCCGATGACCTGCATCATCGATCCCGACAACGAACCGTCGCTGCGCCTGGCTTTCAGGCTCGGCTTTGCGGAAAAGACCCGCACGGCCTATCAGGGATCGGAGGTCATTCTGCTCGAGCGACCGGAAACTCCGCCAGCCGCGCCGCGTAGCGCGCCATAGTGTCGACTTCGAAATTCACGAAGTCGCCCGCCTTGCGCTCGCCCCAGGTCGTGACCTCGAGCGTGTGGCGGATGAGCAGCACGTCGAAGTCCCGGCCGTTCACGGCATTGACGGTCAGCGACGTGCCGTCGAGCGCCACCGAGCCCTTCGGTGCGACGAACCGTTCGAGCCCCTCGGGCGCGCGGATGCGGAAGCGCGTGGCGTCGCCCTCGGCCTCGACGGCAAGGATCTCCGCCTTGCCGTCCACGTGGCCGGAGACGATATGGCCGCCGAGTTCGTCGCCGATCTTCAGCGAACGTTCGAGGTTGACGCGCGTGCCCGTTTCCCAGCCGGCAATCGTCGTCAGGCGCAGCGCCTCCTCCCAGGCCTCGACCTCGAACCAGCGCTCGTTGGCGCCGGCTTCGGGCAGTGCCGTGACGGTGAGGCAGGTGCCGGAATGGGCGATCGAGGCGCCCATGTCGATGGTCGCGGGGTCGTAGCTGGTCCGGACGCGCAGGCGCACGCCCTCGTTCATGGGTGTGACGCTGTCGATCGTGCCGATGTCGGTGACAATGCCGGTGAACATCAATCGTCTCTTTCGTAGTCTTCGAATGTATCGGCGCCGTAGCGGGCGCTGCCGCGCAGCAAAAACCCGTCCGGCGCCTCGCCCGGTACACATGGGGATCGGACCCCGCCCCTGCCAATGGGCGCCGGGCCGGCAAAGAGCAGAATCCGGTCGACCAGGCCGGCGGCCAGGAAGGACTGCGCCGTGCGGGCGCCGCCCTCGACCAGCAGCGAGGAGATGCCGCGTGTGGCGAGCGCTTCGAGCAGCACCTCGAGCCGGCGCGGATCGCACCGCAGCACCTCGACGCCCTCCGCCTCGAGCGCGGCACGGCGTATGTCGTGCGCATCCTCTTCCCCGCGGTCCGCCACCGCGATCACCGGCACGGAGGCCGCGGTTCGCACAAGCTTCGAGGTGAGCGGCAGCTCCAGACGCGGATCGAGCACGATGCGCACGGGGGACCGCGGCTGCATCCCCGGCAGGCGGCAGGTGAGTTCCGGATCGTCGGCGCGCGCAGTGCCGATGCCGACAAGGATCGCGTCCGACTCGGCGCGCAGCACATGCACCTGGCCGCGCGACACCGGTCCGGTGATCGCCACCTGCCCCTCGCCCGGCCGGCCGAGCATGCCATCGGCCGATACGGCGAGTTTCAGAGTCACATGCGGCCGCTTCTTCGTCTGGCGCATCAGGTAGCCGGCAAGCGCCCGCCTGCCCTCGCCCTCCAGCACCCGCGTTTCCACCGCGATGCCCGCCGCGCGGAGCCGCTCGAAGCCTTGACCCGCGACGCGCGCGTCCGGATCGTCGACCGAGACGACGACGCGCGCCACGCCGGCGGCGATCAGCGCGTCGGCGCAGGGCGGCGTCCGGCCGTGATGCGCGCAGGGTTCGAGCGTCACATAGGCCGTCGCGCCGCGCGCCGCCTCGCCGGCCTCGGCGAGCGCCTGCGTCTCCGCATGCGGCCGGCCGCCAGGCGCCGTGACGGCCGAGCCGAGCACGATGCCGTCCCTGACGATGAGGCAGGCGACGGAGGGATTGGTCGCGGTCAGGCCGAGGTTTCGGCGTGCGAGCCGGATCGCCGCGGCCATGAAGCGTTCGTCCTCGGCGGCCGCCGCCATCGGTCAGGCGCCCGGGTCGCGGGCGATCTTGGCCGCCACCTCGGCGAGGATCTTCTCGAAATCGTCGACATGCGAGAAGTCGCGATAGACCGAGGCGTAGCGCACGAAGGCCACGTCATCGAGCGCCTTCAGGGCTTCCAGCACCTGCAGGCCGATCTGTTCGGAGGAGATTTCCGTCTCGCCGGAGCTTTCGAGCCGGCGCACGATGCCGGAAACGGCGCGTTCGATGCGATCCCGGTCGACCGGCCGCTTGCGCAGCGCGATCTCGAAGGAGCGCATCAGCTTCTCGCGGTCGAAGGGGGCCTTGCGGCCCGTCTTCTTCAGGACCATCAGCTCGCGCAGCTGCACCCGCTCGAAGGTCGTGAACCGCCCGCCGCAATCCGGGCAGATCCGCCGGCGGCGGATGGCGGTCCCGTCCTCTGCCGGACGGGAATCCTTCACCTGCGTATCCTCGGAGGCACAGAACGGGCAGCGCATGATGGTCCTTACATATAGGCGTACATCGGGAAGCGGTCGGTGAGCTTGACCACCTTGTCGCGCACGCTGGCCTCGACGGCGGCATTTCCCTCGTCGGAATTGGCGACCTTCAGGCCGTCGAGAACCTCGACGATCAGGTTGCCGATCTCCTTGAATTCCGCTTCCTTGAAGCCGCGTGTCGTGCCGGCCGGCGCGCCGAGGCGCACGCCCGAGGTGACGAAGGGCTTTTCGGGATCGAAGGGGATGCCGTTCTTGTTGCAGGTGATGTAGGCGCGGCCCAGCGCCGCTTCCGCCCGCTTGCCGGTCGCGTTCTTCTTGCGCAGGTCGACGAGCATCAGGTGGTTGTCGGTGCCGCCGGACACGACGTCGAGGCCGCCCTCGACCAGCGTCGCGGCCAGCGTCTGCGCATTCTTGACGACCTGGGCCGCGTAATCCTTGAAGGAGGGCTCCAGCGCCTCGCCGAGCGCCACGGCCTTGGCGGCGATGACATGCATCAGCGGGCCGCCCTGCAGGCCGGGGAAGACGGCGGAGTTGAACTTCTTCGCCAGATCCTCGTCATTGGTGAGGATCATGCCGCCGCGCGGACCGCGCAGCGACTTGTGCGTCGTCGTCGTGGCGACGTGGCAATGCGGGAACGGCGACGGATGCACGCCGCCGGCGACGAGACCGGCGATATGCGCCATGTCGACCATCAGCCAGGCGCCCACTTCGTCGGCGATCTCGCGGAAGCGCTTCCAGTCCCAGATGCGCGAATAGGCCGTGCCGCCGGCGATGATGAGCTTCGGCTTGTGGGTGCGGGCCTTCTCGGCGACGGCGTCCATGTCGAGCAGGTTGTCGCCTTCGCGCACGCCGTAGGAGACCACGTTGAACCACTTGCCGGACATGTTGACCGGCGAGCCGTGCGTCAGATGACCGCCCGAATTGAGGTCGAGGCCCATGAAGGTGTCGCCCGGCTGGAGCAGCGCGAGGAACACCGCCTGGTTCATCTGCGAGCCGGAATTCGGCTGGACGTTGGCGAAGTTGACGCCGAACAGCTTCTTGGCGCGCTCGATCGCCAGCTCTTCCGCGATGTCGACGAACTGGCAGCCGCCGTAGTAGCGCTTGCCCGGATAGCCCTCGGCATATTTGTTCGTCATGATCGAGCCCTGCGCTTCGAGCACGGCGCGCGACACGATGTTCTCCGAGGCGATCAGCTCGATCTCATGGCGCTGGCGACCGAGTTCCTTTTCGATGGCGCCGAAGATCTCCGGATCGGAGTCGGCCAGCGAACGGGTGAAGAAGACGTCGGTTGCGGAAGAATGGCTCATCCTCGGGGCTCCTGAAGGGTGGGTGGCACGGTGTTTATCGTCCTCGCATGGCAAGGGCAATATCCGCTGTGCGGTTTGCGCCATTTCGCCCTGCATTGCCGAAATAAATGCGCGGGCGGCGCGGCCGGCGCCGAAAGCGAAAGGGCCGCGCCCCCTGATGGGAGACGCGGCCCGATCCCGTGACGCCGGACGGAGCTATTGCGGCAGCAGATCCTGGTCGATCGCGCCCGCCGGCTGCTCGACGCCGTAATTGGTCTGCAGCGCCAGCTCGGCGACGCCGTCCTTCTGGTAGATGTCGTCGCGGAACTGTACGACGCGGTCCTTGGCCGACCAGGCCGTGATATAGACGAAATAGACTGGCACTTCCTCGGCAAGCCGGATCGGCGTGTTCTGCCCGGCGCGGATCGTCGCCTCCATCTGCTGGCGCGACCAGCCGGGCGTCTCCTTGAGCAGCCACGTCGACAGGTCGCGCACGTTCTGCACGCGCACGCAGCCGGAGGATTCGAAGCGCATCAGCTTGTTGAACAGGCCCTGCTGCGGCGTGTCGTGCATGTAGACGGCATGCTCGTTGTGGAAGTTGATCTTCGTCGACGACATGGCGTTGATCTTGCCGGGGTCCTGGCGGAACATCAGGTCCGGCGCCTTCTCGGCGTTCCAGTCGATCGTCTCGGGCGCCACCTCGTTGCCCTTGCCGTCGATCAGGCGGATGGCGTTGCGCTCCAGATAGGTCGGGTCCTTGCGCATCAGCGGCATGATGTCCTTCTGGACGATCGAGCGCGGCGCGGTCCAGTAGGGGTTGAGGATGACCTCGTAGATCTTCGAGTTCAGCACCGGTGACTGGCGGTCGATCTTGCCGACGATGGCCGTGTGGCGCGAGACGACGCGGCCGTTCTCGACGGCCTCGATATAGGCGGCCGGAATGTTGACCATCACGTAGCGGCGGCCGAGGTCGCCCGACATCGCCTGGATGCGGATGAGGTTCGTCTGGAGCTGGCCGAGGCGGGTGTCGGCCGGCACGTTGACGGCCTTCAGCGTGTATTCGCCGATCACGCCGTCGGACGGCAGGCCGTGGCGGGCCTGGAAGCGCTTGACGGCGCCGTCGACATAGGAATCGAAGGCATCCGACAGGCCCGCCGAGCGCGGCAGGTCGCCGGAAATGATGAGGCGCTGGCGAAGCTGCTGCACGGACGGATCCGAGACGCCGAGTTCCAGCTTGATCGAGGTGTTGACCGTCGGCCAGCCGCCGCTCGCGACGATGTTCTGGTAGTCCATGATCGCCTGCTGGATGGAGCCGGCGGCACCGGGGCCGAAGATCGGGTTGTTCGACACGACGGCGGTCGCGGTGCGCGACGCCTTGGCGTCGAACTGGTCGTCCCAGGAGCCGCGGCGCGGTGCGTTGATGATGTCGTCGAGCGCCGACTGGGCGGCGGCGGTGCCGGCCAGCGCCGTCGCGCCGAAGGTCGCGGCGGAGCGCAGGAATGCGCGGCGGGAGAACACATCACTTGCGATTTTTCGAGACATCGAACCTACCATTTCCTGAGAGACCGTCGACACGGCTTCATCCGCGCCGACCCGCCCGAAGCGGCGAACCAAGCACCGGACCTATCATAAACAGGGTTAACAAACGGAAACGCGCGACCAATTCAAGACCCCGGTCAAGCCTTCCGCAAAAGCCTGCAGCCCATGCGCTCGGTCTCACACCAATATGGCCAATTCGTGTCCCGGCCAAGCGCCGGGAACGGAGCCCTCACGCCAACGTGCCGCAACGCGACAAGCCGCATGCGCGTCCGCGCATGCGGCTTTTTCGGATGGAGGTCCGGGCCGGAAGGATCAAAGGCGGTAGAGGATCGAGTCGTTCCAGAAACGGTCGAGGCGCTGCAGCAGCTTGTTCATCTCGTTGAACTCGCCCTCGCCGATGCCGCCGACCTTCTGGATCGAGCCGATGTGGCGCTCGTAGAGCCTGGCGACCGTCTCGGCGATCTCCTGGCCGGTCGGCGTCAGGCTGATGCGGACCGAGCGGCGGTCGATGCGCGAGCGCTGGTGGTTGATGAAGCCGAGATCGACCAGCTTCTTCACGTTGTAGGAGACGTTCGAGCCGAGATAGTAGCCGCGGGAGCGCAGTTCGCCGGCGGTCAGCTCGGAATTGCCGATGTTGAAGAGGAGGAGCGCCTGGACGGCGTTGACGTCGGAACGGCCGGCGCGGTCGAACTCGTCCTTGATGACGTCGAGCAGGCGGCGGTGCAGGCGTTCGACGAGGTGGAGGGATTCCAGGTAGAGCGAGCGGATCGTTCCGTCCTGCGGATCGACTGCGGCCGCCTGCGGCTTCATCTTGGTGTTCATGTTACTGCCTCACTGTTTTGTTTGGCGGTGTTGGTTGTCTTCCCGCCTTGAGTGAGACCCTATCGAATGCATCTAAAATTCTACTTAAACCGCAGGCTTAACGGCGCCTTACCGGTGCGCGACCCTGTTTCAGGGTGAATCAGTCCTTACCTGCCGCGCCTGCCGCCGGCGCTCCAGGAAGACCGCGATGCGGAAAAGCACGAAGACGACCGCGGTTGCCATATGGGCGATGACCAGGGCGCGGTTGATGCCGAACACCGAGGGATAGAATTCGTGCATGACGATTTCCGTGGCGGCGGCGATGACCCAGACGACCGGCCCCCAGGAGACGAGCAGCCAGAGGCCGACGGCGGCGACGGGAAACAGCACGGCGAGCGCCGTATAGGCCGCGCGCCAGGTGGCCGGCAGCAGGTCGAAGCGCCCCTTCCCCTCGAAGGAGAAGCCGGTCAGCATCGCCCAGTACTGCAGCGCGAACCAGACGCAGCTTGCCGCCACGAGGCGCAGGAAGAGCATGAACAGCGTGTCGGTCAGGCTCACCCGCGGCACGGTTTGAGAATCGTCGGCCATGGGCGCGACAATAGCAGCCGGCGGCCCGAGATAAAGCGGCAATGCACCGGAGGCGGTGCCATATGCCGCAGCGCCGCCGCCCTGCGGCGCGATTGGTCTCCGCTTCCGGCCGTGATATGCAACCGCCGACCGAGACGCCGAACGAAGGACTTTCAGACGTGACCAGAAACATCGTCGACGAGATCACCGGGCACCGCCGCATGCGGCGCAACCGCAAGGCGGACTGGACCCGCCGCCTGGTGCAGGAGAACCGGCTGACCGTGGACGACCTGATCTGGCCGGTCTTCGTCGTGCCGGGCACGAATGTGGTCGATCCCGTCGCCGCCATGCCGGGCGTCTCGCGCATGAGCATCGACCGGCTGGTCGGGGCGGCGAAGGAAGCGGCCGACCTCGGCATTCCGGCGATCGCCACCTTCCCCAACGTCGACATGGCGCTGCGCGACGAGACGGGATCGAACAGCCTCGCCGCCGACAATCTCATCAACGCGGCGACGCGCGCGCTGAAGGCGCACGTGCCGCAGATCGGCGTCATCACCGACGTCGCGCTTGATCCCTTCACCAGCCACGGCCATGACGGCATCCTGCGCGACGGCGTCATCGTCAACGACGAGACGGTGGAACAGATCGCCCGCGCCGCGGTGGTGCAGGCCGATGCCGGCGCCGACATCATCGCGCCGTCGGAGATGATGGACGGCCGCGTCGGCGCGATCCGCCGGGCGCTGGACGACGCCGGGCACCAGAGCGTCGGCATCATGTCCTACGCGACGAAGTTCGCCTCCGCCTTTTACGGCCCCTATCGCGAGGCGATCGGCACCGGCGGGCTGCTGAAGGGCGACAAGAAGACCTATTACATCGACCCGGCGAACGGCACCGAGGCGCTCCGCGACGCAGCACTCGACGTCGAGGAAGGCGCCGACATGCTGATGGTGAAACCCGGCCTTCCCTATCTCGACATCTGCTGGCGCATGAAGGACGCCTTCGGCCTGCCGGTCTTCGCCTATCAGGTGTCGGGCGAATATGCACAGATCAAGGCGGCCGCCGCCAACGGCTGGATCGACGGCGATCGCGTCATGATGGAGACGCTGCTCGCCTTCAAGCGCGCCGGATGCGACGGAATCCTCACCTATTTCGCGA
>NZ_JAKGBU010000120.1 GCF_021555155.1 Rhizobium alarense
AAACGAAAGCGCCTCCTCTCACCCGCATCGACACGTCGCGCGATCCGTCGGTAGCAGAAGGAGGGGAGTATAACGCTGGTTGTCGAGGGTGGGGATAAAGGGCGTTGAGATTTTTGCGAAGGCATCTGATACACTTCTGGCGAGCATTGGGGGAATCAAGGAGCCGAAATGGCTAAGCTTGCTAGGGTGACAATTCAAAGATTTAAAAGTATTGAAAGCATAGATTTTAATGTTGCCGCTTTAAATGTTCTTGTTGGCGGTAATAACTCCGGTAAAACTAGCGTAATACAGGCGATACATTTCGCATTTACATTATTCCAATCTATGGAAATATCTGGAAAATGGCCTCCTCGAAACAAAAGTGCCACAACAATAAGTCCAGAAGAGTTAATTTACATTCCTTCTCTAGATCCATACTCATTGGGAAGGGGTGGAAATCTGCGTGAAGCCGATGAGCACGCTATGATATTTGACTTCTATTTTTCCGATGGGGAGCAGACGCAGTTAAAGGTACGAAAGGGAAGAATTAGAAACGTGTTGGTGGAGCCAACAAATATAGAATATTTAAAGACTATCGCCGGGTTAAACGAGCCGTATTCGATATTTTCCCCCGGCCTTGCGGGGGTGTCGAAGTCCGAGCAGTATGTCTCAGATGGTGTATTGCTGCGTGCGTTGTCACGAGGTGATGCCAATGCTTTCCTCAGGAATACGCTTTGGAGATTGCATGGAAAGAATGATGCTTGGGCCGAATTTATAGGAGATTTAAACGTATTATTTCCGCATCTCGAGTTTATTATAAGTTTCGAGAAAGAAATTGATGAGGCAATAAATATATCTATCAGGCGAGGCTCTGTAGTTGTGCCGCTCGATCTTGCAGGTACAGGCCTTCTACAGGCGATTCAGATTTTCGCATATTTGCACTTATTTAAGCCTCAAATTATGGTGTTTGATGAACCGGATTCACATTTACATCCCAACAATCAACGTAATTTGAGTGCGGTCTTCAAGGCTATTGCGAACGATCGCGGGACTCAGGTTATCCTAACCACGCACTCGCGGCATATGATTGACGCGCTTTCCGACGATTGTACAATTGTTTGGATGCAAGATGGAACTGCGCGGCCGGCCTCCCGAGACGATCAGGTGGATCTCCTAATCGATCTTGGCGCATTGGATATCCGCGAGAGATTATCTAGAGAAAATCCGAGATTTGTTATCCTTTCGGAAGACGCTGGATACGGAACCCTAGAGAAAATTGCTTTGGCTAGCGGTTTTGTTCAAGGGGAATTCCAAGTCCATTCTTACAAGGGCATCACAGGAATACATCTATTAGAGCCGTTGCTTAGGCAGATACGGGATGTTGCTGAAAGCCAAATAATAGTGCATCGGGACCGTGACTTTTTAGAACCTGACGAGATAGTTGATTGGGAGAACCGAATTAGAGGCCTTGGAGCCCAGCCTTTTGTAACTGAAGACCGTGATATTGAAGGTTATCTCATAGCTGATCAATATCTTAGGAATTTTCTACAGGCGAATCCTTCGTGCAGCTTAGAGGAATTGAAGGATATCGTTGTTGAAGGGCAGCAAGACAAGACGGTTGAGAATTACGTTAATGGTCGCGTTGACATAGAAAGAAAAGCCGGTCGAGCTGCGCAGATAAACCACGGAAATTTGGCAGCTCTCGCGGCCAGGTTATGTAGAAATGATCCTTGGGGAATGATGCAATCAAAGGCCAGGAGGCGTCGCATACGTGGGGTATTGCAAGAGAGGTTTGGGGTGCGCTTTCGTGATCCTGATATAAACGAAGTTGCTCCCGATCAAACGCTACAGGCGGTTAGGGCGTTGTTCGCGCGTTAGGTCGGTTGCGGGAGAACTTCCATCCCACCCATCAAACCTCCCGCGGCATCGCCTCCAGTATCCACTCCCGGAACGCCCTGATTTTCCCCACATTCCGCCGCGCTTCCTGGCAGACGAGCCAGTAGTCGCGGCCGTCGTTGCAGGTGATGTCGAAGGGCTGGTAGAGGCGGCCTTCGGCGATTTCTTCGCGGAAATGGCCGGGATTGGCGATGGCGACGCCCTGGGCGGCGAGCGCCATGCCGACGTCGATTGCCTGGGTGCCGAATTCGTTGGGCGGGTAGCGCTCGAGGCCGGGGTTTTCAAGGCCGGCGGCCTTGAACCAGGTCTTCCACCAGGGATCGCGGGCGCTGACGATGGGGAGTTTCATGAGGTCGGCGGGGACTTTCAGCGTGCCTTTTGGCGCCAGCGCCGGGCTTAAGAGCGGCGCGAAATTCATGCGCATCACCTTGTGGGCCGTCAGCCCCGGCCAGTCGCCGGTGCCCCAGCGGATCGCGACATCGACGGCGGTGCGGGAAAAATCGATCACCTCCTGCGAGGTCGAGAGCCGGACGGCGATCTGCGGATGGCGGATCTGGAAGGCGCCGAGATAGCGCGCCAGCCACTGCTGGGCGAAGGTGGGGGTGGAGTGGATGACCAGCGTGTCATGCGCCGGCGCCCGCAGCGTCTCGACGGCTTCGCGGAGCAATTCGAACCCCTCGCGCACTTTGGGCAGCAGCCTCTCGCCCGCCTCCGTCAGCGCCACCTGCCGCGGGCGACGCAGGAACAGCGGCTCGCCGATGTTCTCCTCCAGAAGCTTGATCTGGTAGCTGACGGCCGTCTGCGTCATGCCGAGCTCCTCGCCGGCGCGGGTGAAGCTCAGATGCCGCGCCACCGCCTCGAAGACGCGCAGCGCATTCAGCGGGAACTGGCGGGAGAGTTTCATGCATAAGCTCTCTTGATGGGTGGAGACGGGCGTTCGATTGGATTTGCAGCATAAACCGGTGCATGCTGGCTTCATAGTCATCAAATGAAGACCGGCTTTGCCGGGGAAGGAGCTGCCATGTCCATCGGCAGGCTGGGCGCGCTTGCGCGCTTTTTTGTGGGTTTCGCAACGCGGCGGCAGGGGATGGCCCCGTCGCTCGACATCGAAACGCTCTCCGACGACCGCAAGCGCGATCTCGGGCTTCTCGACGGGCGGCGGCCCTATCGGGAGGACGGCGCCCGGTAAGTGGAAAGCGCCGCGAGGATTTCGGCGGCGGTCATGGCGGCGATCACCTCGGGGCGCTTGTCGTGCACCGCCTTGCCGCCGATCGGCAGCGTCAGGCGGTCGGCGAGCGCCCGGTCGCGGCCTTCGCCTTCGAGGAAACTGGCGAAGCCGGCGCGCTTGGTCTTCGAGCCGATCATGCCGCAATAGGCGAGATCGGTGCGGGCGGCGGCCTCCTTGCCGATCAGGAAATCGAGCGCGTGGTCGTGCGTCGCGATCACCACGGCAGAGCCGGGCGGGATGTCGGCGACCATCGTCTCCGGCATCGGCGTCAGCCGGCCGTGCACCTCGGAGGTCAACTGGTTGAGCTCGATCTGCCGGGTCTCGACCACATAGACATTGAGCGGCAGCAGGATCAGCGCATCGGCCAGCGCGCGGCCGACATGGCCGGCGCCGAACACCCAGACCTGCGGCTCGGCCGCCGCGAGGGCCGCGAGCTTGTCGATGAGGCGCGCGCGGGCGGGGTCGTCGGCGTGGGTGAAGGTGAGTTCGACGCGGCCGCCGCAGCATTGCGCGATGTCGGGGCCGAGCGGCACGTCGAGGCGCGCCTCGCCGCCGGCGCCGACCAGGAGCTTGCGGGCATTGTCGATCGCCAGGAATTCGAGATGGCCGCCGCCGATCGTGCCGTGCACGGCGTCGGGCGAGACCAGCATGAAGGCGTCCTCGTCGCGCGGCGTCGAGCCCTTGACGGATGTGACCTCGACGATGACGAGGCGATGCTCGCGGGCGAGAAACCCTTCGAGACTGTCCTGCAGGAAATTCATTGCGGTCGGCTCACGTGGGGATCACAGGGTCTTCAGCCGTTCGACGGCCATGAGGATGCGCTCGGGCGTCGCCGGCGCGTCGAGTTTCGGGCAGTGGCGGTAGCCGGCGGTGCTGGCGACGGCCATCGAGAGCGCCTCCAGCACGGAGATCGCCAGCATGAAGGGCGGCTCGCCGACGGCCTTGGAGCGGCCGATGGTGGGCTCGGCGGCTTCCGCCCATTCGGCAAGCTTGACGTTGAAGACCTTCGGCCGGTCGGAGGCGAGCGGGATCTTGTAGGTGGAGGGGGCATGGGTGCGAAGCCGCCCCTTGCCGTCCCACCACAGTTCCTCCGTCGTCAGCCAGCCCATGCCCTGCACGAAGGCGCCCTCGACCTGGCCCCTGTCGATCGCCGGGTTCAGCGAACGGCCGACATCGTGCAGGATGTCGACGCGGTCGACGAGATATTCGCCGGTCAGCGTGTCGATCGAGACCTCGGAGACGGCGGCGCCATAGGCGAAATAATAGAAGGGCGTGCCCATGCCCTTTGCCCGGTCCCAGTGGATCTTCGGCGTCTTGTAGAAGCCGGCGGCGGACAGCTGCACGCGGGCCATGTAGGCCTGCTTTATAAAGTCCGGAAAGGGGATCAGCGCCTCGCCGACGCGCACGTGATGCGGCACGAAGGCGACGTCGGCGGGCGCGACGTTCCACTTTTCCGCCGCAAAAGCCACGAGGCGCGCCTTGATCTGGCGGGCGGCGTCGAAGGCGGCCATGCCGTTGAGATCCGAGCCGGAGGAGGCGGCGGTGGCCGACGTGTTCGGCACCTTGGCGGTGGTGGTGGCGGTGATCTTGACCGTAGACATGTCCACCTGGAAGGCATCGGCCAGCACCTGCGCCACCTTGGTGAAGAGGCCTTGGCCCATCTCCGTGCCGCCGTGGTTCAGGTGGATCGAGCCGTCCTGATAGATATGCACAAGGGCGCCGGCCTGATTGTACCAGGTGGCGGTGAACGAGATGCCGAATTTCACCGGCGTCAGCGCAATGCCCTTGCGGACGACGCGGCTCGTTTCGTTGAAGGCGAGGATGTCCCGGCGGCGGGACTGATAGTCGGACGAGGTTTCGAGTTCGTCGACGATGCGGTGGACGATATTGTCCTCGACGGTCTGGTGATAGGGCGTCAGCACCCGGTCTGAGCCGGGCGCCCCGTAGAAATTCGCCTTGCGGATCTCCAGCGGGTCCTTGCCCAGCGCATAGGCGATCTCCTCGATCATCCGCTCGCCGCCCACCATGCCCTGCGGCCCGCCGAAACCGCGAAAGGCGGTGTTGGAGACGGTGTGGGTCTTGAGCGGCTGCGAGGTGAGAAGCACGTGCGGGTAGAAATAGGCATTGTCGGCGTGGAACAGCGCTCGGTCGGTGACGGGGCCGGAGAGATCGGAGGAATAGCCGCAGCGCGCGGCATAGTTGGCCCTGACGGCGAGGATGCGGCCGTCGTCGTCGAAGCCGGCTTCATAGTCGACGAGGAAGTCGTGCCGCTTGCCGGTCGCCGTCATGTCCTCGTCGCGGTCGGGGCGGAACTTGACGGCGCGCTTGAGGCGCTTGGCGGCGACGGCGGCGAGGGCCGCGAACTGGTTGCCCTGCGTTTCCTTGCCGCCGAAGCCGCCGCCCATGCGGCGCACCTGCACGGTGACGGCGTTGGAGGGCACCCCCAGCACATGGCCGACCATGTGCTGCACCTCGCTCGGATGCTGGGTGGAGGACCAGACGGTGACCTCGTCGTCCTCGCCGGGAATGGCCAGCGCGATCTGGCCTTCGAGATAGAAATGGTCCTGCCCGCCGATGCGCATCTGCCCGGCGGTGCGGCGGGGGGCGGTGGCAAGCGCGCTTTCCGCCTCGCCGCGCTTCAGCGTCAGCGGTTCGGTGACGAGGGGGGCGCCGTTGGCGAGCGTGTCGGTGACGTCGGTCCAGTGCGGCAGGTCGCGGTAGTCGATCTTTGCCAGCCGGGCGGCGCGGCGGGCGATCTCGCGGGTCTCGGCGATGACGCAGAACACCGCCTGGCCATGGAATTCGACCTTGCCTTCGGCGAGCACCGGCTCGTCATTGCGGTGCGACGGGCTGATGTCGTTGACGCCGGGCATGTCGGAGGCGGTGAGCACGAGCACGACGCCGGGATGGGCGCGGACCGCGGAGAGGTCCATCGCGAGGATCTCCGCATGCGCCCGGTCGCTCATGCCGAGCGCGGCATGGAGCGTGCCCTCCGGCTCCGGCATGTCGTCGATATAGTCGGCCTCGCCGGTGACGTGCTTGTGCGCGGAATCGTGGCGGAGCGATGCGTGCAGGGGTGCAGCGAGCGTCTTGCGGTCCTCGAAGGTGGACTGGTCCATGGTCATGCCCTCCGTTCGCGCGTTGAGCGGTCTCGCCCGTATCCTCGGCCCCTCGTCGGGTGCCGTGGTGTTCCCTTCACCCCGCCTCCGCTCCGCTCGGCGGACCTCTCCCCGAGGGGAGAGGAGGAACCGAGACGGTGCGGCACGGTTTCTTCTCCCCGCCGGGGAGAAGGTGGCCCGAAGGGTCGGATGAGGGGGGCTGTCGCCGCGTTCGCCAGAAGCGCGGAGGAAGCGGCAGGACGTGCCAAAAGGTCAGAGCGTTCCATCACGCCACCGCCCCGAACCGCGTCACCTGCGCCACCGCGCCCGATGTCTCGAGCCAGAACCGCGTCAAAAGGTTCTTCGCCGCCAGCATGCGGTAATCGGCCGTGGCGCGCCAGTCGGTGAGTGGCGTGTGGTCAACCTCGAAGGCGGGGCGGGCGGCCTCGACGGTCGCCTCGATCCACGGCTTGCCGATCAGTGCGGCCTCGACGGCCTTTGCCCGCTTCGGCGTGCCGGCCATGCCGCCGAAGCAGATGCGGGCGTCGGTGACGGTGTTGTCCGCCGCAAGCGCGATGCGAAAGGCGGCGCAGAGCGCGGAAATGTCCTCGTCGCGGCGCTTGGAGATCTTGTAGACGGCGAAGCGGTCGCCGGCCGGCAAAGCGGGAACGAAGAGGTGCTCGACGAATTCGCCGGGTTTGCGGTCCTGCTTGCCGTAGGCGATGAAATAGTCCTCCAGCGGCATCTCGCGCCGCCCCGCCTTCGAGCGCAGCGTCAGCGTCGCGCCGAGCGCAATCAGCGGCGGCGGCGTGTCGCCGATCGGCGAGCCATTGGCGATGTTGCCGCCGATCGTGCCCATGTTGCGCACCTGCGCGCCGCCGATGCGGTCGATCAGAGGGCGAAGTGCCGGGACGGCGCGACAGAGCGTGTCGAAGGCCTGGCTATAGGTGACGCCGGCGCCGATCGTGACGCCGGCCGGGCCGTGCTCGACCATCTGCAATTCGCCGAGATGGTTGATGAAGACGGCCGGGTTCAGGTCGCGGAACTGCTTGGTGACCCACAGGCCGACATCGGTGCAGCCGGCGACGATGGTGGCGGCGGGTTCCTCGGCGAGGACTTCGGCGAGCTCTTCCACGGAAGCCGGCACGATCACGCGGCCCTCGCCGCCGGAAACACGGAGGGTCGCCTGCGGCGCGAGCGCGTCCAGCCGCTCCGCCATCTCGTCGCGGAAGCGCTCCAGCGGGTCGAAGACGGCGGCCGGGCGGTGTTCGGCGGCTCGCTCCGCGGCGCGGACGATCGGCTCGTAGCCGGTGCAGCGACAGAGATTGCCCTGCAGCGCCTTTTCGATCTCCGCCCGGCTGGGGCTCGCATTGCCGAGCCAGAGGCCGTAGAGCGACAGGACGATGCCGGGCGTGCAGAAGCCGCATTGCGAGCCGTGTTCGTCGACCATCGCCTGCTGCACGGGATGGAGCGCGCCGTCTTTCGCGGCCAGATGTTCCACCGTCACCACATGGGTGGCGTTCAGCGAGCCGAGCAGGCGGATGCAGGCATTGACGCTTTCATAGACGAGCCGGCCTTCGAGCAGCCGGCCGACGAGCACCGTGCAGGCGCCGCAATCGCCCTCCGCGCAACCCTCCTTCGTCCCCGTCAGGCGGCGGCTAAGCCGCAGCCAGTCGAGCAGCGTGGCCGTCGGCGATACCTGGCGAAGGGCCATGTCCTCGCCGTTCAGAATGAAGCGGATGCTGCCGGTGATGCTGCCAGTGTCCGGGGTCATGGGCGTCCTTCTATTGCGCCGTCCAGCCGCCATCGACGGAGATATGCGTGCCGTTGATCGACTTGGCCGCGTCGCTCGCGAGGAACAGCGCGATGGCGGCCACTTCCTCGACGGCGACGAATTCCTTGGTCGGCTGGAACTTCAGCATGACATCCGACTTCACCTCAGCCTCGCTGATGCCGCGCGCCTTGGCCGTGTCGGGAATCTGCTTCTCGACGAGCGGCGTCAGCACGTAGCCGGGGCAGATCGCGTTCGCCGTGATGCCGTTTTCGGCGATCTCCAGCGCGACCGTTTTCGTCAGTCCCATGATACCATGTTTTGCCGCGACATAGGCCGACTTGAAGGGCGAGGCGACGAGGCCGTGGGCGGAGGCGACATTGATGATGCGGCCAAAACCCTTGCGCTTCATGTGCGGGATCGCCGCACGGATCGTGTGGAAGGAACTGGAAAGGTTGATCGCGATGATCTGGTCCCATTTCTCGACCGGGAAATCCTCGATCTTCTCGACATGCTGGATGCCGGCATTGTTGACGAGCACGTCGACGCCGTCGAATTCCTCGACGGCCGTCTCGATCAGGTCGGAGATTTCGTGCGGCTTCGTCATGTCGGCGGGATGGTAGATGACCTTGCCGCCGCCAAGGCTTTCCAGCTTCTCGCGGATCGCCTCGATCTCGGTCAGCGGGCCGAAGCCGTTGATGACGACATTGGCCCCTTGCTCGGCAAAGGCGGTGGCGATCGCGAGCCCGATGCCGCTGGTGGACCCGGTGACAACCACACTCTTCATGTCCTCAACTCCCGTTTCATACGCCGGCGGTCTGTCGCGCCGGTTCGTGCTGCGTTGCAGCAGCCTACGCGCAAACATCCGGCGATGACAATTGCGTTTTTCACTCGGTAGTATGGGTGGAATCGGGTGAGCGGATTTGCGTTTTGTTTTCCTTTGACATTCGTTTTGATGTCGTATTGAAAGAAACGAAGGGCTGTCGGGAGCGGCCCGGAGGCAGGACCGGGAGGGGTTCATGGCAGGCTACATTCTCGCGATTGACCAGGGCACGACGTCCAGCCGGGCGATCGTCTTCGACCGCAAACAGACCGTCGTGGGCTCCGCCCAGAAGGAATTCACCCAGCATTTTCCGCAGTCCGGCTGGGTCGAGCACGACCCGGAGGAGATCTGGGAGAGCGTCGTCTGGTCTGTGAAGGCGGCGCTCACCAAGGCGGACCTCAAGGCCTCCGACATCTCGGCGATCGGCATCACCAACCAGCGCGAGACGGTCGTCGTCTGGGAGCGCGCGAGCGGCCGGGCGATCCACAATGCCATCGTCTGGCAGGACCGGCGCACGGCGTCCTATTGCGAGAAATTGAAGCGGCAGGGGCTGGAAAAGACCTTCACGAAGAAGACCGGCCTCTTGCTCGACCCCTATTTCTCCGGCACCAAGCTCTCCTGGATGCTCGCCAACGTGAAGGGCGCGCGGGCGCGCGCCGCCAAGGGCGAACTGTGCTTCGGCACGATCGACACGTTCCTCATCTGGCGGCTGACCGGCGGCAAGGCGTTCGCGACCGATGCGACGAATGCCAGCCGCACGCTGATGTACAATATCGGCTCCAACCAGTGGGACGAGGACCTGCTGGAGATCCTGCGCGTGCCGGCCGCCATGCTGCCCGAAGTGCTCGACTGCGCGGCCGATTTCGGCGTGACGGAGAAGGCGCTTTTCGGCGCGGAAATCCCGATCCTCGGCGTTGCCGGCGACCAGCAGGCCGCGACCATCGGCCAGGCCTGCTTCGAGCCGGGCATGATGAAATCCACGTATGGCACCGGCTGTTTCGCGCTGCTCAACACCGGCGCCGACATGGTGCGCTCGAAGAACCGCCTCCTCACCACCATCGCCTATCGCCTCGACGGCGAGACGACCTATGCGCTGGAGGGCTCGATCTTCATCGCGGGGGCGGCTGTGCAATGGCTGCGCGACGGGCTGAAGGTCATCAAGGCCGCGCCAGACACGGGCGACCTTGCGGCAAGGGCCGATCCGACGCAGAACGTCTATCTCGTGCCGGCCTTCACCGGCCTCGGCGCACCGCACTGGGATCCCGAGGCGCGCGCCGCGATCTACGGCATGACGCGCAACACGGGGCCCGCGGAATTCGCCCGCGCGGCCCTGGAGGCCGTCTGCTACCAGACCCGCGACCTGCTCGACGCCATGCACAAGGACTGGCGGGCGAACGGCAAGGAAACGGTTCTGCGCGTCGATGGCGGCATGGTCGCCTCCGACTGGACCATGCAGCGCCTCGCCGACATCCTCGACGCCCCCGTCGATCGCCCGACGATTCTCGAGACGACCGCGCTCGGCGCCGCCTGGCTTGCCGGGCAGCGTGCCGGCGTCTGGCCGGACCGGGCCGGGTTCGCGAAGTCCTGGGCGCGCGACCGGCGCTTCGAGCCCGAGATGGACGAGAAGACGCGGGCCACGAAGATCAAGGGATGGAAGGACGCGGTGCGGCGGACGCTGAGCGCGGGTTGAAGGCGAGTGTCGACTTGCAATCAAGAGAAGAATAAAAAATAAATGCGCCCCAGCGTCGCATTTCTTGCGTTATGCAACGTGTTTGTGGTATTTTGTGGCTCCCGCACATGCGAACCGAAGTCTAGACGGAGGTTGCGCAGTGAATACTTTGATTTTTGCTGTTGCCGGCCTCCTCCTCGGGGGCACGGCCGTTTTTGCTGAT
>NZ_JAKGBU010000121.1 GCF_021555155.1 Rhizobium alarense
GGCGGTCGACGCCGGCTTCCGGCATGTCAAGATGAAGGTCGGCCGCGACCTTGAGGACGATATCCGCCGCCTGACGATCGCCCGCGAGGTGATCGGCCCGGATCGTTACCTGATGATCGACGCCAACCAGGTCTGGGAGGTCGACCAGGCGATCGACTGGGTGAAGAAGCTTGCCTTCGCCAATCCCTATTTCATCGAGGAGCCGACGAGCCCGGACGATGTGGCGGGCCACCGCAAGATCCGCCGGGCGATCGGCCCGGTGAAGGTCGCGACCGGCGAGATGTGCCAGAACCGCATCATGTTCAAGCAGTTCATCGCCGAGGGCGCCATCGACATCGTTCAGATCGATTCCTGCCGCATGGGCGGGCTGAACGAGGTCCTCGCCGTGCTGCTGATCGCGGCGAAATTCGGCCTGCCGGTCTGGCCGCATGCGGGCGGCGTCGGCCTTTGCGAGTATGTGCAGCATCTTTCGATGATCGACTACGTCGCCGTTTCCGGTACGAAGGACGGCCGCGTGATCGAATATGTCGACCATCTGCACGAGCATTTCCTCGATCCCTGCCTCATTCGCGACGCCGCCTACATGCCGCCGGAGCGGCCCGGCTTTTCGATCGAGATGAAACCGGAATCGATTGCGGACTACACGTTCCGGTCTTAAGACTATCGCGCCGGCCTGGCCGGACCTGCCGGAAATGCGAGGGAGTGCCCAGCCTTGAAAGACGTCCTGACGATCGCCGAACTGAAGGCGCGCGCCAAGCGCCGCGTGCCGAAGATGTTCTTCGACTACGCCGATTCCGGCGCCTGGACAGAAGGCACCTATCGTGCAAACGAGGACGATTTCCACAAGGTGAAGCTCCGCCAGCGGGTGCTCGTCGACATGACGAACCGTTCGCTTGAAAGCGAGATGATCGGCGAGAAGGTCTCGATGCCGGTCGCCCTTGCACCGACCGGGCTGACCGGCATGCAGCATGCGGATGGCGAGATGCTGGCCGCACAGGCGGCGGAAGCCTTCGGCGTGCCCTTCACGCTGTCGACCATGAGCATCTGCTCCATCGAGGACGTGCGCTCGGTCACGACAAAGCCCTTCTGGTTCCAGCTCTACGTGATGCGGGACAAGGATTTCGTCCACAACCTGATCGACCGGGCGAAGGCGGCCGGCTGCTCGGCACTGGTCCTGACGCTCGACCTGCAGATCCTCGGCCAGCGCCACAAGGACCTGCGAAACGGGCTTTCCGCGCCGCCGAAATTCACGCCGAAACACGTCTGGCAGATGGCGACGCGACCCTTCTGGTGCCTCGACATGCTGAAGACGAAGCGCCACACCTTCCGCAACATCGTCGGTCATGCGAAGGGCGTCAGCGACCTGTCGTCGCTGTTCGTCTGGACCAACGAACAGTTCGATCCCAAGCTCTCATGGGCGGATGTCGCCTGGATCAAGGAGCGCTGGGGCGGCAAACTGATCCTCAAGGGCATCCTCGACGAGGAGGATGCGCGCATGGCGGTCGGCACGGGAGCGGACGCCATCATCGTTTCCAACCACGGCGGGCGCCAGCTCGACGGCGCGCCGTCCTCGATCAGCATGCTGCCGCGCATCGTCGACGCGGTCGGCGACAAGATCGAGGTTCATCTCGACGGCGGCATCCGCTCCGGGCAGGACGTCTTGAAGGCGCTCTGCTACGGTGCCAAGGGCACCTATATCGGCCGTTCCTTTCTCTATGGCCTCGGCGCCGGCGGCAAGGCGGGCGTCACACGGGCGCTGGAGATCATTCGCCGCGAACTCGACGTCACCATGGCGCTCTGCGGCGAGCGGGACGTGCACAATCTCTCGCGCAGGAACCTGCACCGGGAACTCTGAGGCTTCCGCAGTTTGCGATGGATGCGTTACACGCCGCCCGGCAGCTTCGGCGCATAGGCGGCCGCGTCGACGGACGACGGGCGGCCTGCCAGCATCAACTGGCTGACGCGCGGCGCCGAGCGGGCGATGACCTTGCCGCGACGAATGACGGCGAGGCGCGTCGCCTTGAGGCGCAGAGCTTCCAGCGGATCGCGTGCCTGCAACATGACCATGTCGGCGTGGCAGCCCTTGGCGAGACCGTAGTGCTCCAGGCCCATCGCCTTTGCCGAATTGACAGTCAACGCATCGAAAATCTTCCGCTTGTCCTCGATGCCCGCCATCTGCGCCACGTGGATCGCCATGTGGCCGACCTCCAGCATGTCGCCGGACCCCATGGAATACCAGGGGTCCATCACGCAGTCGTGGCCGAACGAGACGTTGAGGCCGGCAGCCATCAGTTCGCGCACCCGCGTCATGCCGCGCCGTTTCGGATAGGTGTCGTGCCGGCCCTGCAGCATGATGTTGATGAGCGGGTTCGGGATGACGTTGATCTCCGCCTCCGCCATCAGCGGGATGAGCTTGGAGACGTAGTAGTTGTCCATCGAATGCATCGAAGTCAGGTGCGAGCCGGCAACCCGGCCCTCGAGGCCGAAGCGCACGGTCTCGGCGGCAAGCGTCTCGATGTGGCGCGACATCGGGTCGTCCGTTTCGTCGCAGTGCATGTCGACCGGCAGGCCGCGGTCGGCGGCGATGCGGCAGAGCGCCTCGACCGATTCCTTGCCCTCCGCCATGGTGCGCTCGAAATGCGGAATGCCGCCGACGATGTCCAGGCCCATGTCGAGCGCACGCTCGAGCGATTTGCTGCCGTCCCGCGCCCGGAAGTAGCCGTCCTGCGGGAAAGCGACGAGCTGGAGGTCGATATAGGGGGCAACCTTTTCCCGCACCTCGATCAGCGCTTCCGCCGTCACCAGCCGCGGATCGCTGGTATCCACATGGCTGCGGATGGCGAGCAGTCCCTGGGACGCGGCGAGATCGCAATAGTTCAGTGCGCGTTCGACCAGCGCCTCGCGCGTCAGCAGCGGGCGGAGGTCGCCCCACAGGGCGATACCTTCAAGCAGCGTGCCCGAGACGTTCATGCGCGGCAGGCCGAGGGACAGCGTCGCGTCCATGTGGAAATGCGGATCGACGAAGGGCGGCGTGACGAGCCGGCCGGTCGCATCGATCTCGTCCTTCGCGACCGCCTCAATGCGCGGGCCGATTTCGGCGATCGTGCCGCCGGAAACGCAGATGTCGACGCCTTCGCTTCCGTCCGGCAGGTTGGCGTTGCGGATGATGAGATCGAACATGGAGGTCACCTTGTGTCTGTCAGCGTTCGCCGCGCCGGTAGGGCTGCATCAGGGCCTGCGGCACGCGGGCGCGCCGCGCCATGATCGCGAGCGCCGCGATCGAGAGGATATAGGGGATCATCAGGAAGACCTGGTAGGGCACGCCTTCCAATACCGTCTGCAGCCGGAGCTGGAAGGCGTCGAAGAAGGCGAAGAGCAGGGCGCCGAACAGGGCCCGCCCCGGCCGCCAGGACGCAAAGACGACGAGCGCGATGCAGATCCAGCCGCGTCCCTGCATCATCGTCGGGAAGAAGCTGTTGAAGGCCGAGAGCGTCAGGAACGCGCCGCCCACCGCCATCAGCGCGTTGCCCGCCATGACGGCGATGTAGCGCATCGTGACCGGATTGACGCCCTGGGATTCCGCCGCATGCGGATTTTCCCCGGACATGCGAAGCGCCAGGCCGAAGGGCGTGCGAAACAGGATATAGGCGAGCAGCAGAGCGATGACGATGGAAAGGTAGGTCGGCGCGGTCTGCGTGAAGAAGGCGGGGCCGACGAAGGGGAGGTCGGAAAGGCCGCGGATGAAGATCGGCTGGAACGGCGTCACGGTCGGCGGCGTCGAGGCGAGCGGCACGGTGAGCCGGAAGACGTAGTAGCTGAGGCTCGAGGCGAAGAGGGTGATGCCGAGGCCGGTGACATGCTGCGACAGGCCGAGCGTGACGGTCATGACAGCGTGGAGGAGCCCGAACATCGCGCCCGACAGGGCCGCAGCGAGCAGCCCCGTCCAGAGGTCGGCACCGTTGAAGACCGCGAGCCAGCCGGCCATGGCGCCGAAGGTCATGATGCCCTCGATGCCGAGGTTCAGCACGCCGGACCGCTCGCTGAGGAGCGCGCCGAGCGTGCCGAAGATCAGCGGCGTCGCGATGCGCAGGACGGCGGCCCAGAGTCCGGCGGATGCCACGATGTCGAAAACGAGCGTCATCGGCGGATCCTGTACTGGGTGAAGAAGAGCGCGACGAGCATGGTCAGCAGCGAGAGCGCCACCGTCACGTCCGCGATATAGGTTGGAATGCCGAGCGCCCGGCTCATGCCGTCGGCGCCGACGAACATGGTTGCCGTGAAGAGCGCGGCGGCGACGACGCCGATCGGATGCAGGTTGGCGAGCATGGCGACGATGATGCCGGAATAGCCGTAACCCGGCGAAAGGTCGGTCGTCACATAGCCCTTCACACCCATGACCTCGATGGCACCCGCGAGCCCCGCAAGCCCGCCGGAGAGGCAGGCGACCTTGACGAGCGTCAGCCCGAGCGGAACGCCGGCGAAGACGGCGCCGTCCGGATTGAGGCCGGCGGCGCGCGATTGCAGACCGAAGACCGTGCGCGACTGTATCAGATGCACCGCGACCGCCACGGCAACAGCGACCAGGAGGCCGACATGGAGACGTGAGCGGTCGATCAGCTTCGGCAGAAGCGCATGGTCGCCGACCGGCATCGACTGCGGCCAGCCGAAGGCGAGCGGATCCTTCAGCACGCCATCGATCAGCATGGAGACGAAGAGCACGGCCACGAAGTTGAGGAGAAGACTGGTGACCACCTCGTCCACGGCGAAGCGGAGCCTGAGCCAGAGCGGCAGGAGCAGGAAAAGCATGCCGGCGACGGCGCCGCCCGCGAAGAGGAGGGGGATCAGCGCGGGTGCCGGCAGCCCGGACAGCGCACCGGAGCCGAGCGCCGCGACGGCGATCGCGCCGAGATAGAACTGTCCCTCGGCACCGATGTTCCAGAGCCTGGCCCGGAAGGCGATCGCAGCGGCAAGGCCGGTGAGGATCAGCGGCGTCGCGCGCGTCAGGGTTTCGGTCGCGGCAAGCCGGGTGCCGAAGGCGCCGGTCAGGATGCGGCCATAGGCTTCGAAGACCGGCGCACCGGCGAGCGCGATGAGGATACCGGCAAGTGCCAGCGCCGCAACGATGGCGATCAGCGGCGACAGCACGACGAGCCAGAGCGGACGGTGCTCGCGGCGCTCAAAACGCATGGTCGTTCCTTTCGGTCATCTGCCATTCGCCGGACATCATCAGCCCCAGCATGCGCGAATTGGCTTCCTCAGCAGGGACCGGCAGGGACAGCCGGCCCTTGACGATCGCCTGGATGCGGTCGGCGAGGCCGAGCACCTCGTCCAGGTCCTCTGAGATCAGCAGCACGGCCGTTCCCTGAGCGCGGGCCTCTAGGATGCGGGCATGGATCGCGGCGACGGCGCCCTCGTCGAGCCCGCGTGTCGGCTGCACGGCGACGAGGATGCGGGGACGATCGATGAGATTGCGGCCGAGGATCAGCTTCTGCATGTTGCCGCCGGACAGCAGGCGCGTCCGGCTTCCGGCGGCGGCGCCGCGCACGTCGAAGTCTCCGATGATGCGGTTGGCAAAAGCCATGCCGGCCTTGCGGTTAACGACGCCGCGTCGCGAGAAGGCCGGCGACCAGAGACGTTCCAGCACGGCATTCTCCCAGATCGCCAGCTCGCCGATCGCGCCCTGCCGGTTGCGGTCCTCCGGGATCCGGCCGATGCCCGCTTCGATCAGCCCGCGCACGTCGAATCCGGAAACCGCCTCGCCGAAGGCAAGGAGCCTGCCGGCCGACGGCGAGACCAGACCCGACATGAGTTGGGAGAGTGTTGCCTGGCCGTTGCCGGAGACGCCGATGATGCCGAGCGTCTCGCCTTCGCGCAGGCGGAAGCTGATGTTCTGGAGACGGTCGATGCCGCCTTGGCGGACCGTCACGCCGGCGACCTCGAAGACGGTTGCGCCCGGCTTGGCGGCCGCCCGTGTCGGCCGCGTCACGCGTTTTCCGACCATCAGCTCCGCAAGCTCGGCCTTGTCCGTCGCGCCGACCAGGCGCTCTGCTGCCACCTTGCCGCCGCGCAGCACCACGATGCGATCCGCCGCCGCCATCACCTCGTCGAGCTTGTGCGAGATGAAGATGAGCGACAGGCCGTGCCGTGCCATCTCCTTCAGCGTCGCAAAGAGCTTCTCCGCCTCGATGTTGCTGAGCACCGCCGTCGGCTCGTCGAGGACCAGGATGCGCGCGTCATTGTAGAGCGCTTTGAGGATCTCGACACGTTGCTGCTCGCCCACCGAGAGATCGCCGAGCCGGGCATCGGGATCGACGGCGAGGCCGAAACGTTTGGCGATGGCCAGCAGCCTGGCGCGCGCCGCCTTGCGGTTGGAGCGGAGTGACAGCAGGCTCTCCGTGCCGGTCATGACGTTGTCCAGCACCGAGAGGTTCGGCGCCAGTGCGAAGTGCTGGTGCACCATGCCGACGCCGGCGCGGATCGCAGCGCGGGGCTTGCCGGGAGGCAGGTCGGTGCCGTCGACCCGCACAGTACCGGTGTCCGGCGTGTAATGGCCGAAGAGGACACTCATCAGCGTCGTCTTGCCGGCGCCGTTCTCGCCGAGAAGGGCCAGCAGCTCGCCCTTGTTCAGATGGATCGAGATGTCGTCGTTGGCGACGGTCGAGCCGAAGCGCTTGCTGATGTTGCTGAGTTCGAGCACCGGAGAGGCGGTCATGCGGCCAGTCCTGCGACGGGAAAACGATGCCGCCAGCGCTGCTCTGCCGCGAGTCGGTCGGCAAGCGCAAGCAGTATGCGATCCGATCCCATCGGCCCAACAAGCTGGACGGGGAGCGGCAAGCCGTCGCCGTCGGCTCCGAAGGGCAGTGTCAGCGCGGGGACGCCTGAGATATTGGCGAGCGTCGCCAGAGGGGCGAATGCGGCCATGCGGCTGAAATGCAGGTTCGCGTCTGTGTGATCGGTCGGGAAGCTGCCAAGCGGTGGCGGGGCCGTTGCAAGCATGGGCGTGAGCAGGCAGTCGAACCCGTCGAACAGGTTCCAGAGCGCATGACTGACGGACACGGCCGCCGTCAGGCTGTCCCAGAATGCGGTCGCAGGCATCGCCGCGCCGCGTTCCGCGACCGCGCCGGTCATCGGTTCGCAGAGCGAGAGGTCGAGGCGGAGGCTTTCGACGAGGCGCGCGAGATTGACGGAAATGATGTCGGCGAAGACCCGGTTGCTCGCCCCGGCAAGGCCTTCCAGTTCGGCCCAGGCGACGACCGGGACGATCCTGTGCCCGTCCGCTTCCAGCGCCCGTGCGGCATCGGAAACGGCCGTGGCGCGCTGCAGGTCCATCGGGAAGCGGCTGCCGGTTTCGGCAAGGACGCCGATTCGCAGCTTTCCGGGTGCGGCATCCGAAAAAGCGAGATCGGCGAAGGGTCCGCGCGCCCGGCCGGCCAAGGCAGAGAGGGCGCGTCGGGTGTCTCGAACCGAGCGGGCGACGACGAACTCGCTGGCAATACCGCCGAGATGGTTGCCGAAGGCGGGACCGCCGGGCATGGCGCCGCGTGTCGGCTTAAGGCCGACGAGACCGCAACACGCGGCCGGTACACGAATGGAGCCGCCGGCGTCGGTGGCATGCGCGATGGCGACGATGCCGGCCGCCACCGCCGCCGCCGCGCCACCGGAGGATCCCCCGGCCGTCAGCGCGGAAGCAAGCGGATTGCGGCAGGTCGGACCGCGTGCCGGTTCGCTGGCGAGCGACAACCCGACCTCAGGGCTGGTCGTCATGCCGAAGACGCATAGTCCCGCCGCCCGGAAGCGCGCAGCAAGGTCGGAATCCATGCTGCCGCCGGCGAGATGGTCGAAGAGATGCGACCCGGCCCGCACCGGGAAGCCGGCAAAGGGTCCGCCGAGGTCCTTGGCAAGCGTCGGAACGCCCGCGAAGGCGCGTGTTGCGAAGCCGGCGGGGTCGGAGCGACGCTCCTCGTCCATCGCGTCCGCCACCTTGCGGCCGCGGTCCGCGTCGATGTGACAGAGGGCGCCGAGGTCGCGGTGGCGTTCGGCCGCGGCAAGGCTCGCGTCCATCGCCTCGCGACAGGTTACGGTGCCGCATGCGATCGCGGCAGCGAGCGCCGTTGCGTCGTCCCGATCCGTCACGGCCGGCATGTCGCCCAGCGTGGTCGCATCCAGCATGGTCCTGCCCGCCGCCGAGCCGTTACTTGGGCTCTTCCATCATGATCGGCACTTCGAAGGTACCGGCCTTGATCTCGGCGCGTTTCGCCTCCATCGCCGTTTCGGCTTCCGCCGAGGCAACGCCCTTCACATAGACGATGTCGCTGCCGCCGTCCTTCATCAGGCCGTAGGCGGTATAGACCTTGCCGACCGGCTTGCCGGCAGCCACGTCGGCGACCGCCGCGTCGAGGATCGGCCGGAAATACCACATGGCATTGGCGAAGACCGTTTCGGGATAGCGCGGCGTATAGTCGAGAAGCGAACCGACCGACTTGATTCCACGCTCCTTGGCGGCATCCGCCGTGCCGATGCGCTCGCCGAACAGGATGTCGGCGCCGGCGTCGATCTGGGCGAGGCCGGCTTCGCGGGCCTTGGGCGGGTCGAAGAAGGTTCCGATGAAAGAGACGAGGTGCTTGGCATCGGGGTTGACGGCCTTGACGCCTTCGGCGAAGGCGTTGATCAGCATGTTGACTTCCGGGATCGGGATTGCGCCGACGGAACCGACGATGTTGGACTTCGTCATCGTGCCGGCCAGCATGCCTGCAAGATAGGCGCCATCGTGGTTCCAGGTGCCGAAAACGCCGAAATTGTCGCCCGCGGACTCGCCGCTGGAGCCCATCAGGAAGGCCGTGTCCGGATAGTCGGCGGCAACCTGGCGCGCCTCGCGCTCGACCGCATAGGATTCGCCGACGATCAGCTTGTTGCCCTGTTCGGCATATTCGCGCATGGCGCGGGGATAGTCGGTGCCGGAGACGCCTTCCGAGAAGGTGTATTCGATTGCGCCGTCTGCCGCCGCCGCCTGCAGCGCCTCGTGAAGGCGCGAGTTCCAGGCGTTTTCGACCGGCGATGCGTGGATGCCGGCCACCTTTAGCGGCGCCTGAGCGCGCGCACCCGGCATGAAGGCGCCGGCGCCGAGGACGAGGCCGGTTGCGAGCACGGAACGGCGTGAAATCATGATATTTTTCGTCACGTTAGCGAACCCCTTTTTATTTACCAATTGGTCTAAAAACCATAGGATTCGCTCAAAAACGAGTCAAGCGAGCGACATGCCCAGAAAATGGTCAAGCACACGATTCATGCAGTCTACGGCCGTCGATACAACCGGTGTGGCGTGCCGGCGCGGTACGCTGTAGTGCAGGATGCAGACGACGGAGCGCGGGAGGCTCTCACCCATGCCACTCAATCGAAACGAGGTCTACGAACTCTCGATCTTCCTGCTGATCGTGCAGTACCGCAGTTTCCGCAAGGCCGCCGATCACTTGGAGATGACGGCCTCCGCGCTCAGCCACCGCATGAAGGCACTGGAGGAGCGTCTCGGTGTCCGCCTGCTCAACCGTACCAGCCGCAGCGTCGCGCCGACCGTGGCCGGCCGGGCGCTTGCGGAGAAGATTGCAGCCGGCCTCGACATTATTCACGGCGGGCTGGACGATCTGAGAGGTCAGTATCACGGAGCGGCGGGATCGATCCGCATCAACCTGCTGCGCGACGCCGCGACCCTGCTGCTGCGTCCCGTCCTGCCGGTCTTCCTGCAACGCTACCCGAACATAGAGATAGAGGTCGCAGCCGACGATCATTTCGTCGATGTCACCGCGGAAGGGTTCGACGCGGGGCTGCGCTATGCCGGCACGATTCCCGAGGACATGATCGCTGTCCCGCTGACCCCGTCGCTGAAATGGGTCGCCGTCGGCGCGCCGTCCTATTTCGCCCGAAACGGTCGGCCCCGCGATCCGGACCATCTTCTCGACCATAGCTGCATCCGCATCCGCACCGGCCGCGGCCAGATCTACAAGTGGGAGTTCGAGCGCGGAGAGGAACGGCGCGAGATCGATGTGCCCGGCGCCGTCATCTCGGGCGAGTCGGATTTCGCGATCAATGCGGCGATCGACGGTGTGGGACTGTTCTACTGCCTCGAGAAACTGGCGCGGCCGCATGTCGCGAGCGGCCAGCTCGAAGTGGTCCTGCCGGACTGGGCGTCCTACGGACCGCCGTTCGCCATATATTATTCCAGCCGCCGCCAGCTTCCCCATGGCGTAAGTGCGCTGATCCAGGTGATCCGTGAACTCGATCCCTGTGGCGATGCCGGGTAATGATGAGCTGGCATCATCGATGCGTTGAGCTTTGCGTCATTGATTCATCGATCGGGACTGAATACCACCACATGAACAACGGTCGCCCGGACTGCGCCGGGTCCAAAGGGAGACGGGACTATGTATACGGCGGGTCCGAAGCGTTACGAGAATACCGACTATCGCCCCTGTGGCCGGTCAGGCCTGAAACTGCCGCCGATCTCGCTCGGGCTCTGGCAGAATTTCGGCGGTACCGATATCTTCGAGACGGGCCGGGCGGTCATCCGGCGCGCC
>NZ_JAKGBU010000122.1 GCF_021555155.1 Rhizobium alarense
ACGACCGTGTCGTATGACGCGTTTGATGGTGTCGTCGGTGTGAGGGAGACGGAATGGACAGCGTGTCGGCAAAGCGGCTGAGGTTAGCGGCAAACTTCATAAACGAAGACTGGCTCGACGATGTCAGCATCATGGGACTAGGTGGGTTTGCAGGCCTCCGATTCGGCGCCAAATTCGCTGTAGCCGCCAAGGAGGTCATGAATGCCGTGCGAGCAGACGCGGGCGTAAAATTTCGCCTGCCTGCCGAACCGCTTGATATCGCCAATCCATTGCCGCAAGCGCCGCTTCCGATTGTCGTGGGCGACTTTCTTCTGAGTACGGAAGTGTTCCCTGACATCACCACATGGATGGCGTATGCTGCAGTCGTAATGGCCCAGGAAGATTTCGCGATGAATTTTTCGGCGACGGGCAGCCATGAGGAACGACTTACCGGTCATCTGCTTTCGAGTCTGCTGAGCGCCGTAAAGAGGACGCTTTTTTACGCCTCAGAATGCTTTTCCGATAAGAAGTTCTCTGACAAGGTTGCCTTCCAGGCCCAACGGGCAGAAATCCAAGATGCCATTCTATTCCACTACGCCGACATCGCCATGGGCAAGCAGGAGAAGGACACCGGGGCAGATCTTGGAGTCGTTCTCTGCGTAAAGATCGGGGGAGTTCCGCATTTCCGGCCCTTTCGACTTCAGGCCAAAAAGGTCAGCAGCGAAGGCCGTGCCGATATCCGCCACCCGAAGAAGGATGCCTGGGGCCAAGCAAGGAAGCTGCGAGACTCTCGGATTGGCTACTACCTTTATTATTTCCAACGTGATCCTGAAAAGCTGAGTCCGCTGACGGTGCCATCACCGATCGTCCAGTCCGTCGAGACCATACTTACGACGTCGGAATACCCAAGCAATGTCGATGCCACGGAGGAATCCGTTGATTTGGCGACGTTCATACTGCGTTACCTATGCCGCACCCAAGCTGACGAACACGACTATAAGACAGTCGAAGGCGCCATCGGCGCGCTTCTCGCGAACCATGAGGCACCTCCGAGCGGAGTCGTGGCGTTCGGCAACATCAACCAAGCTTTTCGTCTCGATCGTAGAATGGAGGCGGCAATCGAAAACACCCTCAGGGATTTCCCGGCACCCTCGGAATCGAAATACGAGAACGACGGGCCTTCACACAGACCCGAGCCTATTCCGTCCAAAAGCCTGAAGCGTTAGCAACGGACGGCGTGGAGCCGACTGCCTTGCTCCAATGTCTTCACGTCCTCCAAGTAACGGCCAAACCTGAAAAGGCGACACCTAGCGTCGTCATCACCGCATTGTAAGCGAAACCATCCAGGATGTCGTTCCAGTGACGAACAGCGCGCATCCACGCCTCTGGCTGTCAGAACGATGCCCAGAGCCATAGGTATTCGCAGCTATCCACTTCCGTATTCTGCACTCTAATACCTGGCCGCCCTCTTGGTGGAACGTCTCCCGATCCTGCGGTCGCACGACCTTCGGCGGAATCCACCGCGTCACCATGAACCTGCCGTCGCCGCTTGGGTTATCGGCAATCCAGCGGCCATGTATCAGCGTGGCGTCGCCCAGTCGATGTTCCAGGGTGTCGTCAAGCGGATAGGCATCAGTAGATTTCGACCCTCTTCGTGTCAGAGAACTCGCTATCCAGGGAGACGGCACATCCACAACTATCGCCGGCATCAAAAACAAAACAAAACCGTAGATGTTGACGCCGTGAACGAAATATGAACATATCCCCCTCGCTTTATTATCCGGGCGTGCCCTGGAGGCTCTGGAGCGGAGAAAACGCATGGTGCGGATACGAATACGACATCATTAATCGGGTTCACCGAGAGGTCTGTCCGTCCGAGTGATTCGCTCCCCGGATACATTTCCTGACCAAGGTTGCGCCCGAAATCGCCGCGCGGCTCCACTAGCGGAACACGAATCCTGAAATCTTTCTCGGCGGCATCGACTCGCCTTTAATTATTGTTGACATGAGATGTTCGCTGCCGCGGCCATAACCGTGCGTCCGAACTACCCGGACAGGTTGCCAGCCTCGGCAAGATCGAATCCATGATCACAGGATTCAAAAATCCGCTTTCCCAGAGAGCGCATCCACAGGTTGCACCGATAGGATTCGCATTCGAGTCTTTTGGACTCTTTGCCAAGGATTCGCCTTCGAGAGCCGCTGCCCTTCCGCGCCAGAACGTCGTTTAGATTTTCTTAACCTCTCCACTTTGGAGTGTGTTCTCGGACGCGCCACGGCCACCCCGACGGCGATGAATCCTTCAACTGATCTGTTTCAACGTCTCTGGCACCGTCAGAGCGACAGGAGAGCCATGTCATGACGGAGAGTGATCTTCGCGGCCGAGCCCTTTGGGATTTCGTGTTCGACCCGGAACGCAAACGCCCCCATGCTGAAGCCTTGCACGATTACAAGAAGCGCCCTGGTTGGTTCCCGACGATGAAGGCACCTTCCGGCATCCACATTCTGCGCACACGCGACAACATCGTACATGATTTCCTTTATTTCGCCGAAACCGACTGCGACGTTGTCTCTATCGTGGATCATCCCTTGGAGACGCTCTATTGGGTGGAAGGGAGGCGCGGCCGCCGCACGGAATCCCACATCGCCGACCTCGCGCTCGGCCACCGCGACGGCAGCATCACCTTCATCGACGTTCGCCGCTACTGGGAGACCATGACGACTCCAGGTGAACGTGCCCGTGCGGACGAGAGAGTCCAGCACTACCGCGAAAAGTTCGGCAGCGTCTACATCCTCCACGACGAGCGCAAGATCTATCCCGAACCGCTGTTCACCAACGTGAAGGAGATGTGCGAACTCGCTCGCCCCCAGGCACGTCTGCGCAAGTTCGCACGTGTCCGGGAAGACATCCTCCGGATGCCTTTGCCGATGACAGTGCATCAGATCATGCAGGCCAGCACCTTCAACGCGATGTCGACGCGGTTCGAGGACGAGCCTCCCGAAACGGCGAGCATCCTGACCGAGATCAATCCCGTGTTCGAGGTCGTGATGGATCTTGTCGCGTCCGGCGACCTTTGGGTCGATGAGGCCCAGCCCTTTGCGATCGAGAGCGTGATTCATCGAACCGAATTCACCGGCATGCTGCGTGATCGCAACTTCGCACGCTCGTTCCTGGCCCCGGAATGGGAGGACGGGAGAGGAACGCCGTGAGCATCGCAGACTATTACTCCCGCTTCAGAAAACCCGTCCAGACGTTGCGCGAGCTGGAGTTGCCCCTGCCCGATCCGTCGATGGAGGTCGGTCAGCCCATCGACATGCGCAAGGGTGATCGGTACCACATCTTCGACAAGAAGGGTCGGGCGTACGGGGACTTCATGTTCGTCCGCTGGCAGGACGAGGTGACAGGCAGACGCTTCGCCGAACTAAGGCAGGTCGGTGGAGCCGACAGCCTTCTGCTCTACGAGGATCAGATCCTCCAGCTTGAGCACATGAACCGCATCGTCGCCATCGACGGGCGACGACCCGACATGCGCAACATGCCGGGCAGCGTGCACAGTCTCACAAGCGAGGAAGTCGCCGAAGCGCTGCGCCGCATCGAGTACGTCGATGCTCTGAACAGAGAGAAGGATTTTCGCAGAAGCGACACGTTGCCGGACGATGTCAAGGAACGCATCGCCGCGGAAGTCGCCGCGAGAAGGCAAGAGCAAACGCCTCCCTCGAAGGGTTGGATCTGCAAGATGATGCGGATCGACAAGCACGGCACCGCCTTGAACCGGATCGTCAAGTTCGCGCCGATCAAATCGAAAGGCAACACTGAACCACGATTTCCGGCCGTTCTCTATGCCATCAAGGACAAAGCCATCATCGAAGCGTTGACCGCGAAGATGGGGGCGGAGGACGCCCGCAACCGGGTCAAGGAGTTGGTGAAGGACGGCGCAGAATTCGCCTGGGCGAGAGATCTAGCCTTGAACCCAGCCGGCCAGCCGGTAATGAAGCTATCATCCTTCAAGAAAGGCATCGCAAACCTCGACAGATACACCAAGGATCGTCTTCGCATCAGCGAGGAATATGCTGCTCGGGAGCATTCCCGGAGCGTGCTTTCGTGGCGGCCGTCGAGCATCCTCGATGTGGTCGACGTCGACTATTCGACGCTGCCGATCAAGGTGTACGATCCGCTGCTTCCTAGCCTCGCCTACGGCCGTCCCGAGATTCTGGTCTTTCGCGACCGATATTGCGGCCTCGTCTACGGTTACTCGATTTCCTTCTCTCCGCCTTCGTTCGAGACCTTCATCGACGGCTTCCGTCACGCGATGTTTCCGAAGGATCACCTCCACTCGTCAGTTTCATGGCCATGGTTCGGGAAACCCAAACGCGTGGGGGTCGACCTGGCCGCGCATCTCACGGGCGAGCAGATCCAGTTTGCCTCGGCCATGCTGGGCTTCGAGATCACCGAATACAGGCCTCGGGTTCCAGAGGACAAGGGTGCGCTGGAACACCTGTTCGACGATCTGGATGTCGGACTTCTTCAGTCGACACCCGGCCACATGCCGCGCCCTGAAAAGCGAAAGAGGCTCGATTTCGCCGATCAGGAAATCCAGGCAGAGATCTCCATCGTTGAGCTGCGCTCGCTTCTCGACATCCACTTCGCTGTGCGCGTGAACCGCACGGCGAAGAAGGGCATCGGTGAGATTCCCACGATGAAATCGATCCCCGATGTCATCTGGCAGCGCGATATCCGTACCTTGCCGCCAAGAAAGCTGGTCGATCCTCAGGCGTTCGAATGGCTTGCCGGCCATACGAAGAACGTGACCATCCAGGACAACGGGATCCAGTTCGACTATCTGCTTTACCAGTCCGACGAGCTTCTCACGGTGACGACCAATCCCAATCACCAGAAGGGTGTCCGGGATGACAAAGGCCGCGTTCACCGATCCACACAATATGTCGCCACGCGCCCCTTCTGGGATGTCGGCCACATCTGGCTCATGGACTCGCATCGACGGAACTACCCCATTCGGGTGCCTGTCGATCCGGCTCTGGCTTCTTATGCCAACGGCCTGAACGCCTACCAGCATCAATTGATCTGCGACTACAAGAAACGGGAGCTCGAAGAGCACGGGCGCGACCTGAGCTTCCAGGAGGCCTATGAGCGGCTCCGGAATATGCAGATCGATTTTCACATCAAAACCAGGCGCGACGAAAACTCGAGAAAGATCGCCCGTCACATCGAGAAGCAAGGGCTGAAGATCGAGCGCGCGAAAGTTGTCGACTTGACCTGGGTCGATAGCGGCGGTCGGACAAGTCTTGCGGAGCCATCGACCATCGAAGTCAGGGAACCGGTCAGCCCCCGCGCTCTGCGGAAGCCACCGTCATCGAGGCCCGGCCCGGTCAATGCCCCGCCAATCATTCTGCCACGGCCCGACGTACAGCCTCACCACCCTGCACCACCAGCCCCCACCCCCAGAACTGGCGGTCGCCTCAGCCTTGCCGAGCTGAGGAAGAAACACTCCGATCAGAACAAGCCGAAGGAGACCTGACACCATGACTCTGCATTCGATGGACACAGCACCGCGCAAGCTATTTCACGAGACCCCGTTCCTGGCGCCCGAAACACGATGGGCCGCGAGCAAGCTTCCGAACAGCGAGCGACAGTGGATGGTGAACAATCTTCTTCATCGATATGAAATGTTTGATGCCGGCTGGAAACTGTTGGCCGACGCCCACAGGCCCGTGAACGGCGGTGACATCGGAAAAGGAAGTTTCGGCGCGCTATACGGAGATTCACGCGGCGGAAAGACGGCGATCTGCGAGGCCTATATGGCCAAATATCCCCCATCCATTGACGAGGATGGAGAGGTTTATCCGATGGTCTACATCGCCGCCACGGCAGGCATGACACCGTCAACGCTGACTGACGAGATTTATTATCAGACAGGATCCCGCGCCCAGGCGGCCAAGGTGCCGCAGCATATCCGGAATCGAAACGCGTTGGATCGCCTCATCGTGCATCGCACCGAGTTGGTGATCATCGATGATGCCCAGTACCTGCTATTCGATCGGCGAAAGGACGAGGTTCCCAAGTTCAACAGCTTCATCAGGTCACTGATCGAAGCGAAGTCGTTCGCCGTCGTCCTCGTCGGAGAGCCGAAGATTCGGAAATGGGTCTTCAGTCTCCCCGAAATGAGTGGCCGAAACTATTTCGAGGAATTTGTCGTTCAATTCGATGGCTCCGAGGACGGCAGGGAACGCTTCCAGCTTCTTATGGGTGGTATCGATGACCTTCTTCCGTTTGCCGAAACTTCTAACCTCGGCGAGCCGGACATGGCCGACGAGATGTACGCCTATTCCGACGGCTATCTCGGCCGCGTGATGGTAGTCATCAGACGTGCATGCTGGACCGCCATCAACGAGGGGCATCGATACATCAGACCTGAAACCCTGCGCGATGCGTGCATGCGCAGTCCTTGGAAGGAAAATCAGAGAACGTTCTTCAATTTCGGAGCGGCCTGATGACAGTGGCAAATCGTCTTCAGCGTTCCTTCTCGTCATGGAGAACGAAACCTGCCATGGGAGAACCGGGATACACTTATTTCGGAAGACTTGTCGGGGAAGAGGGACTGATCAGCGTCAGGGCCTATGCCAACTCGATCGGGGTCACCACGACTTCGATCCTTTCTCCCGAGATTTCCGACAAGGTGATCAATCTGCCTCTATCACCGGCATCGAAGGAGTCGCTCGAGCGATGGACTCCTCGACGGATCGGCCGATTTTTCGTCATCTCAGGCGAGAAGTTTCGGATCGGGCAAATCTCCGCCGTCCACCGCAGGTTCTGCCGCGGCTGCCTCGGCGAGATGAAGTCACATCGTGTATGGTGGGATATCGTGCCATTCTGGATCTGTCCTATTCATGGCTGCCCGCTCGAAGAGACCTTCGCAGAAGGTCGACACCTGAAATGGACATGGCCGCACTATGGGCACGCACCAGACGGCGAATCCCTGATTGCGAAGCTGCCTGTCATTGACGGCAGCGATCTGTTCGAGCACTACCTGCTTCAGCGGCTGGGGTGCATTTCCGGCCGGCAGCGGCCCCTTCTCGATGATATCGATCTCTACCAGGTCATCGAACTGTGTGGCCTTGTCGGTCGCTTTTTCCTGCATCCGTGGCAAGAGAACGCCCCACAGTGCGAGCATCCCTATCAACGGGGTTTTGAAGCGCTCCGGGGAACGCATCAGGATCTTGTCTCCCTGTTTGAGTCCTGGCTGCTCGATAATGCGGCGGATGCCCTGAAGTCCGGCATCGAGAACGGCTTCGGCTGGATCCGCCGCGGAGGCAGAGGGGTCAACCTTCTCCAGAAAAGCTGGAGGCGGATCGACCTTGCACAGAAGGAGGCTTTCGCGAGACATGCCCGCGTCACCCAGTTCCGCGAGCTACGTGGATTTGATTTCAAATTTATCACGTCGCAGGCGCTTCAGAAGGAACTACGCATCCAATACAAACTGGCACGCGTGTTCCTGCGGAAGCGAGGTCTCGAATCTCCAGATCTGAAATACTCCCGGGACGACGTCGAGAAGATCCGATCGGCGATCGATGCCCTGCTTACGCACAAGGAGTGCGCTGTACTTCTCGGATGCAGCAAGAAGATGATCCGTTTCCTTGTGACGTCCGGCCACCTCGAAGGTTATCTTGGGCTGACCGCGACCTCGGAATTCAAGATCGATCCGGACTCTGCCAAGGCGCTGGCGGAAAAGATTGCGACCCTGCCCGTTAGCCGAAAGAAGGGAACGCGCCTCACGATCTGGAACTATGCACGCTGGAACGACATCACACAGCGGAAAGTGGTGAAGATGGTGCTCTCCGGTACATTGAAGCCGGCAGCGATCAGGAAGGATCGCGTCGGCTTCAACGCTTTGCGTATGGCCAACGATCCTCCGGCCGCAGCGGTAAGGTCGACCGCCCGGGAAGGCGAAGTTACCTTCGGTCGCGCGAAGGCTCTTCTGGGTCTCCGCCACCAGTCCATCGCACCGCTTGCCCGCGCTGGCGTTCTGAAGATCGTGAGAACCACTTCGTCGTTGTCCTTCCTTTCCGAGGATTCCGTCAACGCCTTCCTCGCGAGATATGTCGAAGCATCGAAATACAGGAAGGAGTTGCGTGCGGACCGAAACGACATCGCCGACGCACTGGCTAAGCTCGACGTTCCTCGCCATTTCACCGACATCGACGGTATGCACGACCACGTCGTCGAGCGCACAGTATTGCTGAAGGCGTTGGGCATCGAGGAGGTGTCGACGGCAGTTCAGGCGACGTGGCAGACATTCTCCTCGATCGCCGCCGAACATTGCCCCGCATTCCTGCTTCCGGCGATACTGACGAGGTCCGAGCAGACGATTTTCAATTCGACGCGCGTCACGCGCTTCACGGCGGCGGCAGTCGGGGACCGGATCGTGATCCGGAAGAAGTTCAATCCTCGGGCCGCTCGCGAATGGCGATGGTTCCAGGAGCACAAGGCCGAAGTCTACAGGGTGATGCCCACCTTTCGACTCCAGGAGGTGCCGTCCCGCGATCTAGTTTTGGGAGCCTGCTTCCTCGATAACAAGGAGACAATGACGAAACTCGCCAAGGAACTGGGGGAGTATCACTGGCTACTTCTCAAGAAGGAGATCCGGTAGGTGCGAGCGCATTGACCACCACGAGAAGGTGCATCCCAGCGTCGCTATCGGAAGAATGCCTGAGCCAGGGTACCCTCGTGAACCAACTGGGGGCCGCGCCCTTCGTCTCGAAGTTCCATGGCCCGCATAATCTTCAAGCCTTCGTGGCTATGCCGCCAATCGCGTGAAGCTTCCGCTGCAACGCAGAGATAGTTGGTATTTCTGCAGACGCTGCTTTTGAATTCGCCCCCGCGGTCGGAAATCATGCCTTGAATCGCCTTCCTGGGGCCAAGGGTGAACTTCCCAGTCAATACGAACATCCGTCGGTCGAAGATTATATCGTTGTGGTCTTCAAGTGCGCCTTCAAGGACGCCGACATTTCCGAACGTGGCGATACCGGTATCTGTAGCGCTGTCACCGACCAAACGTGTAATCCAGTTGCAGATGTCGTCGGATTCTTCTGGCGTAATCCTTCCATCAGCGATCGACCGCTGCGCAGCAGTTCTCAGGTTTCGCACTCGCTGATCATTCTGAATCCTGGGATAGCTGTCCAATCTCAACAGCAGTCGTTCCACTTCTTCGGGGGTTATGCGATTGTCGCAGGCGATGCCAGCGCAAAAGCCGTACAGTTCATTGATCTCATCCTTCTCACTCTCGATGACGAAGTCCCGAGACCGCACAGCGACGATGTTCTCCACGATTTCGTAAATCTCGTTGGGTTCGTCCTTCCAGATTCGAATGTCTTCAATGAGCTCGCGAGCATCGGGATCGTGAAGAAGATTGAGGAAATTCTCAGCCTCCACTCGCAGCGGATCATACTCAGTCGTCTCGACTTTCGTGCTAGCGAGAACCCCTTTCAGAAATCCCAGCCAATAGCCCAGTGCCTTTCTGTTGTTCGATCTTGCGTGAATTCGGCCGAGCGTCGCCCCATCATGCTCAAGATGCTTCATATCGACCATCGTGTCCCCCCTCTATGATCATGTCGCCTACAACCTATCAACGAACCACTCACAATGCGAGTACCGGCGAATCCAAGAAAACCGACAGATTGCAATACCGCCACGGAAGTTGGTTGCGAACAGCGGTTCACGGGCATGGGGTTCTCACACCATCTAGTTCACACGTATGGCATGATCGGTTTACGCGGTCAGCGTTTAGTCGCCGGAAAAATTGAGAGGATTCAACGTCGCCAGTTTACGGGGATGAGGCGTTCAACATTCCATTTTTGGGTCCATTCTGGAGACATGGGTTACGGTTTATACCGGAGACAGGTCTCCGGTATGGAATGTCACCCTTCTCTCGGGAAGGACACAGTTCCTCTAGTGATGCCGGCGCCTTGTCGGCGATGACGCGCAGCAGTTCGCGATTGCCCGCCGACAGCACCTTGGCGAAGGATTCGGTGGGAGCATTGCAATCACCGGATTGATGTCGAATGTGCGAATGATTTCTTTAAAATAACAGGGAGATAGCTGAGAAGTTTCTAAAGCGAGGCAAGCCGCGGCTCGAACCGCGCCGGGTTCGTCGGCAATCCGTCGGGTGGCTCGCCCACCCCGCCCGGAAAGCTCCCGTTGGAGTTCAAGGGAATCGCCGTTTCCGGTCGTTTAGAATCCGCGACCCGTAGAGCCCC
>NZ_JAKGBU010000123.1 GCF_021555155.1 Rhizobium alarense
AGTGCGGTTCGATCCGCGCCATCTGGCGCTCGCTCAACAAAAACAAATCATCCATCACGGCCTCCTGTCGGAAACCGTGAATCACATCTCAAACGAAATTAATAGGTCCTGAGCCTAGCGGGTCGCGACAAGGCCATGTTCGGTGACGATGCAGCTCATCGGCACATCATAGGACTGGGGATGGATCGTCGGCAGGCTTTGAAGCGAGTAGCCGACGCCGATAACGAGGGCTGGAGACGGAGAAAGCGCCGCCAGCGTCCGGTCGAAGAAGCCGCCGCCATAACCGAGGCGGTAGCAGGCGGGGTCGAAGCCGACGACCGGCGCGATCACGACGTCCGGCCGTGCGGTTTCTTCGGTCGCGGGAACGGGGATGTTCCACACGCCGCGCTCCAGCCGATCACCGTCCCGCCACGGCTTGAAGCGGAGCGGCGTCGCCTTGGCGACCACCACCGGCAGCAACGCCCGTCCGCCGCCGTGCCAGATCGCGCTTGCCAGGGGCCGAAGATCCGGCTCGCCGCGGAACGGCCAGTAGAAACTGACCGACAGACCCTCGAACGGTCCGATGCGGGCAGCAACAGCCGCTGCGATCCGCTCGGACCAGCGCTGCCGGCTTTCCGGCGCAAGCGCCATCCGGCGGGCGATGAGATCGTCGCGGCTTGCCTTCCGCCAGGCCATGACCTCGCCCGGCGTCGTCGGCGGCAGGCCCGCATAGGCGGGGTCGATTTCGTGCAACTGGCAGGCCGGCGACGAAAGCTCCGGCCGCTCCTCGGCATCGCGGGTCATGCGTGTCCTCCGCCTCCTTCATACGAAGCGTAACCGCCCGCGTACGCATTCGCGAGCGTCCTTTGATGTCGCCGGTTGTGAAAAGCGAAAGAGGCGCGGTGGTGGCCGCGCCTCTTTGTCATCCGGTGCCGGGACGCTCAGTCCTCCTCGACGAAGACCTCCTCGCGCTTCTTGCGCACGCTCGGCAAGAGCACCACGACGAGCACCGCGACGGCGATCATCAGCAGCCCGGCGCTGATCGGCCGGGTGACGAAGGTGGAGGGGTCGCCGCGCGACAGGATCATGGCGCGCCGCAGGTTTTCCTCCAGCAGCGGCCCGAGCACGAAGCCGAGCAGGAGCGGCGCCGGCTCGCAGCGCAGCTTGGCGAGCAGGTAGCCGATGAGGCCGAAGAACGCGACGGCATAGAGGTCGTAGACGTTCGAATTGACGCTGTAGACCCCGATCGAGCAGAAGGCCATGATGATCGGGAAGAGCACGTAGTAGGGGATCGTCAGCAGCTTCACCCAGAGCCCGATCAGCGGCAGGTTGAGGATCACCAGCATCAGGTTGCCGATCCACATCGAGGCGATGATACCCCAGAAGAGTGCCGGCTGTTCCGTCGCGACGTTCGGACCCGGCACGATGCCCTGGATGATCATCGCGCCGATCATCAGCGCCATGACCGGGTTGGCCGGGATGCCGAGCGTCAGAAGCGGGATGAACGAGGTCTGGGCACCGGCATTGTTGGCCGATTCCGGACCGGCGACACCGGCGATCGCGCCCTGGCCGAATTCCTCCGGCTTGTCGGAGATGCGCTTCTCGACCGTATAGGAGGCGAAGGCGGCGAGGATGGCGCCGCCGCCGGGAAGGATGCCGAGCGCCGAGCCGATCGCGGTGCCGCGCAGCACCGGCGCGACCATGCGCTTGAAGTCGTCGCGCGTCGGCATGAGGCCGCTTACCTTGGCGACCACCACCTCCCGCGTTTTCTCGCTTTCGAGGTTCCGCAGGATCTCGGCGATGCCGAACACGCCGACGGCCACCGCCACGAAGTTCAGTCCGTCGGCATATTCCCGGATGCCGAGCGTGAAGCGCGGCGTGCCGGTATAGATGTCGGTGCCGACAAGGCCGAGCAGCAGGCCGAGGGCCACCATCGCCAGCGCCTTGACGATCGAGCCGTGCGCCAGCGCGATCGAGGAGACGAGGCCGACGATCATCAGCGAGAAATATTCCGCGGCGCCGAATTCGAGCGCGATCTCGGTGAGCGGCGGGGCGAAGATGGCGACGAGGAATGTCGAGACCGTGCCGGCGAAGAACGAGCCGAGCGCCGCGATCGCGAGGGCGGCACCTGCCCGGCCCTTGCGGGCCATCTGGTAACCGTCGATCGCGGTGACGGCGGAGGACGATTCGCCCGGCATGTTGATCAGGATCGCCGTCGTCGAGCCGCCATACTGCGCGCCGTAGTAAATGCCGGCGAGCATGATCAGCGAGGAGACCGGCTCGAGCTGGAAGGTGATCGGCAGCAGCATGGCGATCGTCGCCGTCGCACCGATGCCGGGCAGCACGCCGATGAGCGTGCCGAGCAGCACGCCGATCAGGCAGAAGAAGAGGTTCTCGATCGACGTGGCGGTCGAAAAGCCGAGGGCGAGATTGCTGAAGAGATCCATCGAGGGCTCCTAGAAGCGGGTCCAGGGACCGAAGAGCTGGAAGGGGAGTCCGAGGCCGTAGCTGAAGACGGCGACGGAAAAGAGCGTAAGGGCGGCCGACAGCACCAGGGCGGCGAAGGGCGACATCTTGCGCGAGGCGAAGGACGCAATGAAGGCCGTGCAGAAGAGCGCCGGCACGAAACCGAGGCCACGCACCGTCAGCCCGAAGAAGATCGGAGCCGGCAGGATGAACAGCATGCCGCGCACGGCGATCGGCCCCATCGGCTCACCGGCGACGCGGGTCGCCTGCACGAGGATGACGGCGCCGAGCACGGTCAGGACGACGGCCAGCACCAGCGGAAAATAGCCGGGCCCCATGCGGAAGGCCGTGCCGATGTCCAGCGACAGCGATTGCCAGACGAAGAACAGTCCGGTGGCAATGAGCGCGCCGCCACAGACGCCGTTCGTCGGATCGATCGATACGGATTTCATGTTATCCCCCTTGATACCCGCAACACCGGCGGACGAGACTGCGCCGGCAGGCATCCTCCGTCCAGCCTGGAGCGAAGAACCGGCAGGCATCAGCCCATCTGCGAAGGCCTGAATGAAAGGCAACCGCTGCGGCACGTGTGAAAAAGGCCCCGCCGTCCTGTCGAGGAGGCGGGGCGTCGATCCGGTCCGCAATCAGTCGGCGTACTGGCCTGCGGCCTCGATCACCGGCTTCCAGCGGGTGATCTCGCTCTCGAGCTTCGCCTTGAGGGCGGCCGGCGTGGCGTCGGCGTCCGAGGACGGAGCCGTGCCGAGTTCGGCGAAGCGCGCCGCGACGTTCGGATCCTTCAGCGCCACCTGCAGGGCCTTGGCGAGACGCTCGGTTGCCTCGGCCGGCGTGCCCTTCGGGGCGTAGATGCCGTGCCAGATGCCGACCTGGAAGCCGGCGAGGCCGCTTTCGACCGCGGTCGGAACGTCCTTCAACACGTCGAGCCGCTCGGCGGAGGTCACGGCATAGGCCTTGATCGTGCCGCCCTGGATCTGCTTCGTCGTGTTGGTCGTCTGGTCGCACATGATGTCGACCTGGCCGCCGAGCAGGTCGGTCATGGCCGGGCCCGTGCCCTTGTAGGGAACGGTGACGAGCGGCGTTTCGATGGCGCTCATGAAGAGCATACCGCACAGGTGCGAGGCGGCGCCGATGCCCGCATTGGCGACCGTGACCGTGTCCTTGTTGGCCTTGGCATAGTCGATCAGGCCCTTGAGGTCGGCCGCCTCCATGTCCTTGCGCGCGACGATGGTCATCGGCACGTCGGTGACGAGGCCGACATATTCGAAGGCATTCAGCGTGTCATAGGCGAGCTTGCGGTAGAGCGTCGCGCTCGTCGCCATGCCGATGTGATGCAGCAGCAGCGTGTAGCCGTCCGGTTCGGCGTTCGCGACGCGGCCCGCGCCGAGCGTGCCGCCGGCACCGCCGACATTCTCGATGAGGATCTGCTGGCCGAGATCCTTCGACATGGCTTCGGCGACGAGGCGTGCGACGGTATCGGTCGGGCCGCCGGCGGAGAAGGGCACCACCATGGTGATGTTGCGCTCGGGATAGGTCTGGGCAACGGCGGATGCAGCGAAGAGCGACACCGCGGCCGCGGCGCCAAGAAGCGATTTCAGGATGTTCATCTGTTCCTCCCGGATGATGTGATGCCGCCCCGGGAGGCTCCTCCCACCCGATGCGGATGTCACCACAGAAGCGCGGGATTTGCCGATCTGCAAGACGGCAGCGGTGTCCGCGCGGCGAAACGATCATGTCGGCAAGGGCCGTGGGTGGATTCGTGCCCAAAGCCTCGTGCCGATGGGTGGAAATCCACCCATCGGCATCGCGTTCTTTCCCCGGTCCTCGCCGCATTCGTTGCTGAAAATTTCACGATCCCCGTGTAACGGTGGTTTTCAGCATGCCGATCGCCATATGATGGGGGCCGGAAACAGGGTTTGCGTCGACCCGGGGACGGACAGGAGCCGGGGCTTGGAGAATGACAGAGTGTCACAGTCTGAACTGCGTGACGTGAGGCCGGCACCCCGGCTGCTCGGCTCGAGCCGTCCGACCGGGGTCGCGCTCATATCGTCGATTTCGGCCGCCCGCTGGCTTCTGCTGCTGGTCATCGTTGCGGGCATCTACTTCTTTTATACATTCGTCGTGCCGGTTCTCGCGGCGCTGGTCATCGCCTTCGCGAGCTGGCCGCTCTACCGGCGGCTGCTTGCCTTCGTCGAGGGAAACCGCACGATCGCCGCTTCCGTCGCGATCGTGCTCATCCTCGGTTTCATCATCGCGCCGATCATGCTCGCCGTGACCTATGCGAGCCACGAGATTCGCGACTGGATCGGCTGGGCGGTCGAGACGAACAAGACCGGTGCGCCGACGCCGGCCTGGATCGCATCGCTTCCGGTGGTCGGGCCGTGGTTCGACATGCAGTGGAGCCGTTTTCTCGACCACCCCGGCGCCGTCGGCGAACTGACCCAGATCGTCAGCGGTGCGAACATCGCCAATATCTACCGCGTGGCGCTCGCCGCCGGCGGGGCGGTCTTCAATGTGCTGCTGACGCTGCTCTTCATGCTGATCGCGCTCTTCTTCATCTATCGCGACGGCAAGTCCTTCGTCGCGCAGGTGGACAAGCTCGGCGAGCGCATCCTGCCGGTGCGCTGGGAACGCATCTCGCGCATCGTGCCGGCCACGATCAGCTCCACCGTGACCGGCATGACGCTGATCGCGATCGGCGAGGGCATCGTGCTGGGCGTCGCCTACTGGATCGCCGGCGTCCCCTCCGCCGTCACGCTCGGCGCGCTCACCGGCCTGATGGCGCTGTTTCCGGGCGGCGCGCCGCTTTCCTTCACGCTGGTGTCGATCTATCTCGTTTCCAGCGGTTCGCCGGTCGCCGGCATCGCGCTCTTCCTGTGGGGATCGATCGAGCTCTTCGTGGTCGACAAGACGCTGCGCCCGCGCCTCGTTGGCGGACCGATCAAGCTTCCCTTCCTGCCCACTTTCTTCGGCCTGATCGGCGGCGTGAAGACCATGGGTTTCCTCGGCCTGTTCATCGGCCCCGTGCTGATGGCGTTGCTCGTCGCGATCTGGCGGGAATGGATGCGCGAGATCGACCTGCAGAACGAGGCGGAAGATCGCGCGGCGGCCGCAGCGGCCGCGGAAGCGGCTGCGCCGGCCTTCAAGCCGCGCGCCGCCAGCGAATAGCCGAGGCCGGGCCGGCGGGCGCTCAGGTGCCGTCGCGCAGCAGGTGTTTGTCGAGGCTGTGTTTCTGCATCTTCTCGTAGAGCGTCTTGCGCGAGATGCCGAGCGATTCGTAGACCGGCTTGAGGCTGCCGCCATGGGCGGCGATCGCCGCCGCGATCACGCTTTTCTCGAAAGCCGCCATCTTGTCCGACAGCCGGTTCGCATCAGGAGATGCCGAGGCGCCCGGATCTTCGGAAATGGGGTCGAGCCCGAGGACGAGGCGGTCCGCCGCGTTGCGCAGCTCGCGGACGTTGCCCGGCCAGTCCCGCTCGGCAAGCTCGGAGATCAGCGCAGGTGAAACCTCGACGTCGTCCCGGCCGTAGCGTGCGGCGGCCTCGCGCACGAGCTGCAGGAAGAGCAGCGGAATGTCGATCCTGCGCTGCGCGAGCGAGGGCACGCGGAGCGTCGCCACGTTGAGGCGGTAGAAGAGGTCGGCGCGGAACCGGCCGGACGCCACCTCGGCCTCGAGATCGACCTTGCTCGTCGCAATGAACCGGACGTCGAGTTCGACGCTTTCGTTGGAGCCGAGGCGCGTGATGACCCGCTCCTGCAGCACCCGCAGGAACTTTGCCTGCAGGTCGATGGGCATCGAGCCGATTTCGTCGAGCAGGATCGTGCCGCCGCGTCCGTGCTCGAACTTGCCGTAGCGTGGCCGGATGGCGCCGGGAAAGGCGCCGGCCTCGTGGCCGAAGAGCTCGCTCTCGATCAGGGTCTCGGGCAGCGCGGCGCAGTTGATCGCAATGAAGGGGCGGTTCGCCCGGGCGCTGATGTCGTGCAGCGCCCGGGCGACGACCTCCTTGCCGACACCGGTCTCGCCGATGATCAGCGTGTCGGCGTCGGAGGCGCCGATCGCCCGCAGCCGGTAGCGCAGGTCGACCATCGCGTGGGTGCGGCCCGGCAGCCGCGCCTCCACGTCGTCGCGCTTGCCGGCGACGGCGCGCAGCCGCCGGTTTTCGAGGACCAGCCCGCGCCGGTCGAGCGCGCGCCCGATCGTGCCCGCCAGACCCTGGATGTTGAAGGGCTTTTCGAGGAAGTCGTAGGCCCCCTCGCGCATGGCCTTGACCGCGAGCTGCACGTCGCCGTGGCCGGTGACGACGATCACCGGCACCTCCGCGTCGATCTCCCGGATGCGCTGCAGCAGCGTCATGCCGTCCATGCCCGGCATGCGGATGTCACTGATGACGACACCCGAAAAACTGTAGCCGACATGCTCGAGAACGCGTTCCGCATGCGCAAAGGTCTCGACCTCGAAGCCCGAGAGCTCGAGCGCCTGGGCCGTCGAGCGGCGCAGTTCTTCCTCGTCGTCGACGAGCAGGATCTTCGCCTCGTTCATTCCGCCGCCTCGCGGGCCTCTGCCTCGGCGGCGAGCTCGATGCGGAAGACGGCACCGCCGTCCGGATGGTTGGAGACGGTGAGGTTGCCGCCGAAATCCTTGACGATGTTGTAGGAGATCGACAGCCCGAGCCCGAGCCCGCGTCCGACCCCCTTGGTGGTGAAGAACGGGTCGAAGATGCGTTCGGCGATCGCGGCCGGCACGCCCGGTCCGTGGTCGCGCACGGTGATCACCACCTGGCCGGCGCTGCGCGCCGCCTGCAGCTGGATGCGGCGGTCCTCGAGGCCTTCGACGGCGTCCGCCGCGTTGGTAATGACGTTCACCAGCACCTGCTGCAGCCGGACGGAGCCCGCCCGCACGTAGATAGGGTCGTTGCCAAGGTCGGCTTCGAAGGTCGCGTCCGCCGCCGTCAGCCGCGCCGCAACGATTTCCAGCGTATCCTTCAGCGTGTCCTCCAGCGACACCGCGGCGAGCTTCTCGTTCGGCTTGCGCGCGAAATTGCGCAGGTGCCGGCTGATCGAGGCCATGCGGTCGATCAGCGCCGAGATGCGCCGCACATTGTCGCTGGCCTCGCCCGTGCGGCCGCGTTCGATCAGAACCGCCGCGCTGTCGGCATAGGTCTTGGCGGCGGCCAGCGGCTGGTTGAACTCGTGTGAGAGCGCCGCCGACATCTGGCCGAGACCGGCGAGCTTGCCGGCCTGGATGAGATCCGCCTGGGTCTGGCGGAGCTGCTGCTCCGTCGCCCGCCGTTCGGCGATCTCGAGCTCGATCTGCCGGTTGACGCGGGCAAGATCTGCCGTGCGCTCGTCAACCCGCCGCTCCAGCTCGTCGCGCGCCGCCGCCTGCATCTGGATGCGCTCGTTGAGTCGCGCCCGCCGCTGCAGGAGGATCGCAACGATGACCCCGGCAAGGCAGAGCATCAGCAGCGCCGCGATCGTCGTCGTCAGCGCCTGTGCCCTGACGGGCGCCGTGGCCGTCAGCACGTTGACCGTCCAGTCCGCGGCGTCCATGTAGCGTGACAGGACGAGATATTCCGTGCCCTTGCCGCCATCGCTCACCGTCATCAAGGCATGGCCGTCGAAGTCGCTTCTGGTGACCGGCAGTTCGCGCAGTTCGGCCTCGGCATAGCGGCGGGAGGCTTCGGTCCGGGCCCGTCGCTCCGCCGTCAGCGGCTCGATCGCCGCATAGAGCCAGTCCGGGCTGCCGCTCATGAAGATGATGCCTTCCGGATCGGAGACGAAGATGCGGTATTCGCCGCCCTGCCAGGACGCCTCGATGGCGGAAATGTCGACCTTGAAGACGATGACGCCGCGGATCTCGTCGGCGACGCGGATCGGCGAGGCGAAGTAGTAGCCGCGCTTCAGCGAGGTGGTGCCGAGCGCGTAGAACCGCGACTGCTCGCCCCTTGCCGCATCCTGGAAATAGGGCCGGTAGCTGAAATTCTGCCCGACGAAACTGGCCGGCCCGTCGTAGTTGCTCGCCGCGATCGTCTCGCCGTCCGGCGTCATCACATAGATGTCGGAGGACGCGAGCAGGCCGTTGATGTCCTTGAGATAGAGGTTGGCCGCCTCGCGCAGCCGCCTGTCGCGCGGCCGGGTCACCAGTTCCTTGATGTCGTCGTGGTCGGCGATGAGCGCGGGCAGTGCCTGGTAGCGGCTGAGGTGGCCGCTCAGCGCCGAGACGGCGAGCCGGAGCGCCGTGCTGGCGCGCAGCGCCGCACCGTCCATGTAGCGCTTCGTGGCAGCCTCGTTGCCGTACCAGGCAAGCGCAAGCGCCGCCAGCGGCAACAGGCAGAGCATCAGTGCAAGGCGGTGTTTCACGAACCCTCCGGCCTCCCGTGCCCCGTTCCGTTCATCCGGCAAATCGTACGAAGCATTCGGCCCGCAGACAAGCGGGGCCTGTGCCGGCGGGTTCCAAAGCGCCGGGCTTTGTGGCCATTATAGCGGCGGCCGGTCCATTCCGGCCGCACAATGGCGGCGCCTGAACCGGCATTATCGATAAGCGGGGGACGAACACCATGACGACGATTTTCGACGCTCCGGAGGATTTTGCCGCAACCGCGCTCGCCGGCTTCGCCGAGATCTACAGCCGGCATGTCCGCCTGGTGAAGGGCGGCGTCGTGCGCACCACGGCAGTGCCGGACGGCAAGGTGGCGGTCGTCGTCGGTGGCGGGTCGGGCCATTATCCGGCCTTCGCCGGCTATGTCGGGCCGGGCATGGCGGATGCGGCGGTTGCGGGCGACGTCTTCGCCTCGCCGTCGACCGCCGCGGTCGCGCGGGTCTGCCGGCAGGCGCATCACGGCGGCGGCATCCTGCTCGGCTTCGGCAACTATGCGGGCGACGTGCTGAATTTCGGCGTCGCGGCCGAGCGGCTGCGCGCCGAAGGCATCGACGTGCGCATCGTGCCCGTCACCGACGACGTGGCGAGCGCGCCGGCGGAGGCACGGGACAAGCGTCGCGGCATCGCCGGCGACCTCCTCGTCTTCAAGATCGCCGGTGCGGCGGCGGAAGCCGGCCTGCCGCTGGACGAGGTCGAGCGCGTCACGCGCCACGCGAATGCCCGCACCGTGTCTTTCGGCGTCGCCTTCGGCGGCTGTACGCTGCCGGGCGCCGCCGGACCGCTCTTCACGGTTCCGAAGGGCAGCATGGCGCTCGGCCTCGGCATCCACGGCGAGCCCGGCATCCGCGAGGAAACCATCGTGCCGGCCGGGGATCTCGCCGCGCTGCTCGCCTCCACGCTGCTGGCCGAGCGCCCTGCCGGCGCCACCCGGGTCGCCGTGCTGCTGAACGGCCTCGGCGCCACGAAATACGAGGAGCTTTTCCTGCTCTGGACCGCAGTTTCGCGGCTGTTGAAGGGCGCCGGGCTGCACATCGTGGCGCCGGAGGCGGGCGAATATGTCACGAGCCTCGACATGCAGGGCTGTTCGCTGACGCTGATGTGGCTCGACGAGGAACTGGAACGCTTCTGGCTCGCCGCCTGCGATACGCCGGCCCTTCGGCGCGGCGCGGCGCGTCCGTCCGCGCCTGCGACGGATGTGATCCCGGCGGAAGACGCGGCACCTGTCTACGGACCGTCGAGCGCGGCGGGCAG
>NZ_JAKGBU010000124.1:0-5352 GCF_021555155.1 Rhizobium alarense
CCTTGCACGACGCCGTGCGGGATGGCGACAAGACACGGGTCGAACAGGCCCTGAAGGACAATGGCGATCTCACGGTGCCGGACGAGGCCGGCGAACCGCCGCTCCTGATTGCCGCCCTTGCCGGCAGAACGGAGATCGTCGCGCAACTGCTCGACGCGGGCGCGGCTGTCGGAATCCGCAACAAGGGCGGGCTGACCGCGCTCCATGCGGCGGCCTATGGCGGCCACCTTACGACCGTGCAGTTGCTGGTTGCGAAGGGTGCAGCCGTCAATGACCGGGAGAATTTCTACAGGATGACGCCGCTCCACGCGGCGGCCGAGGAGGGGCGCACGGAGGTCGTGGCCTTTCTGCTGGCGAGCGGAGCGGAAATCGAGGCCGAGGAGCGGAACGGATATACGCCGCTGACGCAGGCCGGATGGCGCGCCCACTGGGAGACGACGGACCTGCTCCTCAAGGCGGGCGCCCGTTGCCAGAAGGCCGAACTCGTCGGCGACTGGCTCCATGGCGAGTGCACGAAGCGGCAGTAGGTGCCGCTTGGCCAACCGCCGCTGCAAATTCACGGAGGGAATGGAATGCGAACCGTAAACTGGATGCGCGCCGCGGGCATGGCGGCCGCTGCTGTCATTGCCGCGACGAGCGCAACCGACGCGCTGGCGGATGACCCCGTCAATACCGGCTATTTCGGCGATGTGGCGATCAAAGGATACGACCCGGTCGCCTACTTCACGCAGAACGAGGCCGTCGAGGGCTCGCCGAAGTTCTCGCATCGCTGGCTGGGCGCGACCTGGCACTTCGCGAGCGCCGAGCATCGCGATCTGTTCATGCAGTCGCCGGCGCAATACGCACCGCAATACGGCGGCTACTGCGCCGACGGCGTCTCGTTCGGGACGGTGACGACGAACATCGATCCGAAGGCCTGGCGCATCATCGAAGGCAAGCTCTATCTGAGCTACGATCCCGGCGCGGCCGAGGGCTTTGAAAAGAACTCGAACAAGCTTGCCGAATCGAAGAAGCACTGGTCGGAGGTGCAGAGCGTGCTTGTGTCGGAAAAGGCCGGCACGGACTGGCGGAAGATGCCGAAACAGTAGGCATCAGCCGCCTGCAGGCGGGTCAGGGCCCGATCGAGAAATATTTGAGAGCCTGAGGCGTGACGTGAACATAGTCCGCCTCGGGCATATGCTCGTCCCCGTTGCGATAGACTTCGCCGCAGACCTGCCGATCGAGGAAGTAGCCCTCGAAGGTTTCGCACAGACGGTCGCCCGCGATCTCGTAGACGCCGGTGATGTTGGTGTTGCTGCTGCGATAGGCCGTGTTGCCCGCGCGGTCGAAGAACTGCACGAAGTCCGTGCCGTTGCGGTGTTTGCCCGTCCAGGTCTTGTCCCCCACGAGTTTCGACAGGTCGCCGCCCGAGAGCCGGCTGGCCGGTTCACCGACGAAGCCGAACGGCCACTGCGGAATGCCGGCCTTGCGCAACGCGTCCAGATGCCGGCTCAGATCCTCCGTGCGCCAGTAGTCATAGAGGTAGCCGTAGTAGTTGAGGTTGCTGTCGGGAAAGAGGGCGAGCAGCCTCGATGCCTCCTCGCGCCCCTTGGCCGAAGCGCCGTCCAGCGTGTAGGCCGCCGCCAGATATTCACGCGCGGCTTCGGCCTCCGGCAGAAGCCGCTTCGCCTCCTCCATCAGGTCGATCGCCCGCCTGTTTTCCTGCGACAGATAGAAGACGACCCCCGCGAGGAGCTTCATGGCGGGCAGCGGGGTCGGGTCGAGGCGAAGCGCGTTCTCGATTTCGCCGACGGCCTGCTCGCGGCTGCCGGTATGCGCGCGCACCAGCGCGAGATGGGCATGGGCCTCGGCGTTGCTCGGCTGGTTCGCCACGGCCCGGTTGGCGGATTCGATTGCCTCGTTCGGGCGGTTGTCGACAAGCTGCAGCAGGGCGAGCACGGTGTGGGCACGAGCGTTGTCCGGGTCGAGTTTCAGCGCCTCGCCGGCGGCGTCATAGGCGATCTTGCGGGCGACCGCCGCCGACCAGAGGAAATTGTAGTCGTTGCGCCAGACGTCCACCGCGACGCGCGCAATGCCCGCATGGGCGTCGGCAAAGCGCGGATCGCGATCGATCGCCTGCTGGTAGAAGGACAGGGTCTGGCGGAAGGTGTCGACGTCCGAATAGAGGTGGCCGCCCTGTTCGGCCCGCATGTAGAAGTCGTAGGCCTCGAGATCGCCGGTGGGAATTCTTCCCAGCTTGTTCCGGTCGCCTTCCGTCAGCTTGACCGACAGCGCCGAGATGATCTTGCCGATGACATCGTCCTGCACGGCGAAGAGATCCGTGTACTGGCGGTCGTAGCGCTCGGCCCACATCGCCAGTCCCGTGACGGCGTCGATAAGCTTGACGTTGATGCGCAGCCGCGTGTCGGCGCGCTGCAGCGAGCCTTCGAGTATATAGTGAACCCCGAGCTCGGCGGCGATGGCCTGTACCTTCTCGGCCGAGCCGCGCAGCGTGAAGACCGAATGGCGGGCGATGACGAAAAGGCCGGAGACCTTGGACAATTCGGTAATGAGCCCGTCCGTCAGCCCGTCCGCGAGATGATCCTGTTGCGCGTCGCCGCTGACATTGATGAATGGCAGCACGGCGACGGAGGGCGTGTCGGACAGGGGATAGGTCACTCTTTGCGGGCCGAAGGACGGCAGCAGATCCGGCCAGGAGGGCGACCAGAAGATCGCGCCGACCGAGGTGGCAAGCGCCATTGCGGCAGCGGCCATCGCGGGCCCGCGCCACCGGCCGCGCCTGCGCCGGCGTTTCTCGACGATGGTCCGGCCCGCGGCCGACGGATCGAGCAGGACACGATAGACGCGGATCGGCTCGTCGATGCTCTTGACCGTCTGCTCGCCGAGGAAGGCATATCCGAGCGGGAGCTTCGTCTTGACCTGGTCGTAGGCGGAGCCGGAGATGGCGATGCCGCCCGGTTCCGCAAGTGTCTGGAGACGCGCGGCGATATTGACGCCGTCGCCATGGATGTCGTCGCCTTCGACGAGGATGTCGCCCAGATTGATGCCGATGCGGAATTCGAGCGCCTGGTCGCCGGCCGCGTCGGTCTTACGCTGCTGCTTGAGGCGCTGTACCTCGCTTGCACAGCGCACGGCATCGACGACGCTGTGGAACTCGACCAGAAGCGCGTCGCCCATGGTCTTGACGAGGCGACCCGCATGGGCGTCGATCTGCGGCTTGAAAACATCCTCGAGATCGGCCTGGAAGCGCACGCGCGTCCCTTCCTCGTCGATCTGGCTCAACCGGCCATAACCGACGACGTCCGCGATCAGGATGGCGGCGAGGTGGCGTGCCATACACGGACTTTCCGGACGTATGGAGTTTCCATGACCCATGTTATCGCAGCTTTCGCGGGGATGCCAACGGATGCGGGCGTCGCCTGCCGGGTCCGCGCAAAGTATTCCGCCGGCCCGTGCATGCCGGACAAAGGATGCCGACATGCGGCTACAAGCTTTGCATGCCATTCTTCCGGTGCGAATCACCGGAAAGGGCCAAGGCATGGATGCGGCGATCATCTTCGACTGCGAGTTTCTGACGGTGGAAGGGGCGTTGACGCGGTTCTGGTGCGGCCCGAACGATCCCGATCCCACAGTGGTGCAGATCGGCGCGGTGAAACTCGCTCTCGCGGACGGCCACGCGATCCTCGAACGGCTCAAGCTCCACGTGACGCCGCTGGACCGGCACGGCCGACGCCATGCCATCGATCCCTATCTGACCGAGCTTACCGGGATTACCGCCGACGTCATCGACAGGGAAGGCACCGATCTCCAGGCGGCGCTCGGACGGCTGGCGGAATTCGCCGGCCCGCACAGGCTCTGGTCCTGGGGCAAGGACGAACTCAGCATGATCGCGACGAGCTGCTACGTCGCCGGAATCGCGCCGCCCATTCCGGCAAGGCGTTTCGACAATGCCTGCAAGCTGCTGCTGAAGGCGGGCATGCCCTACGAGGATCTCATCCGCACGCGCAGCAGCGGGCTTGCCTCCTATTTCCACGTCCCGCATCCGCCGCTGCGGGCGCATGACGCGCTCGACGACGCGATGTCGATCACGCTCGTGCTGCAGCACCTCCTGCGGGCGGGGCGTCTCGCGAAGGATGACTTCACCGGAACAGGCCGGCCGGCACGCGACGTCGCATAGCAATGCCGGCGGCGCATTCGGCCCTCGCCCGGGCGGGGCGGCGGCTCGGCGCTTCGCTCTCTGTCAACCCGCCACCGCGCATGCTAGGTTCCCTGCACGAGACGCGCCGGCTGATGCGACGCGTCGTAATTTCCGGAAAGGGACGAGCGCGATGGGAAAACTCTCCGAAGAGGGGCGGCGGGCCTTGGGCGAGATTGCATCCCGGCATGGCACGAGCCCGGAGGCCGTGGAGCACGTCCTGATGGCTCTCATTGCAGGTCACGGCACGCAGGCACAGTTCAACCATCCCGATCTCGGCGGGATGGGGCAATGGTCGCAGGGCGGCATGACCATGGTCGGCGACATGTTCAACAATGCGTTGAAGGCGAAGGTCGACGGGATCTGCTCCGAACTGGCAGCCCTGGTACGCGACATGGACCTGGCGGGACGACCGGCCTCGTATCAGTCCCAGTCGCAGAACCAGGGCGGCGGCGTCAGCCTCTTCGTACCGGGCGCCTTCTCGGCAGGAAACTGGTGGCCGGCCGATCTGGGGCATCCGTCCTCGACGGGCGCTCAAAACAACCTGCGCTATGCCTTCTTCCCGGAGACCGGCCGGCTTGCGATCGATATCGGCGGGCGGATCACCGTCTACGATACGAAGGACCATCGCATCGGCGGGTTCTCCCAGCAGCAGGGCGGCGACCAATCGCTGAGCTTCACCTCGCAGCACGGTTTGGTGCGGGTGTCCGAGCTGGACGAGGTCGCGCGTCCTGGAACGTCACCCGGCGGCAGGGTCGACGTCGCGGCATCCGGGCATGACATGACGCCGGAGGCGGCGACGGTCGTGGCCGAGTCGGGTTCCGCCGTTGTGCCACAGGCGCCCTCTCCGACGCCGGAAAGAAGCCGCCCGGTGGCGGAGGACGACATTTTCGGCAAGATCGAGCGGCTTGCCGCGCTTCACGCAAAGGGCATTGTGACGGACAAGGAATTCGAAGCGAAGAAGGCGGACCTGCTGGATCGCCTCTAGCGGCGGAGTCCGCGGCCACCGGGCAGTTGTTCCGGTGCCCTGGTCCGATCCATGCCTGCCGTCGTTTCACACCGCTTGATCGACAGTTCAAAATAATTCCGGTGCGTCCTGTCGGCGGGGCGGATACTTCTTCGTCTATTCAATGACGGGAGTGTCCAATGCAATATGC
>NZ_JAKGBU010000124.1:5452-10072 GCF_021555155.1 Rhizobium alarense
AAGAGAACGACCGGGTGATGCGCGATCTTGCTGCGGTGGAGAAGAAATATGCCGAGCGCGGCAAGCTGGGTCCTGTCGCCCGGCTGATGCCGACGACGGCGGCCACGACGCTGCGCAAGAGTGCGAACGAAAGCTTCGTGCTCGACGGTCCCTTCGCCGAGACGAAGGAGCAGTTCCTCGGTTTTTTCGTCATCGAGGCGGAGACGCTCGATGAGGCGATCACCTTTGCCCGGGAGCTCGCCGTCGCCAATCCGGGAGCCGGCGCCTATGAAATCCGGCCGCTCCGTGTGTTCAAACCCGGTGGAGGAACACCTTGAGCGAACTTGCCTGGATCGACCTCGCGCTGACCTCGGCGCGCCCGCAGGCCATGGGAGCGCTGCTGCGCTATTTCCGCGACCTCGACATGGCGGAGGAGGCCTTCCAGGAGGCGTGCCTTCGCGCGCTGAAGACCTGGCCCGACAAGGGGCCGCCGCGCGATCCCGCCGCCTGGCTGATCTTCGTCGGGCGCAACAGCGGCATCGACCACGTGCGCAAGCGGGCGAAGCAGCAACCGCTGCCGCCGGAGGAGGTGCTCTCGGATCTCGGCGACGCGGAGGACGATATCGCCGACCGGCTGGATACGTCGCACTACCGTGACGACATCCTGCGCCTGCTTTTCGTCTGTTGCCATCCCGAGCTGCCGGCGACCCAGCAGATCGCACTGGCGCTGCGCATCGTGTCCGGCCTGACGGTCCGGCAGATCGCGCGGGCATTCCTCGTCTCGGAAGCAGCAATGGAGCAGCGCATCACCCGCGCCAAAGGCAAGGTGGGGGCCGCCGGCATCCCCTTCGAGACGCCGGACGCGACGGCCCGCGCCGAACGGCTCGGCATGGTCGCTGCGATGATCTATCTCGTCTTCAACGAGGGCTATTCGGCCGGCGCGCAGCAGAAGTCCGACACGCCCTTCTGCGACGAGGCGATCCGGCTGGCGCGGCTGCTGCTGAAGCTCTTCCCTTCCGAGCCTGAGATCATGGGACTGACGGCGCTGCTCCTCATCCAGCATTCGCGGCTTGCCGCCCGCTTCGACGCCGAAGGGCAGATCGTGCTGCTGGAGGACCAGGACCGCGCGCTCTGGAACCGGACGCTGATCGACGAGGCACTGGCCCTTGTCGACAAGGCGGTGCGGCACCGCGCGCCCGGCCCGTTCCAGATCCAGGCGGCCATCGCGGCGCTCCATGCCCGCGCTGCGCGGCCGGAGGAGACCGACTGGGCACAGATCGACCTGCTCTACCGGGCGCTGGAACGCATGCACCCGTCGCCGGTGGTGACGCTGAACCGCGCCGTCGCCGTGTGGAAGCTCGAGGGGGCGCAAGTCGCGCTCGACCTGGTGGAGCCGCTCGGCGAGCGGCTGTCGGGCTACTTCTATTTCCACGGCCTGCGCGGCGGGCTGCTGAAACAGCTCGGGCGATACCCCGAGGCGCATGAGGCCTACGACCGGGCGATCGCGCTTGCCACGACGCCGGCCGAGGCCAGCCATATCCGCCAGCACCTCGACAATCTCGCGCGCGACATGGCGGCGGGCGCCAGGTAGCTTCAGGCGGGCCGCCGGATCATCGCCCTTGAAACGAACCGAACGCGTCAATCCGGCAAGGAGAACGACCAGGGACCAGATCATCGAGATCGAGCCGCGCGACGGCGGCAAGTTCCGCACCGTGATGAAGGGCCCGACAATTTCGAGATGGACAGCACCGGCGTGCTGCTGAAGGCGGGCCGGCCCTCCGCCCCGCCGACATCTTCCGACCCGCCGCCTTGGCTGCGCGTTCGCAGCGTGGTATGACTTTATCATACCGGCACGGAAAGCGAGAACCATGGCAACGGCGCAAAAGCGAACATTCAGTCTGCCGCGTGAACAGTCCGACTTCATCGATGATCTGGTCGCGACGGGCACCTATGCCTCCGGCAGCGAGGTCGTGCGCGCCGGCCTGCGGGCACTTCAGGAGCGCAATGCGGTCGTTGATAGGTGGTTGACGGAGGAGGTCCTGCCCGTCGCTCTTGCGATGCGGGCGGACCCGTCGCGCGGGCTTTCGGCGTCCGATGTCTTCGATGACATCCGGCGGCATCACGAGAAAAGCGACGGGCGGTGACGGGTGCCTATCGCATTCGCTTCTCGCCGGAAGCACGCGACGACCTGCTGGCCCTCTACGACTACATCGCCGAAAAATCCGGCAGGGCGCGGGCGATTGCGTATATCGAGCGCATCGAGGCCTATTGCCTCGGCTTCGACCGGTTTCCGCAACGTGGCGTGAGCCGGGACGATCTTCTGCCGGGCCTGCGCATCGTCGGCTTCGAGCGGCGGGTGACGCTGGCATTTCATATCGACGATGACGTCGTGACCTTCGACCGCGTGCTTTATGGCGGGCGGCAGGTTTCGTTCGACGATGATGAGGCCTGAGAGAACCTGAACGCAGCGTTTCCCGTTCCGCCCTTTCCTGCGATGCCCGCGCATCCTATTTCAGCCGCAAACGCATGACCTTCTCACAGGAGCCACCCATGGAACTTGGCCTCTACACCTTCGCCGACGTCGATCCCAATGCCGCCGCCAAGGGGCGCGAGGCGGAGCGGCGGCTGAAGAACCTGCTGGAGGAGATCGTGCTTGCCGACGAGGTCGGCCTCGACGTCTTCGGGCTCGGCGAGCATCACCGGCCGGACTATGCGGCATCGGCACCGGCGGTCGTGCTCTCGGCGGCGGCGGCGTTGACGAAGCGGATCAGGCTTTCCAGCGCGGTGACGGTTCTCTCCTCGGACGATCCGGTGCGGGTCTTCCAGCAGTTCTCGACGGTCGATCTGATTTCCGGCGGACGCGCTGAAATCATGGCGGGCCGCGGCTCCTTCATCGAATCCTTCCCGCTCTTCGGCTATGCGCTCGACGACTACGACCAGCTCTTCTCGGAGAAGCTCGAGCTGCTGCTGGCGCTGAACGACAGCGAGAAGGTGTCGTGGAGCGGCACGATGCGGGCGCCGCTGCCCGGTCTCGGCGTCTATCCGCGTCCGGTCCATGGCCGGCTGCCGATCTGGATCGCCGTCGGCGGCACGCCGCAGTCGGTGGCGCGGGCCGGCGCCTATGGCCTGCCGCTGGCGCTCGCCATCATCGGCGGTGCGCCGTCGCGCTACGCGCCGCTCTTCGATCTCTACCGCGAGGCGGCGCGCCGGGCGGGGCGGGACGAGGCGACGCTCAGGACCAGCATCAACGTGCACGGCTTCATCGCCGACACGACCGCGGCTGCGGCCGACGCGTTCTACGGTCCACAGGCCGAGGTGATGAACCGCATCGGGCGCGAGCGCGGCTGGGGACCGACGAGCCGGGCGCAGTTCGACCAGTCCATCGGCCCGACCGGCCATCTCTTCCTCGGCGACCCGGAAACGGTAGCGCGGAAGATCGTCGCGCATCACCGGATCTTCCGCAACGACCGCTTCCTCCTGCAGATGGCGATCGGCCTGATGCCGCACGAGGCGATCCTGAGAGGTATCGAGCTCTACGGCACGAAGGTGGCGCCGCTCGTGAGGGAGATGCTCGCCGAGGACGCCGCAGCGGCGCAAGCCGTCGTGTCCTGAGCCGCTGTTGGCGCGCCTCCGGCGGTCGTGCTAGAAGCGGCGTCGAAAGCGAGACGAAATGACCCTCACCAATGACGAAGACCTGCGCGGCATGCAGGCGATCGGCCGCATCTGCGGCAACGTGCTCCAACAGATGGGATCGGCGATCCGGCCCGGCATGACGACGGCCGAGCTCGACCTGATCGGCCGTAAGCTGCTGGAGACGGCAGGCGCGCGATCGGCCCCCGAACATTGCTACGACTTTCCGGGCGCCACCTGCATCTCCGTCAACGAGGAGGTCGCACACGGCATTCCGGGCGATCGGGTCATCGCGGCGGGCGATCTGGTCAATATCGACGTTTCCGCGGAACTCGACGGCTATTTTGCCGATACCGGCGCCTCCTTCACCGTCAGCGCCGTGACGCCGCAGATCGAACGCCTCTGCCGCGACGGCAAGCGGGCGCTGTGGATCGGCCTCAAGGAGGTCAAGACGGGCAAACCGATCTCCGCCATCGGGAACGCAATCGGCACGTTCGCGAAGAAGAACCGCTACACGCTCGTCGCCAATCTCGCGAGCCACGGCGTCGGCCGCTCGCTGCACGAGGAGCCGGCGGAGATCGCCACCTGGCCGGATCCGCGCGAGAAGCGCGTGATGACGGACGGTCTCGTCTTCACCGTCGAACCGTTCCTGTCGCTCGGTGCCAACTGGGCGGAAAACGGCGACGACGACTGGACGCTCTACAGTGATCCGCGTGCGCCGACCGTGCAGTTCGAGCATACGGTGGTGGCGACCCGCAACGGGCCGCTCGTGCTGACGCTTCCCGGCTGACGGCAACGGCATCCATCAGCGAAACGAACGCTGCCATCAACAGAACTCGATTGTCGCACCGATGCTGCGGTGCGATAGCTTGGCCATGCTGCAGCGATCATCGACGTCGGGCCAGGCCCTTTCGACCGGTTTCGCCGGCGCCATCGCCATGGCAGCGGCCATGGGGCTCGGTCGCTTCTTCTATACGCCCGTCCTGCCGGCGATGATGGCGGACGGCCGCC
>NZ_JAKGBU010000125.1 GCF_021555155.1 Rhizobium alarense
CGGCGCGCGTCGACATGTCTTATTCCGCGGCGTCCGGAAGCTGGCTCGCTTCGGCAGCCGGATCGATCTTCGAGTTCTCGAGTTCGACCGAAAGACCGAGCGAACGCATTTCCTTGACGAGAACGTTGAAGCTCTCCGGAATGCCCGCCTCGAAGGTGTCGTCGCCGCGGACGATCGCCTCGTAGACCTTGGTGCGGCCCGCGACGTCGTCCGACTTGACCGTCAGCATCTCCTGCAGCGTGTAGGCGGCGCCATAGGCCTCGAGCGCCCAGACCTCCATTTCGCCGAAGCGCTGGCCGCCGAACTGCGCCTTGCCGCCCAGCGGCTGCTGGGTGACAAGCGAGTACGGACCGATCGAACGCGCGTGGATCTTGTCGTCCACCAGGTGGTTCAGCTTGATCATGTACATGTAGCCGACGGTCACCTTCCGGTCGAAAGCCTCGCCCGTCCGGCCGTCATAGAGCACCGACTGACCGGAACCGTCGAGACCGGCGCGCTCCAGCATGGACGTCACGTCGCGTTCCACCGCACCGTCGAAGACCGGCGTGGCGATCGAAACGCCGCGCTTGGCTTCTTCCGCGAGGCGCACGATCGAATCGTCGTCGTACTTGTCGACGCCTTCGGCGGACGAGCCGGAGGCGTAGATGTCGGTGATCTCCTTGCGCAGCGGCACGAGATCCTGCGACACGCGGTACTCCTCGAGCATGGTGCCGATGCGCTTGCCCATTCCGGCGCAAGCCCAGGCCAGATGCGTCTCCAGGATCTGGCCGACATTCATGCGCGAAGGCACGCCGAGCGGGTTCAGCACGATGTCGACATGGGTTCCGTCTTCCAGGAACGGCATGTCCTCGATCGGCACGATGCGGGACACGACGCCCTTGTTGCCGTGGCGGCCGGCCATCTTGTCGCCCGGCTGGATCTTGCGCTTCACCGCGACGAAGACCTTGACCATCTTCATGACGCCCGGAGGCATCTCGTCGCCGCGCTGGACCTTTTCGACCTTGTCCATGAAGCGCTGTTCGAGGCGCGACTTCGACTCGTCGTACTGGCCGCGGAGCGCTTCGATCTCGCCCTGGACCTTCTCGTCCTCGACGGCGAACATCCACCACTGCGAGCGGGGATATTCGGAGATCACCCCGTTCGAAAGCTCGGTGCCCTTCTTGAAGCCCTTCGGGCCGGCGACGGCGACGTGGCCGCGCAGCATGTCGGCGAGGCGGCCGTAGACGTTGCGGTCGAGGATCGCCTGCTCGTCGTCGCGGTCCTTGGCGAGGCTTTCGATTTCCTCGCGTTCGATCGCCATGGCGCGCTCGTCCTTCTCCACGCCGTGGCGGTTGAAGACGCGAACCTCGACGATGGTGCCGAAAGTGCCCGGCGGCATGCGCATGGACGTGTCGCGCACGTCGGAGGCCTTCTCGCCGAAGATGGCGCGCAGGAGCTTTTCTTCCGGCGTCATCGGGCTTTCGCCCTTCGGCGTGATCTTGCCGACGAGGATGTCGCCCGGCTGAACCTCCGCACCGATATAGACGATGCCGGCTTCGTCGAGGTTCTTCAGCGCTTCTTCCGAGACGTTCGGAATGTCGCGCGTGATTTCCTCCGGACCGAGCTTGGTGTCGCGGGCCATGACCTCGAATTCCTCGATATGGATCGAGGTGAAGACGTCATCGCGCACGATGCGCTCAGACAGAAGGATCGAATCCTCGTAGTTGTAGCCGTTCCACGGCATGAACGCGACCAGCGCGTTGCGGCCGAGCGCCAGATCGCCGAGATCGGTCGACGGACCGTCGGCGATGATGTCGCCCTTCTCGATCTTGTCGCCCACGGTCACCAGCGGACGCTGGTTGACGCAGGTGTTCTGGTTCGAGCGCTGGAACTTCTGCAGCCGGTAGATGTCGACGCCGGACTTCGACGGATCGAGGTCTTCGGTCGCCCGGATGACGATACGCGTCGCGTCGACCTGGTCGACGACGCCGCCGCGGCGGGCCGCGATGGCGGCACCGGAGTCACGGGCGACGATCGGCTCCATGCCGGTGCCGACGAACGGCGCCTCGGCTCTGAGGAGCGGCACCGCCTGGCGCTGCATGTTCGAGCCCATCAGCGCGCGGTTCGCGTCGTCGTTCTCGAGGAACGGAATGAGCGCGGCCGCGACCGAAACGAGCTGCTTCGGCGAGACGTCCATGAGGTTGATCTGGTCGCGCGGCGCCAGCATGACTTCGCCGGCATGACGGCAGACGACGAATTCCTCCGAGAAGGAGTTGTCCTTGTTGAGGACCGAATTGGCCTGCGCGACATGGTACTTCGCCTCTTCCATGGCGGAGAGGTAGACCACGTCGTTCGTCACCTTGCCGTCGACGATCTTGCGGTACGGGCTTTCGATGAAGCCGTACTTGTTGACGCGGGCGAAGGTCGCGAGCGAGTTGATCAGACCGATGTTCGGGCCTTCCGGCGTCTCGATCGGGCAGATGCGGCCATAATGCGTCGGATGAACGTCGCGGACTTCGAAGCCGGCGCGCTCACGGGTCAGACCACCCGGGCCGAGCGCCGACAGACGCCGCTTGTGGGTGATTTCCGACAGCGGGTTCACCTGGTCCATGAACTGCGACAGCTGCGAGGAGCCGAAGAACTCGCGCACGGCGGCAGCCGCCGGCTTGGCGTTGATCAGGTCCTGCGGCATGACCGTGTCGATCTCGATCGACGACATGCGTTCCTTGATCGCGCGCTCCATGCGGAGCAGACCGAGGCGGTACTGGTTCTCCATGAGCTCGCCGACCGAACGCACGCGGCGGTTGCCGAGGTTGTCGATGTCGTCGATCTCGCCCTTGCCGTCACGCAGCTCGACCAGCATTCTCACGACGGCAAGGATGTCCTCCTTGCGCAGCGTGCGGACCGTGTCGGCGGCGTCGAGGTCGAGACGCATGTTCATCTTCACGCGGCCGACGGCCGAGAGATCGTAGCGCTCGGAATCGAAGAACAGCGACTGGAACATGGCTTCCGCCGATTCCATTGTCGGCGGCTCGCCGGGGCGCATCACGCGGTAGATGTCGAACAGCGCATCCTGGCGGTTCTCGTTCTTGTCGACCGCAAGCGTGTTGCGGATATAGGCGCCGACATTGATGTGGTCGATGTCGAGGACCGGGATCTCGTCGAAGCCGGCGTCCAGGATGACCGGAAGCGTCTTCTCGTCGATCTCGTCGCCGGCCTCGAGATAGATCTCGCCGGTCGCGAAATTGACGACGTCCTCGGCGAGATAGTTGCCGTAGAGCTCCTCGTCGGTCGCCTTCAGCGCCTTGACGCCCTTGTCGGTCAGCTGGCGCAGCAGGCGCGGCGTGAGCTTCTTGCCGATCTCGACCACCACTTCGCCGGTGTCGGCGTCGACGAGGTCCGTCACGGCCTTCTGGCCCTTCAGCGCATCGGCGTTGAACGGCACGCGCCAGCCCTTGCCGTCGCGCTGGTAGAGCGACTTCGTGTAGAAGGTCGAGAGAATTTCCTCGCCGTCCATGCCGAGCGCCATCAGCAGCGACGTCGCCGGAATCTTGCGGCGGCGGTCGATGCGGGCATGCACGATGTCCTTGGCATCGAACTCGATGTCGAGCCAGGAGCCGCGATACGGGATCACGCGGGCCGCGAACAGCAGCTTGCCGGACGAGTGGCTCTTGCCCTTGTCATGGTCGAAGAACACGCCCGGCGAACGGTGCATCTGCGAGACGATGACGCGCTCGGTGCCGTTGACGATGAACGTGCCGTTGTCGGTCATGAGCGGCATGTCGCCCATGTAGACGTTCTGTTCCTTGATGTCCTTGATCGACTTGGCGCCCGTATCCTCGTCGATATCGAACACGATGAGGCGCAGCGTCACCTTGAGGGGGGCTGCATAGGTCAGGTCGCGCTGGCGGCACTCCTCGACGTCGAACTTCGGGTGCTCGAATTCGTAGGAGACGAATTCCAGCATCGAAGCGCCGGAGAAGTCGGTGATCGGGAAGACGGACTTGAAGACGGCCTGGAGGCCTTCGTCGGGACGGCCGCCCTGCGGCTCGTCCACCATGAGAAACTGGTCGTAGGATGCCTTCTGAACCTCGATCAGGTTCGGCATCTCGGCGACTTCGGGAATTTTACCAAAAAACTTGCGTACGCGCCTACGACCGTTGAACGAAAGGGTCTGAGCCATCGTCGCTCCTTCAAAAATGTGCATCCGGGCCTGCAACGGACGGGGTTCGCTGGCCAGTCGGCCCCGTCTATCATGGGTGGTTCAATCTCGTCCCGAGACCCGATCCGCACGGCCGGATTGCCCTGCGATCGCGTCTGGAACCATCCTCTTGAAGAACCCATTACCCAAAAGCCGTTTTGACAGGCTTTTGGGTAATCAGGTCCGGAGCGAGGAACGCCGGGAGAGGACGGACGCCCTCTCCCGCCGCATTCGCGGTATTACTTGACGTCGACCTTGGCGCCGGCGTCTTCCAGCTTCTTCTTGAGGTCGGCGGCTTCGCCCTTGGAAACGCCTTCCTTGACAGCCTTCGGAGCAGCCTCGACGAGGTCCTTGGCTTCCTTGAGGCCCAGGCCGGTGATGGCGCGGACTTCCTTGATGACGTTGATCTTGTTCGCGCCGGCATCCGCCAGGATGACGTCGAACTCGGTCTTCTCTTCTTCGACCGGAGCAGCAGCAGCGCCACCGCCGGCAGCAGCGACGGCTACCGGAGCAGCGGCGGAAACGCCCCACTTTTCTTCAAGCATCTTCGACAGCTCAGCGGCTTCGAGCACGGTGAGCGAGGAGAGGTCGTCTACGATCTTTGCGAGATCAGCCATTGTACTAGTTCCTTTTGTTCGGTTCGAACTGGTTGTTGAATAACAGCGAAAAACCGCCTCAAGCGGCTTCGTCCTTCTTGGCGTAGGCTGCGAACACGCGGGCAAGCTGGCTTGCCGGTGCTGCAACGACCGTGGCGACGCGCGTTGCCGGGGCATTCAGCAGGCCCAGCAGCTTTGCACGCAGCTCGTCGAGCGACGGCAGGGTCGCAAGCGACTTGACTGCATCGGCGTCGAGCGTGGTCGCACCCATGGCGCCGCCGAGCACAACGAGCTTGTCGTTGATCTTGGCGAAATCCATGGCAACCTTCGGAGCCGTCATCGGATCATTGGCGTATGCAATGAGCGTCTGACCCTGGAAGAGATCAGACATCCCCTCCGACTCCGTACCTTGAAGGGCAATCTTGGCCAGGCGGTTCTTCGCGACTTTGACGGTACCCCCGGCTGCGCGCATCTTCGAACGAAGATCGTTCATTTGCGCAACCGTGATACCGGCATAGCGGGCCACGACAACCGAACCGGAAGCCTTGAAGACTTCGTTCAGCTCCGTGACGAATTCGCGTTTTTCCGCTCTTTCCACTGCCTATCTCCAGTTGGCAGGTCCGTGAAACACGGGGCCTGCCGGGTTTGCCTTTGCCGCCAGGGATCACATAAGCGAGATCCCGAGCGACGCTCGAGGATCCTGTCCCCTCGCGCTCGACCCTTTCGGGCCGGGGCACAAGGCAAGGTAGGTTCGAACCGAATTCCGGCGTCTCGGACGCTGATTGAAATCCAGGTCTTACCCGTCTCATGCAGGCAAAGTGATTAAGGGCTAACCACCTGCAATCTCGGACAGGAGTTCCGGGTTGCCCCGGAAATTCCCGGCCAGACATGACCGGGAATTCTTGAGATCCGGCCGAAGCCGGACCGAACCTCAGGCGACGCTCAGCGTCGCCGGGTCGATCTTGACGCCCGGGCCCATGGTCGAGGAGATCGCTACGCGCTTGACGTAGTTGCCCTTCGCACCGGTCGGCTTCGCCTTGATCACGGCATCCGCGAATGCCTTGATGTTCTCTTCCAGAGCCTTGACGTCGAACGAGGCCTTGCCGATGCCGGCATGGACGATGCCGGCCTTCTCGACGCGGAACTCGACGGCGCCGCCCTTCGACGCCTTGACGGCGCCGGCGACGTCCATGGTGACCGTGCCGACCTTCGGGTTCGGCATCATGCCGCGGGGGCCGAGAACCTTGCCGAGACGGCCGACGAGCGGCATCATGTCCGGGGTCGCGATGCAGCGATCGAAATCGATCTTGCCGCCCTGGACGATCTCGACCAGATCTTCGGCGCCGATGACGTCCGCGCCGGCTGCCTTGGCTTCGTCGGCCTTGGCGCCGCGAGCGAAGACGGCAACGCGGACCGAGCGGCCCGTGCCGTTCGGCAGGTTGACCACGCCGCGGACCATCTGGTCGGCATGGCGCGGGTCGACGCCGAGGTTCATGGCGACTTCGATCGTCTCGTCGAACTTGGCGACAGCCCGTTCCTTGACCATCGATACGGCATCCGTCAGCGCATAGACCTTCGTCGGGTCAACGCCTTCACGGATCTTCTGGATACGCTTTGCAAGCTTCGCCATGGTCTTAACCCACCACTTCCAGGCCCATGGCGCGGGCGGAGCCCTCGATCATGGCCATTGCGCCGTCGATATCGGCTGCATTCAGATCCTTCATCTTGGCTTCGGCGATCGTCTTGACCTGAGCCTTGGTGATCGAGCCCGCCTTGGTCTTGCCAGGCAACTTCGAGCCGGACTGGATCTTCGCCTCCTTCTTCAGGAAGTAGCTGACCGGCGGCTGCTTCATGACGAAGGTGAAGGACTTGTCCTGGTAATAGGTGATGACGACCGGGATCGGCATACCCTTTTCCATTTCCTGCGTGGCGGCATTGAACGCCTTGCAGAATTCCATGATGTTAATGCCACGCTGACCGAGCGCAGGACCAATCGGCGGGGACGGGTTCGCCGATCCTGCCTTGACCTGCAGCTTGAGCTGGCCTGCAACTTTCTTAGCCATTTCTCTCTGCCTTTCTGGATGCGGCCGGTCGCCCGGCCCTTCATGCCGACCCCGTCAGGAGCCGGCGGCTGCGGTTGCGTGGTGCGGTCCCGGCGCCCGGCTTAAGGCGCCCTTCCCTCCCACGCGGATGCGGGTATTTCCCGCGCCCGGCCGACAGGCCGGGACTTCGTTTCGGCCGGCACCCCGAACCGGGCGCCCGCCGCAATGGATCAGATCTTCTCGACCTGGCCGTATTCGAGCTCGACCGGCGTCGCGCGGCCGAAGATCGACACCTCGACCTTGAGGCGCGAACGTTCCTCGTCGACATCCTGCACGGTGCCGTTGAACGAGGCGAACGGCCCGTCGGAGACGCGGACCTGCTCGCCGATCTCGAAGGAGACCGAGGGCTTCGGCCGATCGACGCCGTCCTGGACCTGCGACAGGATGCGCTCCGCCTCGGAATCCGGAATCGGCACCGGCTTGTTGTCGGAACCGAGGAAACCCGTCACCTTCGGGGTATTCTTGATGAGGTGATAGGCCTCGTCCGTCAGGTTGGCCCGCACCAGCACGTAGCCCGGGAAGAACTTGCGCTCCGCATCGACCTTGCGACCGCGGCGCACTTCGACGACCTTCTCGGTCGGCACCAGAATCTTCTCGAACAGATGTTCGAGCCCCTTCTGGCGGGCCTTCTCCTCGATCGACTCAGCGACCTTCTTCTCGAAATTCGAATAGGCGTGGACGATGTACCAACGCGAAGCCATGTTCATCTCCAACCTCAGGCGCCAACATTCAGGATGAAACCGATCACCCACGCGATAAGCTGGTCAGCCGCAAAGAAGAAGAGCGCTGCGAAGAAGACCATGACAAGCACCATCACGGTGGAGATCATCGTCTCGCGCCGCGTCGGCCAAGTCACTTTTGCCGTCTCGGAGCGTACCTGCTGCAGAAACGTAAACGGGTTCGTTTTCGATGCCATTGAATGTCCACGCCATTACGGCGCGTAAAGCTGAATGATCAGCCCCACGCACCGCGTGTCTGTTTGCCCTACATAAAGCCCGATTCCCTTTTTAACAAGAGGCAACCGGCCTTTTCTCGATGTATGGCGGACGGATCGTCCGCCGTCGCCCGTCGCCGCCGCCGCGGTTCCCCGCGCTGTTCGGTCGACTGGCAGGGGCAGAGGGGCTCGAACCCCCGACCTGCGGTTTTGGAGACCGCCGCTCTACCAACTGAGCTATACCCCTTCGCCCTTCCGCCAGGGGCTTGTCGCCGCACCGGGGAAGGCAGGGCGTCTTTAAGGCGAGGTCGCGCGCTTGGCAAGGGGCCTCATCGCATTTTTGCGAAGAATGTCCCCCCGCGAATACGAGCCCTCACCACCGCAGCGAGAAGCTGGCGCTGAGCGAGCCGACGGGCGCGGAGGAGCTCTCCTTGCTGACCGCGGCACGCAGGCTCATGCTGTCGAACAGGCTCTGCTCGACGGCAAGCGTCGCCGCGACGCTCGATTCGCGAAGCGACGTGACGCCGCTGGCGACGAAGGACGTGCCGGTTCCCACCAGGGCGACGCGGCCCGACTGGCGTGCGTTGGCCGAGCCGATATAGCCGCGGACCGGATCGTAGCTGAGGTCGAGCGCACGCTCGCTCACCACGTCAATCGCCGGCGTCACCATGAAGGTCCGCGACACGCCGATGCCAGTGGAGGCCAGTCCGGTCAGCGCATTCAGGCCGAGCCGCACGCGACGTTCCACGCCGCGCGGTCCGGTCGCTCCGTATTCGGTCCAGAAGATCGCCGGCTCGGTCGGATCGCTGACGGTCCCGGTCGAGGAGGTGGCGATCGAGAGGTCGACGCCCGCACTCAGCGCCGACACGCGCGGCGAGACGGCGCCGACACGCAGCCGATAGGCGTAGTCGGAGATCTTCTCCGGCGACCAGATGAGCAGCGATGTGTCCTCGGCCGACGCCGGCCGCACCACGGCGGCCGTTGCCGCAAGGAACAAAATCGACGCCAGAGACGCCGACAAGGCGAAACGCATCATCGGACTCCCAATCTTCAGGAACAAGATTCCGGCGCCGCAATGGCGCCCGCCGCATCGAGGCGGCGCCGACCCGAAGGCCCGCAAACGCGCCGCCCTCCCGGGGCCGGCAGCGTGGTCGCATGGTATGAGAAAATGTCCCGGCTGGAAATTGGTCAATTCTGGTGATTTATCAGGCCCGCCTTATGAAGCGGTGCGTAATGCAGCAGCCGCCCTTGCCGGCGCCGGCCGGCCCGATCGCCTCAGAGGCCGTAGCCGAGCGACCGGTATTCGTCGACCTTCGCCGCGAAGGTCGGATAGAGCCGCGCACCGTTGAGAAGCCAGCGGAGATAGTCCGCATTGTCGTCGAGCCACCAGCCGGGACCGAGGCGGCGCGCCTCATAGCGCTGCTGCCAGAACGCCCGGTCGGGCAGGCCGAGATAGGGCTGCCCCGACAGCCACGCGGTCCGTTGAGGGTTGTGCGCCTGGCTGTATCTGTCGCGGTAGCGCCGCAGCGCGGCGCTGCCTGCCGCGTGACATGCAATGTCTTCGCCCTGTGCGAACTGGTCGGCCGTGCCGTCGAGGATGCCTCCGTCGACGGTTTCGTTCCACGCATGTTTGAAGACCGGCGTGCCGTCGGCGAGTTGGTAGACGCCGTCCCGCCGCCGCCAGCCGAAATGCCGCTCGATGAAGCAGGACACTTCGAAGCAGCCGCCCCAGCAGCCGTCGCGCCGCACGCGGTGGCGGTAGGCACGGATCTCGGCTCCCTGCTCGTCGGACAGCATGATCCCCCCAAAACGAAAGACCCCGAGGTTTCCCGCGGGGCCGATCCTTGTAGCCTGTGCCGGGTTACCCGACGATCGATGCGACGATGCCGGCGCCGGGCGCAAATCGCGCT
>NZ_JAKGBU010000126.1 GCF_021555155.1 Rhizobium alarense
GTCTTGCCGTGGTCAACGTGACCGATCGTGCCGATGTTCACGTGAGGCTTATTGCGCTCAAACTTACCTTTTGCCATTTCCGGCTCTCCGTTCTCTGTCCCCTTGCGGGGAATGTCTCAATTCTGTTTCGGAACCTGGTATTCCGGTCACTTCTGACCGGAATACTTCGCCTGGATTTCCTGCGCCACGTTCGAAGGAACCGGCGCATAGTGGTCGAACGTCATCGTGTACTGCGCGCGGCCCTGGGACATGGAGCGCAGGTTGTCGACGTATTTGAACATGTTCGCGAGCGGGACGTTGGCCGCGATCACGACGGCGACGCCACGGCTCTCCTGGCCCTGGATCTGGCCGCGACGGGAGTTCAGGTCGCCGATCACGTCGCCGACATAGTCTTCCGGCGTCACGACCTCGACCTTCATCATCGGCTCGAGAAGCTGCGCACCGGCCTTGCGGGCGGCTTCGCGGAAGCAGGCACGGGACGCGATTTCGAAGGCGAGAACCGACGAGTCGACGTCGTGGAAGGCACCGTCGATCAGCGTCGCCTTGACGCCGAGCATCGGGAAGCCAGCCAGCGGACCGGAGGAGAGAACGCTCTCGATGCCCTTCTGGACACCCGGGATGTATTCCTTCGGAACCGCGCCGCCGACGATCTTCGATTCGAACTTGAAGTCTTCGCCTTCCGGGTTCGGTTCGAAGATGATCTTGACGCGGGCGAACTGGCCGGTACCGCCGGTCTGCTTCTTGTGGGTGTAGTCCTCTTCGCAGGTCTTCGTGATCGTCTCACGATAGGCAACCTGCGGCGCACCGACATTGGCCTCGACCTTGAACTCGCGGCGCATGCGGTCCACCAGGATGTCGAGGTGGAGTTCGCCCATGCCGGCGATGATCGTCTGGCCGGATTCCTCGTCGGTCTTGACGCGGAAGGACGGGTCTTCGGCTGCCAGGCGGTTGAGCGCAAGGCCCATCTTTTCCTGGTCGCCCTTGGACTTCGGCTCGATCGCGATCTGGATGACCGGCTCGGGGAATTCCATGCGCTCGAGGATGACCGGCTTCAGCGGATCGCAGAGCGTGTCGCCCGTCGTGGTTTCCTTGAGGCCGGCGAGAGCGACGATGTCGCCTGCAAAGGCTTCTTCGATGTCTTCGCGGGAGTTCGAGTGCATCTGCAGCATGCGGCCGACGCGCTCACGCTTTTCCTTGACCGTGTTCATGACCGACGTGCCCTTTTCGAGCTTGCCGGAATAGATGCGGGCGAAGGTCAGCGAACCGACGAAGGGGTCGTTCATGATCTTGAAGGCGAGCATCGAGAGCGGCTCGGCGTCATCGGCGTGACGCTCGATTTCGCCTTCGGTCTTGACGTCGATGCCCTTGATCGCCGGAATGTCGAGCGGCGACGGCAGGTAGTCGACGACAGCGTCGAGCAGCGGCTGAACGCCCTTGTTCTTGAAGGCCGTGCCGCAGAACATCGGGTGGAACTTCACGTCGATCGTACCGCGGCGCACAAGCGCACGGATCTGGTCGTTGTCGGGAAGGTTGCCTTCGAGATAGGCTTCGGTTGCCGCTTCGTCGATCTCGACGACCGTCTCGATCAGCTTCTCGCGATACTCTTCGGCCTGGGCCTTCATGTCTTCCGGAATTTCGACGACGTCCCACTGGGCGCCGAGCGATTCGTCGCGCCAGATGAGAGCGTTCATCTCGATCAGGTCGACGACGCCCTTGAAGTCGCTTTCAGCGCCGATCGGCAGCTGCATGACGACCGGGATCGCACCGAGGCGCGACTTGATCATCGAGACGGAGCGGTAGAAGTCCGCGCCGGTCTTGTCCATCTTGTTGCAGAAGATCATGCGCGGAACATGATACTTCTCGGCCTGGCGCCAGACGGTCTCGGTCTGCGGCTCAACGCCGGCATTCGCATCGAGCAGCGCGATGGCGCCGTCGAGAACGCGCAGCGAACGCTCGACTTCGATGGTGAAGTCGACGTGGCCGGGAGTGTCGATGATGTTGAAGCGGCGCATCTTGCCGTCACGGCCCTTCCAGAAGGTCGTGGTGGCAGCGGACGTGATGGTGATGCCGCGCTCCTGCTCCTGCTCCATCCAGTCCATCGTCGCGGCGCCGTCATGGACTTCGCCGATCTTGTGGGACTTGCCGGTATAGTAGAGGATGCGCTCGGTCGTCGTGGTCTTGCCGGCGTCGATATGCGCCATGATACCGAAATTTCGGTAGTCTTCGATTTTGTATTCGCGAGCCATTTCGGACTCCTTTCGAGACGTCTAGTTTCGGTTACCAGCGGTAGTGCGAGAAGGCGCGGTTGGCGTCGGCCATCTTGTGCGTGTCTTCGCGCTTCTTGACGGCGCTGCCGCGGTTGTTCGCTGCGTCCATGAGTTCGCCGGAAAGGCGCTCGACCATGGTCGTTTCGTTACGCTTGCGGGCAGCGGCGATCAGCCAGCGGATGGCGAGGGCCTGGCGGCGCTCCGGGCGGACGTCGACCGGGACCTGGTAGGTTGCACCGCCGACGCGGCGCGACCGGACTTCGACATGCGGCGCGACGTTGTCGAGAGCGGAATGGAACACCGTCACCGGGTCCTGCTTGGACTTGCCATGCACGACATCGAAGGCGCCGTAAACGATCGTTTCGGCGACGGACTTCTTGCCGTCCAGCATGATGGCGTTCATGAACTTGGTGACGACGAGATCGCCGAACTTCGGGTCCGGATTGATCTCGCGCTTTTCTGCTCTATGGCGACGGGACATACTTTTCGTCTCTCAACTTGGAAATGATCTGACCGGCGAAATGGCGCCGGTTGCTGTGTTACTTCGGACGCTTCGCACCGTACTTCGAACGGCGCTGCTTGCGGTTCTTGACGCCCTGGGTGTCGAGAACGCCGCGGATGATGTGATAGCGCACGCCCGGCAAGTCCTTCACGCGGCCGCCACGGATCATGACGACGGAGTGCTCCTGCAGGTTGTGGCCTTCGCCCGGAATGTAGCCGATGACTTCGAAGCCATTGGTCAGGCGGATCTTGGCGACCTTACGCAGAGCCGAGTTCGGCTTCTTCGGGGTCGTCGTGTAGACGCGGGTGCAAACGCCGCGCTTCTGGGGGTTCTCCTGCAGGGCAGGAACCTTGTTGCGCTTGACCTGTGCCTGACGCGGCTTGCGGATCAGCTGGTTTACGGTAGGCATATAACCATCCCTTGCAAATCTTGTCTCGTTACCCTTGCGGGCGGATTTCGCCGTTTCCGGCATGGCCACACGCTCATCATCATGCGCAAAACAAGGCCGATCCGCTTTTCAGGCAGATGGCCCCGACAAGGCAGAGGACGCAGTTTGCCCCGCGTCTTGCGTGCAGCATTCATTCTTCGACGTGCGTTCGAACCCTGTTTGAGGCGAACTCCAGAACGAGTCGTTCCGAACCAGCCAGCCTCACATAGGCTCTGATGGCGTGCGGTCTACTGACTAAAGCCCTGTCCGTCAAGGGGCGGCGGCAAATAATCTCCGCGCGGAATGGCTGGAATGCAGCAATCGCGGGGCTCTCGGGGGCGCCTGAAGCGACCGATCGACGGCAGGAGAAAGAAAGAGAGATGAAAAGAGTCTTAATGACGGCTCTTCCGAGAATCGCCCTGCCCTGCGCCCGGAAATGTGATTCCCGCCGAGCGCCGAGTCGGCGGATGCGACAATCCACCCGGATTTGTCCGTAGGGCAACCTGAGCAAAGCGCCTATAGACCGGACAATTGCCCGACAGTTCCAAGGATACGCCATGTCCCTTACCCCCGACAACGACAATGACACCGAGGACGCGATGGTCTTCATCATCATCGGCAAGGCCTATGAACGCGAAGGCGACCGCGCGGGCGTCGACATTCACGTCATGCTGTCGGCGCCCGACGACGACACCGCCGTTCGCGAGGCGCTGAACGCGCTGACCGAGGAAGGTTTTCTCGAAGCCGATCTCGACCAGATCGGCACGCTCACCGACGCCCCCCACGAGGAACCGCACGCGTCCGCCTACCAGGGCGCGCTGGAAGGCGAGGTCGCGATCATCCGGTTTGCGTGACGGGAGCATCGCCTGTGCGACGACCGCGCCGGCGGCCGTGGCGCGGTCGTGCAAGGAAAGCTAATCCGGCGCCTTTATGTCAGCACGACCCTCTATACAGGTAATTGCCACGCGATCGGCGACGTTGCCGCCAACGATCTCGATGCACTCCGGCTGCACCCTGAGGATCACACCGATCATAAGGCGGCTTCGGGATTCCGGCACGCCATCGCGTTGAAAGATCGCCAACATGCCGGGCCCTGCATCCGCCGGCGGGACCGCCCTGCCCCATTCCTGCCAAGCGAGAAAGGATGGTGCCGCCTTTGGCGGCTCGAAACCGGCGCTCGTCACCACCCAGCTTAAAAACACGCCTCCCCACGGCACGCCGTCCGTGGAGGTCGGCCAGCTTTCGACTGTTTTCCAATAGTCGGCAAGTCGTCCCTTGTCGGCATTTTCCTCGACCCCAACTTCGACCAGTGCCGATGCCAGCGTGAGGCGCAGGCGCCGGTCGGCGATATCCGCCAGGACGGCATAGTCCTCGGACGTCGTGGTCCATCGCGTCCCGCGCAAGACCTGATTGCCGCTGCCGCCATTCGTGCCGTCAGCGGCGACACCGGGGATTTGCTCGTCCTCTTCGGACAGCCAGTCGTCGGCCGCGATCTCGACCTTCACTTCATCGCCGGGCTTTTCGAAGCGCACCACATCGCTTGCCGTTTCGGTCCGTCCGCGGTTCAGTCGACGAACCGTAAGAATGTAGCTTCCGGGAAGCGCATGAACGACCACATCCGTCGATGACACGACGGTGTAAGTCGAGGTTCCCTCGGGCTCCGGTTCGGAGGTCGCCGTTCGCAGATAGATTCCGCCGTCGGCAATGGCAACTTTGTCGGCGAACTTGAGGGTCACGGTCGAGGGATCGAGATAGTTTTCGACCCGCTGCACGACCGTTGGGACTATCTTGCCTGTAAAACTGTCCAGCACGGCAAATGCCAGAAGCAAGGACAAGGACACGGTGGCTTTCGACCAGCCATGCTGGCGGATGTTCTCGACAAAAGCCTTGACGCTAAAGTCGCCCATATTTCAACCTCTCATTGAGCAACGAGAGTGGCGCAAGAGACTAGCGATGTCCAGAGACGGCGGTGCTGGCCGCAACGACAAGGCCGCCCGGATCGCTCCGGGCGGCCTTGTCGTGATTGCGAGCTGATGCACCGCGACCTTATTCGGCCGCAGCGCCTTCGGCGCCGGCGAGGTCCGCCAGCATCGGGGTGGCGGCGCCTGCGCCGGTCGACTTGCGGCGCTCGTCGAGGATCATCTCGTCGCGTGCCGTCGCGATGCGGCGGATCTGCGTCATGGTGCCGCCGGTGCCGGCCGGGATGAGGCGGCCGACGATGACGTTCTCCTTGAGGCCCTGCAGGCCGTCCGTCTTGCCGGCGATCGCGGCTTCCGTGAGGACCTTGGTGGTCTCCTGGAAGGACGCGGCCGAGATGAAGGACGGGGTCTGCAGCGACGCCTTGGTGATGCCGAGCAGAACGGGCTCTCCGCTCGCCGGCTTCTTGCCTTCCTCGATCAGGTGGTCGTTGACGTCTTCCAGTTCGATCCGGTCGACATTGTCGCCGACGATGTAGGTGGAATCACCCGCATCGGTGATCTCGACCTTCTGCAGCATCTGGCGAACGATCACCTCGATGTGCTTGTCGTTGATCACCACGCCCTGCAGACGGTAGACTTCCTGGATCTCGTTGACGAGGTAGGAAGCCAGAGCCTCCACGCCCTTGATCGCCAGGATGTCGTGCGGCGCCGGGTTGCCGTCGAGGATGTAGTCGCCCTTTTCGATGTAGTCGCCGTCCTGAAGATGGAAGGGCTTGCCCTTCGGGATCAGGTACTCGACCGGCTCGACACCGTCTTCCGCCGGCTCGATCGTGATGCGGCGCTTGTTCTTGTAGTCGCGGCCGAAGCGGACCGTGCCATCGATCTCCGCGATGACGGCGTGGTCCTTCGGACGACGGGCCTCGAACAGTTCCGCAACCCGCGGCAGACCGCCGGTGATGTCCTTGGTCTTGGCGCTTTCCAGCGGCGAACGGGCAAGAACGTCACCCTGCGAGACCTTCTGGCCCGGCTCGACCGAAAGGATCGCGTCGACCGAGAGCATGAAGCGTGCGTCGCCGCCGCGGGCGAGCTTCAGCACCGCGCCGTTCTTGTCCTTGATGACGATCGCCGGCTTCAGGTCGGTACCGCGCGGCGTCGAGCGCCAGTCGATGACCTGACGCTTGGTGATGCCGGTGGACTCGTCGGTCGCTTCCAGGACCGAGATGCCGTCGACCACGTCCTCGAAGTGCACGACACCTTCCACTTCCGTCATCATCGGACGGGTGTAGGGGTCCCACTCGGCGAAACGCTGGCCGCGCTTCACCTTGTCGCCGTCGTCGACGAAGATCTTCGAACCGTAGGCGACGCGCTGCGACGACCGTTCGACACCACGCTCGTCGAGAATGGTGATCGCCATGTTGCGGCCCATCGCGACGAGGTTGCCGTCGGAGTTGCGCAGCATGTTGCGGTTCTTGATCTGCACCGTGCCCTCATAGGACGCTTCCAGGAACGACTGGTCGACCACGGTCGCCGTGCCGCCCAGGTGGAAGGTTCGCATGGTGAGCTGGGTGCCTGGCTCGCCGATCGACTGCGCCGCGATGACGCCGACGGCTTCGCCCATGTTGACGGGCGTGCCGCGCGCCAGGTCGCGACCGTAGCAGACACCGCAGACGCCGGTCTGGATTTCGCAGGTCAGCGCCGAGCGGATACGGATCGACTGGATGCCGGCCTTCTCGATCTCGACGACATCGGCCTCGAGGATCATCCGGCCTGCATCGACGATGCGCTCACCCGTGACCGGGTGATCGATGTCGTCGAGCGCGGTGCGGCCGAGAACGCGCGAACCGATCGACGCCACGACCTGACCGGCATCGACGATGGCGGTCATGGTGAGACCGTTGTCGGTGCCGCAATCGACATGCGTGACGATGCAATCCTGCGCCACGTCGACGAGACGACGGGTCAGGTAGCCCGAGTTCGCGGTCTTCAAGGCGGTGTCCGCGAGGCCCTTGCGGGCGCCGTGCGTCGAGTTGAAGTACTCGTTCACGGTCAGACCTTCCTTGAAGTTCGAGATGATCGGCGTCTCGATGATCTCGCCCGAGGGCTTGGCCATCAGGCCGCGCATGCCGCCCAGCTGGCGCATCTGGTTCGGAGAACCGCGGGCGCCCGAATGCGACATCATGTAGATCGAGTTCATCGGCTTCTGGCGGCCGGTCGCGGGGTCGAACTCGACGGCCTTGATGCGGGCCATCATTTCTTCCGCGACCTTCTCGGTCGCCTTGCCCCAGGCATCGACGACCTTGTTGTACTTCTCGCCCTGGGTGATCAGGCCGTCGTTGTACTGCTGCTCGTATTCCTTGACCAGCGATTCGGTGTCGCCGACGATCTTCGCCTTGGTGTCCGGGATCACCATGTCGTCCTTGCCGAACGAGATGCCGGCACGGCAGGCATGGGTGAAGCCGAGCTGCATGATGCGGTCGCAGAAGATGACCGTGTCCTTCTGGCCGCAATGGCGGTAGACCGTGTCGATCATCTTGGAGATGTTCTTCTTGGTCATTTCCTGGTTGCAGATGTCGAACGGCACGTTCGGGTTCTTCGGCAGCAGTTCGCCGATGATCATGCGGCCAGGGGTCGTCTCGAAAATCTTCGAGACGGGCTTGCCGTCGGCATCGACCGTCTTGAAGCGGCCCTTGATCTTGGCGTGCAGCGTGACGGACTTGGTCTCCAGCGCATGGTGCAGTTCGCCCATGTCGGAGAAGGCCATGCCCTCGCCCGGCTCGTTCTGGTTCAGGATCGACAGATAGTAGAGGCCGAGAACCATGTCCTGCGACGGCACGATGATCGGTGCGCCGTTCGCCGGATGCAGGATGTTGTTGGTCGACATCATCAGCACGCGGGCTTCGAGCTGGGCTTCGAGCGACAGCGGCACGTGGACGGCCATCTGGTCGCCGTCGAAGTCGGCGTTGAAGGCCGTGCAGACGAGCGGATGCAGCTGGATCGCCTTGCCTTCGACCAGGATCGGTTCAAAGGCCTGGATGCCCAGGCGGTGCAGCGTCGGCGCGCGGTTGAGCAGGACCGGATGCTCGCGGATGACCTCGTCGAGGATATCCCAGACTTCCGGCTTTTCCTTCTCGACCAGCTTCTTCGCCTGCTTGACGGTGGACGAGAAGCCCTTGGCGTCGAGGCGGGCATAGATGAACGGCTTGAAGAGCTCGAGCGCCATCTTCTTCGGCAGGCCGCACTGGTGCAGCTTGAGTTCCGGACCCGTCACGATGACCGAACGGCCGGAATAGTCGACGCGCTTGCCGAGCAGGTTCTGGCGGAACCGGCCCTGCTTGCCCTTCAGCATGTCGGAGAGCGACTTCAGCGGGCGCTTGTTGGCACCCGTGATGACGCGGCCGCGACGGCCGTTGTCGAACAGTGCATCCACCGATTCCTGAAGCATGCGCTTCTCGTTGCGGATGATGATGCCCGGCGCACGAAGCTCGATCAGGCGCTTCAGACGGTTGTTGCGGTTGATGACGCGGCGGTAGAGATCATTGAGGTCCGACGTCGCGAAACGGCCGCCGTCGAGCGGCACCAGCGGACGCAGGTCCGGCGGGATCACCGGCACGACCTTCATGATCATCCATTCCGGACGGTTGCCGGAGTCCATGAAGTTCTCGACGATCTTCAGGCGCTTCATCAGCTTCTTCTGCTTGAGATCCGACGTGGTGTCGGCCATCTCGGAACGCAGGTCGCCGGCGATCTTCTCGAGGTTCATCGAGGCGAGCATCTCGTAGATGGCTTCCGCACCGATCATCGCCGTGAACTGGTCTTCGCCATATTCGTCGACGGCGATCATGTACTCTTCTTCGGAGAGAAGCTGGTTCTCCTTCAGAGCGGTCAGGCCCGGCTCGGTGACGATGTAGTTCTCGAAATAGAGAACGCGCTCGACATCCTTCAGCGTCATGTCGAGCAGCGTCGCGATGCGCGACGGCAGCGACTTCAGGAACCAGATGTGGGCGACGGGGGCCGCAAGCTCGATGTGGCCCATGCGCTCGCGGCGCACGCGCGACAGCGTGACCTCGACGCCGCACTTCTCGCAGATGATGCCCTTGTACTTCATGCGCTTGTACTTGCCGCACAGGCACTCGTAGTCCTTGATCGGGCCAAAGATGCGCGCGCAGAAGAGACCGTCACGCTCGGGCTTGAACGTGCGGTAGTTGATGGTTTCCGGCTTCTTGATCTCGCCGTACGACCAGGAGAGAATCTTCTCCGGCGACGCAATCGAAATCCGGATGGAATCGAAGGTCTGCGCAGGCACCTGCGGATTGAAAAGATTCATGACCTCTTGGTTCATGCCTGTCTCCTTTGTGGGCCTGGGCCCTCATCTTGGCGGACGAATGCGGCGATACCCGGGTGCCGCACTGTCGCCTGAAACGGATAGTGCCGCTTTGCGAAGCGGCGACACTTCCCTGCCCCGCGGACGATCCGCTGGACGGGAACGACGCGCGCCTGAACGGCGCGCGTCGACATGTCTTATTCCGCGGCGTCCGGAAGCTGGCTCGCTTCGGCAGCCGGATCGATCTTCGAGTTC
>NZ_JAKGBU010000127.1 GCF_021555155.1 Rhizobium alarense
GTCTTGCCGTGGTCAACGTGACCGATCGTGCCGATGTTCACGTGAGGCTTATTGCGCTCAAACTTACCTTTTGCCATCGTTATCTTCCTGTGAACGAAAGTTGGGCGAACCGGCCCTTCCGGTTTGGCAGCCGTTTAAGGCTTTCACAAACAATGCGCAAGCCTTAAATGCGGCCGCGCGGGTGCGCAGCGCCCTGGCGCGCGGGGCGACGGCCGCGATCGAAAGGAATGATCTTTTTCTGAGACTAATCAGCGCTTTGTGCAGTTTTCTTATATAAGAGAATGCGCAAGGCTGGAGCGGGTAGCGGGAATCGAACCCGCGTATTCAGCTTGGAAGGCTGCTGCTCTACCATTGAGCTATACCCGCGGCGTTCGATCCGATCCGGCAGAATGGTGGAGGGAGCTGGATTTGAACCAGCGTAGCTTACGCAACGGATTTACAGTCCGTCCCCTTTAACCACTCGGGCATCCCTCCATTCCGTCGGGATCAGTCGACCAAGCATGTCAGACCGGAGGAGCCTGTGCCCTTCGATCTGCGCCGGGTATATGACCGCCCCGTTTCGTCCTGTCAACACGATGGTCCGGAAAAAATTGCGAAAAACACAAGCCGATCCGCGTCCGCCGCGACGCCCGGGATTGCGCGCCGTTTCCCCGGCGCTATAAGGCAGCATGAGCAAAGACGACACCGGCGGCAGGTCCGCAAAAGACACCCATTACGCCAAGCTGCGCCGGGCGCATCGCGACCAGCGGCGCGACAAGGGCGAGATCCCGACGCCGAAGGACGACCGCCGGCGCCGTGCGGCGGAGGCGTGGAAACCGCCGGCCGTCGCGCCGGACCAGGTCCACCTTTACGGGCTGCATACGGTGCGCGCCGCCCTCGACAATCCCGAGCGCACGATCGTAAGGCTCAGCGTCACGCTCAACGCGGCGCAGCGGCTCGGCCTCGGTGAGCTTTCCGGCCTGCCCTACCCCGTCGAGACGGTGCAGCCGTCCGACCTCGACCGGATCCTCGGTCCGGAAGCGATCCACCAGGGCGTCATGCTGGAGACCCGTCCGCTGCCGATCCGCCGGCTGGACGCCCTGAAGGACAGCCCGCTGCTGCTCGTGCTCGACCAGGTGACCGACCCGCACAATGTCGGCGCCATCATGCGCTCGGCCGTGGCCTTCGGCGCCGGCGCCCTCATCACCACGATGCGGCACTCGCCGACCGAATCCGGCGTTTTGGCGAAGACCGCCTCCGGCGCGCTGGAACTGATCCCCTATATCCAGATCACCAATCTGTCCGACGCGCTCGAGGAGCTGCACCGGCTCGGCTTCCAGACCGTCGGCCTCGATTCCGAGGGGCCGGCACCGCTGGAGCAGGCGCTCGAGGGCGGGCGGATCGCGCTGGTGCTGGGGTCCGAGGGCAAGGGGCTTCGCCAGAAGACGCGCTCCACCTGCAAGGCGCTCGCCCGCCTCGACATGCCGGGCGCCATCAAGTCGCTCAATGTCTCGAATGCCGCGGCGATCGCCATGTATGCGGCCCGCCGGCATCTCGGCCTGTAACCTCAGCGCAGCGACAGCGCGCCTGCGCGGACATGCGCCTCCGGGCATCCATCCTGCAGCTTCTGCCAGCTCGTGACGTTCAGCACCATCTCGCAGCGGGCGAGGTAACGCTGCTCGCCGACGTCGATGCACAGGGTCTTGCCGAGTTCATGCTTGCTGCCGTCGCGGAAGCGGCAGGTGCAGCGCGCATCGGATGGTCCGTCGGCGGCGGACGGCATGTCCGCCGGAACGGCCAGGAACGCCGCGAGCGCGAAGGTCCAGAGATGCCGGTACATGAGCGAAGTCTAGACCCTTTTTCGCTTTTGTCGAGCCGTGGCCCCGTGCGCCGCAGGGCCCGGCGCCGACGGCATCGCGTGCGGCCCGGATTGTCGCCGCCGACGGAGAAAGGGGCCGTATGGCGGACAGAGGCCGTCTATGTCCGATGCCCGCGCGCGGGCACGGCCGCGGCGGGCATCGGCTATGTCGTTGTGGCAGGCCGGCGGCCTCAGCCGGCGAGCTTCCAGTCGCCGCGGCCGGCGATCGACTTCTCGGCCTCGGAAATCGCCGTCTGCTTCGATTCGGGGCCGAGGTTGAGACCCTCCGCGCGGACGAACTCGATATCGGTCACGCCGAGGAAGCCGAGCACCGTGGAGAGATAGCTCTCTTGGTGGTCCATCACGGCCGCGGGGCCGGCGCTGTAGTGACCGCCGCGGGTGGAGACGATGATCACCTTCTTGCCCTTGGCGAGCCCCTCCGGTCCGCTTTCGGTGTAGCGGAAGGTCTTGCCGGCGATCGCGATGCGGTCGATCCAGGCCTTGAGCTGGCTCGGCAGCGAGAAATTGTACATCGGCGCGCCGACGACGACCGTGTCGGCAGCGAGGAACTGCTCGAGGATCGCCGCACCGTCGGCGACGTCGGCGGCGATCACCGCGTCGAGTTCGCCCGGCTTGGCATTCGCCGCCATCAGATGGCTGCCCGACAGGTGGGCGACGGGGTTGGCGACGAGGTCGCGGTAGACGATCGCGGCGTCCGGATGGTCCGCCTTGATCTGGGCTGCGATGGCGGCCGTCAGGCGGCGGGAGACGGAATGCTCTCCGAGGATGCCGGAGTCGATATGGAGAACGTTCATGGCAGATGACCTTGATTGCGGTTTCGATGGTCAACATATGATCCGGGAACAATCTCATGATTAGAGGCATGTTTTCCAATTGACTGTTTCCCCATGGAAACAATAATTGCGGAAACCGCAGGAGCCGCGCATGCAGGACCTCAACGATCTCGCCCTTTACGCCGCCGTCGTGAAGCACAAGGGCTTCACCGCCGCCGCGACCGCGCTGGGCGTGCCGAAATCCAAGATCAGCAAGCGCGTCGCGCATCTGGAGGAACAGCTCGGCGTGCGGCTGATCGAGCGCTCGACGCGCAAGCTGCGCGTCACCGAGATCGGCCAGTCCTTCTACGAGCGCTGCGAAACGGTGCTCGACGGCGTCGAGGCGGCGCAGGCCGTGGTGGCGGCGGCGAAGAGCGAACCGGCCGGCCTGGTGCGCGTCGCCATGCCGCCGGGCTTCGCGCCGGTGCTCGCCGCGCTCCTGCCGGTCTTCCTGAAGCGCCATCCGCGCGTCCGGCTGTCGATCGTCATGACGAACCGGCCGGTCGACCTGATCGAGGAACAGTTCGACATCGCGCTGAGGGTGCGCGAGAGCTACAGCAACGACCAGGCGGTCATCGTGCGCAAGTTCGGCGGCACGCGCGCCTACCTCGCGGCAAGCCCGGCCTTCCTGGAAAACAACGCGCCGGTGACGCTCGACACCCTGTCGACCATGGCGACGATCGCGATGCACGAGGCGCCGGTGCGCGCGATCTGGACCCTGACGAACGCCGAGGGCGAGCTGCGGGACATCGCGCACCATCCGGTCATCGCCTGCAGCGATTTCGGCATCCTCGAACGGGCGGCGATCGAGGGCATCGGCATCGCGCTGCTGCCGGACAACATCGCCGAACGCGGCTTCCGCAACGGCCTTCTCGTCCCCGTTCTGCCCGGCTGGACCTCGCTCGAATCGACGATCCACGCCGCCTTCGCCTCCCGCCACGGCATGCTGCCGGCCGTGCGCGCCCTCATCGATTTCCTGGCGGAGCACCTGGCGCGATCGATGTCGCGCTGCCGCGACGTCGACCCGCCCCGGCCGCTGTCCGCCGACTGGTCGATCTGACATGCCGGTCGCTTTTTGCTTTACAGCGCGGCGGAATATGCTAACTCCCTGCCCGATGCCCTTATAGCTCAGTTGGTAGAGCGGCTGATTTGTAATCAGTAGGTCGGGAGTTCGAGTCTCTCTGGGGGCACCATATAATGTCTGTCCAGCCCGGGTCTTGCAGGTTGCCGTCCGGCGTCCTATCTTGGTCGGCGCAGCCTGGCGGGCGCCCATCGTCTAGCGGTCAGGACGCCGCCCTCTCACGGCGGTAACACGGGTTCGAGTCCCGTTGGGCGTACCATGCTTCGGGCTCACGCCATCATGCCGGCGGCATTTCGCACCTGCACAATTCGCCCTTCCGCCTTTACCATTCGTCAATCGTGATTTCCTAGGCTAGCGCCCATCGAGCGCGATCTGGCGCGGTCCGCCCTCGCGGATCCTTGGCATCATGCCTTCCCCTTCCCTTCGTTGCCGATCGGGCCGTCACGCCGGAGTAGCCGCATGTCGTTCAAGAACCTCTCGCTTCTTTCCAAGGTCGGCCTCGTCGTCCTGCTGATGGGCGTTTCCTGCGTGACGATCGCCGTCGTCGGCGCCAGCGGGCTCGGCGCGCTGAAGGCGGCGATGGCCGATGTCGGCACAAAAGAAGAGGTCGCCCGCGAGGCGATGGACCTGCGGGTCGACATCATCGCGATCAGCCGCATGACCTACCAGCTCGCGGCCGCACCGCAAAAAGCCGAGGACTTCGCGGCCGAGACGGAGAAGCGGGCGGCCGAGATGCTGGGCCGCCTGCCGAAGATCGAGGCCGCGGCCGATGCGACGGAAATCGAGCTCCTCAAGGCGATCCGCGGCGCACTTGACGCCTATTTCACCGAGATTCGCGCCATGGTCGCCATTGCTGCCGGCGGCGACGCCGCCGCCATCCAGGCGGCCCTCGGCACCGCGCTTGAGGCGCAGAAGACGGTGACGACGACGGTCAAGGCCTACAGCACCTATTCCGGCGATGCGCTGGCCGCCGCCCGCACGGCCGCCTTCGACAAGTCGGTTCTCGCGATGACGCTGCAGATCCTGGCGGCTGCCGTCTGCATCGTCGCCGGCGGCGCGCTCAGCTTCGTCGTCGCCCGCAGGGGCATCGCGCTGCCGATCCGCACCCTCACCGCGACGATGAGCCGGCTTGCGGACGGCACGCTCGACGGCGATGCCGCAGATGTCGAGCGCCGCGACGAGATCGGCGAGATGGCGCGGGCCGTCGAGGTGTTCCGCATGAACGGCCTCAAGATGCGCGACATGAAGCGCCAGGAGGAAACGCTGAACGCCCAGAGCAGCGAGCTGCAGCAGAGCATCAGCGCGGTGGTCGCCGCCGCGGTGGCCGGCGACTTCACCTGCCGTATCGCACGCGACTACGAAAGCCCGGACCTCGCGCGCTTTGCCGCCAGCGTCAACGAACTCGTCGCAAGCGTCGACCGGGCCGTCAACGAGGTGCGCCGGGTCGTCGCCGCCCTGTCCGATGCCGACCTGACGCAGCACATGGACGGCGAATTCCAGGGCGCCTTCGCCGAGCTCAAGACCAATGTGAACAGCGCGATGGTCACGCTGCGCGCCACGATGAACCAGGTGCGCACTGCCGCCGGCACGATCAGCGGCAACTCGGAGGAGCTGAGCTCGGCCGCCAACGCGCTTTCGCGCCGGACCGAACAGCAGGCCGCCGCGCTCGAGGAGACGGCCGCCGCGCTCGACGAGATCACCGCGACGGTGCGCACCGCCTCCGAGCGCGCCAACGAGGCGCGCGACATGGTCCGCGACACGACCGACAGCGCCGCCCGTTCCGGCGAAATCGTGCGCAGCGCCGTCGACGCGATGGGCCGGATCGAGGACTCCTCCAGCAAGATCAGCCAGATCATCGGCGTGATCGACGAGATCGCCTTCCAGACGAACCTGCTGGCGCTGAATGCCGGCGTCGAGGCGGCCCGCGCCGGCGACGCAGGCCGTGGCTTCGCAGTCGTCGCCCAGGAGGTGCGCGAACTGGCGCAGCGCTCCGCGACGGCGGCCAAGGAGATCAAGGCCCTGATCGGCGCCTCGGCCTCCGAGGTGGAAACCGGCGTTTCGCTCGTCCGGTCGACCGGCAGCGCCCTCGTCGAGATCGAGACGCTGGTCAAGCGCGTCAACGACCACGTCGCCTCGATCGCGACGGCCGCGCGCGAGCAGGCGACCGCGCTGCACGAGATCAACACCTCGGTCAACCACATGGACCAGATGACCCAGCAGAACGCCGCCATGGTGGAGGAAACGACGGCCGCCAGCCAGACGCTGAGCGGCGAGAGCCAGCAGCTCCGGGCGCTGCTTGCCCGCTTCAAGCTCGGCGACGAAGCGCAGGCCGCCGCCCGCCGCGCCGCCTGACATTTCCCGAAGGGAAGCCGAAGCGCCGCCGGACCTATCCTCCGGCGGCGCTTCGCATTTTAGGCCCGGCGACCATCGCTTTTGTGGTGCGCGGCAGGCTCAGGCATGCAACATATGCAACACTGCGGCGGCAGCCGGGGCCTGTCCCGTGAAATCCCGCCTGCAACCGGACCGACGTCATGACCCGAAGATGCGATTCCCTCTGCTTCCTCGCCTCGCAGGCACCCGAGGCCGAAGCCGCGCGCCAGGAACTCGTCGCCCTCTACGGCGATGTCGGGCGGGAGGCTGCGGATGTCATCGTGGCGCTCGGCGGCGACGGCTTCATGCTGCAGACGCTGCACGGCCTGATGAATTCCGGCAAGCGGGTCTATGGCATGAACCGCGGCTCCATCGGCTTTCTCATGAACCGCTACGGCACGGAGGATCTGCGCGAGCGCATCGCGCGTGCGGTCGAAAACGCCTTCCGCCCGCTCGAAATGCAGACGGTCGACACGGACGGCAACCACCGCAAGGCGCTGGCGATCAACGAGGTCTATCTCTTCCGCCAATCCTACCAGGCAGCCAAGCTCAGGGTTTCGGTCGACGGGCGCGTGCGGCTCGACGAACTGATCTGCGACGGCCTCCTGCTCGCGACACCCGCCGGCTCCACCGCCTACAATCTCTCCGCCCACGGACCGATCCTGCCGCTCGAGGCGCAGCTTCTGGCGCTGACACCCGTCAGCCCCTTCCGGCCGCGGCGCTGGCGCGGCGCGCTGCTGCCGAACCACGCGAAGGTCCGCATCGAGATCCTGGAGCCCGGCAAGCGGCCGGTGAACGCCGTCGCCGACTATACCGAGGTCAAGTCGGTCGTCGCCGTCGATATCGCCGAATCGCAGGAAGTCACCGCCCGCCTGCTGACCGACCCGGACCATTCGTGGTCGGAACGCATTCTTGCCGAACAATTCGAGTATTGACGCCGGAAGACCGGTCGGGCAACCCTGCACCGCCACGCCGACGGAGACCCGAAATGCACCCCTTCCGCCTGCTCGCGTCCGTTCTTCTCGCTCTCGCTCTCGCGCTGCCGCTTGCGGCCGGCGCACAGGAAGACCCGTCGCCCGTGCCGCCGGAGGTGACCTTTGTCGTCAGCTCGGGCTACTGGGAGCATGCGGCGGAGACGCAGGCCGATGCCGCAGCGGCGGCGGGCGACGCGACGCCGGCAACGGACGAGGCGCAGGCCGCCGCACCGCGCCGCGGCTACTACAAGCTCTTCGCGCTGCGTCAGGCGGACGGCACGGCGACGATCCATCTCCAGCAGATCGAGGCGACGGCGGGCGGGCCGAAAATCGTCTCGTCCACCGAGCTCGAGGAGTTCACGGCCCTCAGGCCCTATGTGACGGACATGCGGCCGGAGACCTCGACGGGCATCACGGCCCAGCCGGGTCTTTTCATCACCGTCTATCTGAAGACCGATCCGCAGGCGGTCGAGCCGGAGAGCTGGACGGTGCTGATCGACGACCTCGGCGACATCCGGGTCGAGAAGGCGACGAACTGACGGAACAGAGAAAAACGGGCGCCGAAGCGCCCGTTGCATTGTCCGGTTCGCCGGAGATCAGGCGATGTCTTCCACCGCCTTGTCGGCGCCGCCGCTGACGCGATGCGCCAGAGCCGCCTCCATGAAGGGGTCGAGCGCGCCGTCGAGCACGTCCGAAGGCGCCGTGCTTTCGACGCCGGTGCGCAGATCCTTCACGAGCTGGTAAGGCTGCAGCACGTAGGAGCGGATCTGGTGGCCCCAGCCGATTTCGGTCTTCGACGCGGCCTCGGCATTCGCCGCCTCCTCGCGCTTCTTCAGCTCCGCCTCGTAAAGGCGGGCGCGCAGCATGTCCCAGGCCTTGGCGCGGTTCTTGTGCTGCGAGCGCTCCTGCTGGCACTGCACGACGATGCCCGACGGCATGTGCGTGATGCGCACCGCCGAATCGGTCGTGTTGACGTGCTGTCCGCCGGCGCCGGACGAGCGGTAGGTGTCGATGCGGCAGTCGCTCTCGTTGATGTCGATCTGGATCGAATCGTCGACGACGGGATAGACCCAGACCGACGAGAAGGAGGTGTGGCGCCGCGCATTGCTGTCATAGGGCGAGATGCGCACGAGGCGATGCACGCCCGATTCGGTCTTCAGCCAGCCATAGGCGTTGTGGCCCTTGACGAGGATGGTCGCGGACTTGATGCCCGCCTCTTCGCCGTCATGGACCTCGAGCAGCTCGACCTTGTAGCCGGCGCGTTCGGCCCAGCGCGTATACATGCGCAGAAGCATGTTCGCCCAGTCCTGGCTCTCGGTGCCGCCGGCGCCCGAATGCACTTCGAGATAGCTGTCGTTGGTGTCGGCCTCACCGGACAGCATGGCCTCGACCTGCTTGCGGTTGGCCTCGGTGCGCAGCGTCTTCAGCGTCTCCTCGGCATCCTTGACGATCGCCTCGTCGCCCTCCTCCTCGCCGAGCTCGATGAGCTCGACATTGTCCTTGAGCTGCCGTTCGATCGCCCGGACACCGTTGACGCCCTCGTCGAGCTGCTGGCGTTCGCGCATGAGCTTCTGCGCCTCGCCGGCATCGTTCCAGAGATTCGGGTCCTCGGCCTTGTTGTTCAACCAGTCCAGTCGTCTTATCGCCTGGTCCCAGTCAAAGATGCCTCCTCAGCAGGCTTATGGCCTGCTTGATTTCGTCGACGACATTCTCGATTTCCGCGCGCATTGTCCTGCTTTGCTTCTGGTGGGTGGGAAACGGCCCCGTCCATAGTCAATGGGGGGACCGAAGTAAAGAAGGCAGGCCTGCGCCTGCCTTCGTTTGCGGCCGAGGATCGGGGCTGTCTAAAAGAGTCCGCCGGTGCCGCCCGTGACGGCCTGGTTCGCCTGCGGCGAGCTGCGCAGGATCTCCTCGGGCTCCATGAAGCTCTCCGCACCGATGACCGAGAACACGTCGGCAGGGCCGGTGCCCGGCTTGAAGGCTTCCATGATCGTATCCGGCGCGCCCTCGGTCGCCTGCATGCCCGTCTTGCGGTTGACGGCGATGAAGTTCATGCCCTCCGGCACGATGAATTTCGACGGGCGCGTCCCGTCGAGGGCCGCCAGCATGAACTCGTTGAAGATCGGGGCGGCGAGCGAGCCGCCGGTGGCGCCGCGGCCGAGCGGCGCCGGGTTGTCGAAGCCGAGATAGAGGCCCGCGACGAGATCCGGCGTGTAGCCGATGAACCAGGCATCCTTCTCGTCGTTCGTCGTTCCGGTCTTGCCGGCCGTCGGACGGTCGAGCTTGATCTTGCCGGCCGCCGTGCCGCGCGTCACGACGCCCTCCATCATCGAGGTGATCTGGTAGGAGGTCATCGGGTCGAGCACCTGCTGGCGGTTGTCGATCAGGACCGGCTCCTCCTGGTTTT
>NZ_JAKGBU010000128.1 GCF_021555155.1 Rhizobium alarense
GCGCCGCGACCAGCCGCACATAGAGCGGGTCGCGCAGGAAGCTGCCGTCGAGCACGACCGTGCCGCTGCCGCCGAGCGCATCGAGGCATTCGGCCGTCAGCAGGGCGCAGGTGACGAGCGCCAGCGCCTTGCGTTCCGCGGCGTCCGCCGGTGCCGGCCCTTCGATCCGGCCGCGGCCGGCGCTGCCGGGGAAGAAGCCGTCGTCGTCGCCGAAGGAGGGAAGCGCCATCGTGCCCCGCGCGACGAGCCGCAGGACCGTTTCCGGCGTGACCGGAGCGTCGGGCGCGTCCGGTCCGCCAATCGCGGTGAATTCGCGGCCGCCCATCGCCAGCGCGCCGCCGAGCGGCCGGCCGAAGACGTCGCTGTTCAGCGTCATGCCGCGATGTTCGTCGAGCCGTTCCACCGGTGTGACGTCGGAAAGGCCGACGATCCAGGTGCCGGTCGAGACGACCGCGAAATTTGAAAGCCCCGCCGCCTGGTAGCGGTAGCAGTTGAGGCTGCTGTCATGGCCGCCGGCCAGCACCCGCATGCGCGGCAGGCCGTGGCGCTCGGCGAGCTCGGGGCGGATGGTGCCGACCGTCTCCCACGCCTTGGCGAAAGGCGGCAGCAGATGCGTCCAGCCGCGCGCGCCGACGATCGGCGAGAAGCGCTGCTCGGCGACATTCCAGAGATGCGACTGGGCGCCGAGGATCGTCGCCTCGGAAACGGCGTTCCCGGTCAGGACCCAGGCCCAGTATTGCGGCACGCCGAGAAACCAGCGGGCATTTGCGAACCGCCGCGGTTCCGCCCGCTCCATCCAGAACATCTGCCGCGCCTGGTGGGTCGCGGCATGCATCAGCGCGCTGCCGCGGTCGAGGAAGGAACCGGAGAGCGGCGCGTAGTCGCGCCGCACGTCGTCGGGCAGCGGCTGCTCGTAGTCGATCATCGGCAGCGCCGCGCCGTCGCCGGCATCGGGATCGACCGAGACGAGCACACCGCCGGAGCCGTGGCCGGAGGAGACGAAGGCCTCGAGCGGGTGGCGGCGGGAGAGGGCCGCCAGCCCGTCGAGGACCCAGCCGCGCAGCGCGGCCAGATCGTGATGGCGCCAGGGCGGCGCGGGGCGGACCGGATTGGGCACGCTCAGCGTCTCGACAAGGTGGCCGCCGGCCGTCAGCGCGTTCAGCCTGACGTTGGTCTTGCCGACATCGAGCACCGCGACCGTCATCCGGTCCTCTCCCCCTTCCCGCGGATGCGCCATGTGCCCCTGCCCTTCCGGCGCGGCCTCAGATGAGGCCGTATTGCCGCGCCTTGTTGCGCAGGAACGGCAGGCCGTTGCCCATGACCTCCGCCTCGTCCTTCGCGACGGGCCGCCAGACGGCGAGGCCGTAGGCCACTTCCGGCGGCATGTTGATGAAGCTTTCCATGGCAAGCCCGCCCTTGAAGCCGATCGCCGCGAGCGCGCCGTAGATCGCGTCCCACGGGCAGTTGCCGTAGCCGGGCGTGCCGCGGTCGCTTTCCGACAGGTGGATGTATTTGAGATGATCCCGCGCATCGAGGATGCCGTTCACGGCACCCTTCTCCTCGATGTTCATGTGATAGGTGTCGAGATGCACGAAGATGTTGTCGGCGCCGACGCGCTCGATCATCTCGACGGCCTGCCTGCCGGTGTTGATCAGATGGTTCTCGTAGCGGTTGACCGCCTCCACGCCGAGCTCGATGCCGTGCGCCTTGGCATGCCTGGCGGCCGCCGTCAGGGCATAGGCGATGTTGTCATATTCCTTCTCGGTCGGCGGTACGCCGGTGCGCTCGCCGATGCCGCCGAAAATGACGCCGGAAAGCGCCAGCGCGCCCATCTCCGCCGTCTTGTCGATTGCCACCTTCAGGTGCTCGATCGCCGCATCGGGGCGAACGGAGGCCCAGGCATGCTCCGGCAAACCGAGAGAGCAGACGGCCGGCAGGCTGTGCTTTTCGAGCAGCGCCCGCGTGTGCGCCGCGTCGACGGCCGGCGCGTTGAGCAGCGCGATCTCGATGAAGTCCATCTTGTAGGAGACGGCGGCGGCGATCGCCTTTTCCGCGCCCGCCCGGTCCCAGTTCATGGTCCACATGCTGGTGTGTACGCCGAAACCTCGCATTGCCTATTCCTTTCTGCGGAGAACGATTTTGAACTGGCCGGCAAGCCAGCGCAGCATCATGATGCCGACGAGCAGGATGCCCCAGACGGCCGTCGCCAGATGCTGGTTGGCGCCGAGAAGATTGAGACCGGAGGAGAGGAGCTGCAGCACGACCAGCGCCACGAAGACGGGCAGGACGCGGCCGAAGCCGCCGAACGGGTTCACGCCACCGAGGAAGCAGGCGAGCACGGTGATCAGCAGGTAGGACTCGCCGTGGCCGACGCGCACCGAGTTGAAGCGGGCGAGCATGATGATGCCGGCGACGGCGCACATCGCGCCCGACAGCGTGTAGACGAGCACGATGACCCTACGCGTGTTGACGCCGGAATAGCGTGCCGCCTCGATGTTCGAGCCGATCATGTAGGTGTTGAAGCCGAGCCTGGTGCGCGACAGGAGCAGGTGCCAGAGCGCCACGCAGACGATGAAGATGACAAGCGGCAGAGGGATGCCGGCCACCGAGCCGTGCCCGATGGGGCGCAGATAATCGGGAAAGCCGGAGACGTCGCCGCCGCGCGTCAGGAACTCGCCGAGGCCGCGCAGGAAGATCATCATCGACAGCGAGACGAGGATCGGATGCGCCCTGGTATAGGCGATGACGAGGCCCATCACGACACCGCTCGCCGCGCCGGCGGCGAGCGCCAGCACCACGCCGAGCAGGAAGGCGCCCGACCCGGCGTCGATGCCGCCATAAGCCTGCAGCGTCCAGGCGACGGTGAGCCCGGCGATGTTGGCCGTAAAGGTGATCGCGAGGTTGAGGCCGCCGGTGAGGATCGGCAGCAGCATGGCGAGCGTCAGCAGGCCGAGCTCCGGAAGCTGGAAGGCGACGGAACCGAAGGTCGCCTGCGACAGGAACTGCGGCGAGACGACGCCGAAGACGACCATGACCGCGACGAAGGCAGCGACGGGACCGGCCATTTCGGGGCCGACGAGATCGCGCAGGCGGCGGGCGATGCCGATCATCCGCGCCTCCCGTCGGTCTTCAGGGACGGCAGCAGCTTCGCGATATTCGCGTTGGAGAGCGTGATGGCGACAAGGATGACCGCACCGACGATCATGCGGAAGGCGAAGGGTGACACGCCCATCAGGTTGAGGCCGTTCTGCGTGATGGAGATCAGCAGAACGCCGAGCACGCAGCCGAGAACCGAGCCCTTGCCGCCGCCGAGCCGCGCCCCGCCGAGCACGACGGCGGCGAGCACGTCGAGTTCGCGGCCGTAGAGCGCGTTGGGCACCACCTCCTGCGCGTAATGCGCCTGGATGAGGCCGCCGATGCCGGCCATCAGGCCGAGCCAGCCGAAGGCGATGAACTGCATGGCGCCGATCGAAATGCCGAAGCGCCGCGCGCCTTCCGGATTGTCGCCGAAGGCATAGAGCTGGCGGCCGGTCGTCGTATGGCGGATCAGGAACCAGGTGGCGAAGACGCAGAGCGCCATGACGAGGACCGGCAGGCGGATCTCCGCCCAGCTCCCGTCCGCCATCTCGCGTTCGTAGAGGATGACGCGGTCCGTCCACCAGGCAGGCAGGTCGTAGATCGACACGCCGCGCGTGAAGAACATCAGGAGCCCGAAATAGATGTTGAAGGTGGCGATCGTCACGACGATCGAGATGATCCTGAACCGGTGGATCAGGAAGGCGTTGAAGGCGCCGAGCAGCACGCCGAGGCTACCTGCGATGAGAAGACCGCTCACCCATCCGCCGCCGCCGATCTGGCCGAGGATCAGTGCGGCCACGTATTGCACCACCGAGGCGGCGACGGCAAACGAGATGTCGATGCCGCCGGCGATCAGCACGACGAGCAGGCCGACGGCGAAGATGATGTTGACCGAGCTGATGTTGAGCAGGTCGAAGGCGTTGCCGAGCGTGAAGAAGCGCGGCGTCGCGAGGGACAGGAAGAGGCAGATGAACACGATGACGCCGAGCAGGCAGAGTTCCGTTGCCTGGGTGTGAAGGAGCTTACGCATAGACCGCCGCCTCCATGTCCTTCAGCGCGGTCCGGCGTGGATCGTATTCGCCCGCGATACGGCCCTGCGCCATGTGCAGCACGCGGTCGGCGTTGAAATAGACCTCCGGCACCTCGTCGGAGATGAGGATGATGGCGAGGCCGCTTTCGGCGAGCCGCGCCACGATGTCGAAGATGCCGGCCCGCGCCCCGACGTCGACGCCGACGGTCGGCGCGTCGAGGATCAGCAGCTTCGGGTCGGTCGCAAGCCACTTGGCGATGGCGACGCGCTGCTGGTTGCCGCCCGACAGCGTCGAGATCGCGTCCTCCTGCCGGCCGATCTTCACGCCGAGATCGGCGATCCATTTCGCCACGAGATCACGCTTCTTTCGTTCGGCAATGAAGCCGCCGGAGAGGATCCTGCGCATCGAGGCGATGACGAGGTTGTCGGCGATCGACTGCGGCTGGATGAGGCCGAGCGACAGGCGGTCCTCGGAGAGATAGGCGACGCCGGCGGCGATCGCCTCGCGGTTGGAGGCAAAGCGGACGGGCCTGCCGTCGAGCGTCACGCTGCCGCGATCCGGCCGCCGCATGCCGAAGAGGGTGAGCGCCAGCTCCGTGCGGCCGGCGCCGAGCAGGCCGGTGATGCCGAGCGTCTCGCCGCGGCGGACGGTGAAGGAGACATCCTCGAACTCGCCGCGCCGCGTCAATCCCTCGACGGTCAGGACCGGCGGCGACGCTGCGTGCGACGCAGCGCGGACGGACTGGTCGAAGGTCTTGCCGGTCATCAGTTCTGTGATGCGCGACTGGGTCATGCCCTCGGCCGGATAGACGCCGACGAGCCGGCCATCGCGCAGCACCGTGATGCGGTCGGAAATTTCGATGACCTCGGCGAGCCGGTGGCTGACGAAGACCACGGCGACGCCGGCGGCGGAAAGATTGCGGACGATCGCCAGCAGATGGTCGGTTTCCGACTGGGTGAGCGACGCCGTCGGCTCGTCCATGAAGACGATCTTCGCCTCGCCGACGAGGGCGCGGGCGATCGCCACGATCTGGCGCTGGGCAATGGCATATTCACGGAGCGGCAGGTCGATGTCGAGCGTCACGCCGAGCCGGGCGAGCACCCGTTCGGCCGTCGCGCGCATCGCCTTGTGGTTCACGAGGCGCGGGCGGTGGCCGAGCACGGTCTGGAATGCGATGTTCTCGGCGACCGACATTTCCGGAAAGAGCGCCAGGTCCTGCCAGATCACCTGGATGCCCGAGGCCTGCGCGTGGACCGGCGACATATGCGTGAAGGTCTCGCTGTCATAGAGGATCTCGGCGCCGTCCTGCGGCCGGTAGACGCCGGTGATGACCTTGATCAGCGTGCTCTTGCCGCAGCCGTTCTCGCCGGCGAGGCAATGCACCTCGCCCGGGCGGACCTCGAAGGAAACGTCGCGCAGCGCGCGCACGCCGCCGAAGGTCATGTTGATGTTCTTCAGGGACAGCAGGGGTCGTTCGACGCCTGCGCCGCCAGCCGGGGATGCCATCTTGTGCCTGCCGTTTCGAACCGTCGGTGCTGGTCGCGGTCCACCGGACCAGCCGAAGCCGGCCCGGCGGTCCGGGAGAAACCGTGAGGCCTCAGAGGCCCATGGCCGCGAGTTCGTCGACCGTGTCCTTGTTGATGGTCACGAGCTGGTCGACGATGATGTCGTTGCCCTTCGGGTCGATCTTGCCGAGGCCCTCGATCTCGTCGCCGGCCTTCAGCTCCTCGCCCTTCATCAGCTTGTCGGCGAGCGTCACGAAGACTTCGCCGGCCTGTTTCGGATTCCACATGAAGCCGCCGGAGATCGCGTCGGACTTGATGAGCTTGGCGCCCTGGCCCGGCGAGAACGGCCCGAGCACGAAGATCTCACCCACCTTGCGGCGTTCCTCGACCGCGCGGCCGGCGCCGATCGGGCCCTGGCTGCCGAAGGCGAGGAAGCCCTTGAGGTCCGGATTGGCGGAGATCAGGTCGAGCGCCGTCGAGCGGCTCTTGTCCGCGTCCTCGGCGACGCCGTAGCGCTCGCCGACGGGCTCCATCTCCGGATACTTCTCCTTGAGATAAGCGATCGCCGCATCGGCCCAGGCATTGTGCAGCGGCACGGTCAGCGAGCCGACGAAGACCGCATACTTGCCCTTGCCGCCCATCTTCTGCGCCAGCAGTTCGGCATGCGCCTCGCCGAAACCGTCGGCGGACGCGAGTTCGAAATTCCAGTTGGCGCCCTTCTGGCCGGGCGATTCATGGGTGATGACGATAATGCCCTGCCCCTGCGCCTTGGTGAGCACCGGCTCCAGCACCTTGGAATCGTTCGGCACGACGCCGATCACCTTGACGCCCTGGGCGATCAGATCCTCGATGGCCCGCACCTGCAGTGCGGGGTCGGCACTCGTCGGGCCGATCATGAAGGCGTCGATGCCGAGCGCGGCACCCTTTTCCTTGATGCCGGCTTCCATGGCGTTGAACCACGGGATGCCGCCGATCTTGACGACGACGCCGACCTTGCCGGCTTCCTGCGCAAGCGCACCGAACGCCGTCGCGAGCGAGAGCGAGGCCGCAAGCGCGGCCACTGCGAATTTCCTCATGTCGTTTCCTCCTCCATCGTTTCGTGATGGGAAAACCGGGCCTGCCGAAGACCGCCGGCCTCCAGTTGCAAGTGACTGGCGAAGAACGTGAATTCCCGCCTCCCTTCCGAGCCGCCTCCTCAAGCGGCACCACCGGCGCACAATCGATATTTCTTTTTTGCACAATCGATGGTGCAAAGACTATCCGTCAGAGTTATGCTTTCGTCAAGCGCAAATGCCTTTCGCCTCGCCGAATTCGGCACTAAGGAGAAAACCGAGGGGTTCGCATGAAAAACGGTGGTAGAAAGAAGGCGACGATCTACGACCTGTCCGTGCTGTCGGGCAGTTCGCCGTCGACCGTGAGCGCCGTTCTGAACGGCACCTGGCGCAAGCGCCGCATCAAGGAGGCGACGGCGGCGCTGATCCGCGAGCTTGCCGAAAAGCACCAGTACACGGCCAACCGCCAGGCGCAGGGCCTGCGCAGCTCCCGCTCCGGCCTGATCGGGCTGCTCCTGCCGGTACATGACAACCGCTATTTCTCCTCGATGGCGCAGACCTTCGAGGCACAGGTGCGCGCCCGCGGCCAGTGCCCGATCGTCGTCAGCGCCAGCCGCGATCCGCAGCAGGAGCGCGAGACCGCAGAAACGCTGATCTCCTATTCGATCGACGAACTCTTCATCTGCGGCGCGACCGACCCGGACGGCGTGCACGAGGTCTGCGAGAAGGCAGGCCTCAAGCACATCAATATCGACCTGCCGGGCAGCAAGGTGCCTTCGGTGATCAGCGACAACTACGAGGGCGGGCGCATGCTGACGGAGGCGATCATCCGGCAGTTTCCCGCCGACAGGCCGCTGGAGGCGGGCGAGCTCTATCTCTTCGGCGGCCGCAACGACCATGCCAGCCGCGAGCGCATCCGCGGCTTCCGCGCGGTGAAGCGGAACCTGCTCGGCGGCGACCCGGACGACTGCATCCAGACGACCGGCTATTCGCCGAACAACACGCGCGCCGCCTTCGAGGCCTTCCACGAGAAGGCGGGCCGTCTGCCCCGTGCCCTCTTCGTCAATTCGTCGATCAATTTCGAGGGCTTCCTGCGCTTCATGGCCGGCCACCCGCACGAGACCTTTTCCGACATGGTGGTCGGCTGCTACGACTACGACCCCTTCGCCTCCTTCCTGCCCTTCCCGGTCATCATGATCCGGCAGAACATCGAAGGCATGCTGGCGAAGGCCTTCGCGGTCATGGAGGAGCCGCGCCCAGCACCTGTCACCCATCTGATCCGGCCGGAGCTGATTGCGCCGCGCACGGCCCTGACAGGCCCGCTTGACGCGCTCAAGGACGTCGACTGAGGCCGAACCGGCGCAGCACGCGTCAGATGTTGAAGGCGGCGCCGATCAGGGTCTGCGTATAGGCCTCGCGCGGCGCCTCGAAGATCGCATCGGTCTCGCCCTCCTCGACGATCCTGCCGTCCTTCATGACGACCACGTAGTCCGACATGGCCTTCACCACCGAAAGGTCGTGGCTGATGAAGATGTAGGAGAGACCGTGGCTCGCCTGCAGGCCGCGCAGTAGCTCGATCACCTGGCCCTGCACGGAGCGGTCGAGCGCCGAGGTCGGCTCGTCGAGGATGACGACCTTCGGCTTCAGGATCATCGCGCGGGCGATCGCGATGCGCTGGCGCTGGCCGCCGGAAAACTCGTGCGGATAGCGGTTGCGGGCAGCCGGGTCGAGCCCGACCTCCTTCAGCGCCTCGATCGCCCGCCGGTCGCGCTCGGCGCGCGACAGCGACGGCTCGTGCACATAGAGCCCCTCGGTGATGATCTCGCCGACCGTCTGGCGGGGCGACAGCGAACCGTAGGGATCCTGGAACACCAGTTGCATCTCGCGCCTGAGCGGCCGCATCTCCGAACGGCCGAAGCCGGAAATGTCGGTCGTGCCGAAGCGGTAGTGGCCGGCGCTCGGGACGAGCTTCAGGAGCGCCCGCCCGAGGGTCGACTTGCCGGAGCCGGATTCGCCGACGATGCCGATCGTCTGGCCCTCCCTGAGCCGGATCGACACGTCCTTGACGGCCCGGAACAGCGACCGGCGCCCGCTGAACAGGCCGCCGCCGATCTGGTAGTCGACCACGACGTCGCGGCCTTCGAGGATGATCGGCGCGTCGTCGCGGGGCGCCGCCTTGCGGCCGCTCGGCTCGGCGGCGAGCAGCATCTTCGTGTAGTCGGACTGCGGCCGCTCGAAGATGTCGGCGGTCGCTCCCTCTTCCACGACCACGCCGCGGCGCATCACGGCGACGCGCTCGGCGAAGTGGCGGACGATACCGAGATCGTGCGTGATGAGGACGATCGCCATGCCGAAGCGCTGCTGCAGCGACCTCAGCAGATCGAGGATCTGCGCCTGGATCGTCACGTCGAGCGCCGTCGTCGGCTCGTCGGCGATCAGGATGTCCGGCTCGTTGGCAAGCGCCATGGCGATCATCACCCGCTGGCGCTGGCCGCCCGAAAGCTCGTGCGGATAGCTGTCGATGCGGCGCGCCGCC
>NZ_JAKGBU010000129.1 GCF_021555155.1 Rhizobium alarense
GCCGGCGAGCGCCGTGATGATGCCGATCGGCAGTTCGGCGGGCGAGACGATGGTGCGGGCGACCATGTCGGCGGCGATCAGCAGCGTGCCGCCGAGCAGCGCCGCGGCGGGCAGCAGGTAGCGGTTGTCCGGTCCGATGACCAGGCGCAGCAGGTGCGGCACGACGATACCGACGAAGCCGATGCCGCCGCTGACCGCGACGGAGGCGCCGACGGCGGCCGCGACGCTGACGATTGCCACGTTCTTCAGCGTCTGAACCCTGACCCCCATGTGGAAGGCGGCGGCCTCGCCGAGCGTGATCGCATTCAGCCCGCGGGCGAGGAACGGCGTGACGACGAGCGAGACGAGGATGATCGGCGCCGCCGCGACGACTTTTGGCCAGGTGGATCCCGAGAGCGAACCCAGACCCCAGAACGTGACGTCGCGAAGCTGCTTGTCGTCGGCCATGTAGATTAGGATGCCGGTGACCGCACTCGACAGCGCGGCGATCGCAATGCCGGCAAGCAGCATCGTCGCGACCGATGTCTGCCCGTGGCGGGTGGCGATCCGATAGAGGAGAATGGTGGTGATGAGGCCGCCGACGAAGGCCGCAACCGGGAGAGCGAAGACGCCAAGCGTCGCTGCGATGCCGACCGGAAGTGCGGACCCGAGCACGATGACGAGCACGGCGCCGAGCGCTGCGCCGGAGGAGATGCCGATCAGGCCGGGATCCGCCAGGGGGTTCCGGAAAAGGCCCTGCATCACCGCGCCGGATACCGCGAGTGCCGCGCCGATCAGGAGACCAAGGACGGAGCGCGGCAGGCGGATATCGAAGACGATGATCCGGTCGCGGGCCGTCAGCGCCGTATGGCCGTCCGACGAAAAGAGCGAAGCGATGACCTTCGAAACCGAGGCGTCGGATGCGCCGGTGGTGATCGAAAGAAGGAAGGCGAGGACGGTCACGACAAGGAGGCAGAGGATGGTTACCCGCGCGGCGCCGGCGCGGTCGCCGGCCGGCGGGACGCCCGCGGCGAGAGGCGCCGCAGGCGATCGGCTGCCCCGTATCGTTTCACTGAGCGACATTTCCGACCGTTCCGTAGACATTCGCGGCCAGCTCGCGGATCGCCGAGGCCGTGCGCGGGCCGAAGCCCAGAAGCTGCAGGCTGTCCATGCGCAGGATCGCCTTGTTGGCGCCGGCGGGCGTCGAGGCGACCGCAGGGTGCGCGAGCAATTCGGCGTCCGCGCTGTCGTGGCCGGGCCGCCGCATCATCATGATGATGTCCGGCTTCGCGGCGATGACTGCCTCGTCCGTCAACGGCTTGTAGCCCGAGAAGGCGTCGTCGGTGGCATTGGTGACGCCGGCGAGCCGGAAGATGCCGTCTGCCGCAGTGTGGCTGCCCGCCGCCATGATGCGTCCGTTCTGGAAGCTCAGGATGAAGAGCACGCGCTTGCGCTCGCCGGCCGGCCGGCCGGCCGTTTCGGCCATTGCCGCGTCGAGTTCGCCACCGACCTTGTCGGCAAGCGTCTTTGCCTTGTCCGGCACGCCGAGAACGTCGCCGACGATCTCGATCTTCTTCACGATGGCTGCCCGGTCGTAGCCCTCGGGGACCGTCTCGAAGGGAATGCCGGCATTCTTCAGAACGGCCAGCGCTTCCGGCGGGCCGCTGCCCTCGATCGAGAGAATGGCGCTCGGATTGAGGGCGATGACCCCTTCCGGCGACAGCGCACGCATGTAGCCGACATCCGGAATGGCATTCGCCTGTTCCGGGAAGGTGCTCGTGCTGTCGCGGCCGACGAGCCGTTTTTCCTCGCCCAGCGCATAAACGATCTCGGTCACCGCGCCGCCGATGCTGACGAGGCGGGAGGTGTCGATCTTCTGCATTTCCTGCGCTATGGCGGGCCTTATGAGCGTTTCGTTCGAACCGGAGAGAACCGGCAGGACGAAGGGGGTGGCGAGGGCAAAAGCCGTCAGCGCCGCCTCCCAGAGACGGGGGCGACGGAAATCGAAACGTTTGCTCATGTCCTGTTCCTTCGGTTTCGTCCTCAGGCCGCGACGCTGTCGGTCGAACGCGGCAGGCCGTCGAGGATCTCGCGCCATTCGGCAAGTTCGGTCATGCCTTCCTTCCGCTTGCCGAAGAACTGGATGATCATCTCGCCCTTGGCACCATAGGCCTCGAGCGAGGTGACATGGCCGTCGGTCGTCGGCTTGCGCACCACCCAGCATTCGGCGATGTGGTCCGTTCTGAGATGCAGGTGGAAGGTCGGGTCCATCACGTTGAGCCAGGGGCCCATCGGCTGGATGTTGCTGATCGGCCCGGTGTGGATCTGCACGATGCCGTTGTTGGCGACGAAGCACATGATGTCGGTCTGCCGTTCGGCGGCGGCCCGCATCATCGGCTCGACGGCGTTGCGCGCGACCTGGCGCGCGAAGTCCTCGCCGACGCTGCGCACGGCGTCCTGTCGACCGATCTTCAGCTTCTTCAGCATGCCGAAGAACTGGTGCGTATCCGTCATCTGGCTCCAGTTTTCCCGCAGAGCCGCGACGTCGACGGGGCCGGTTTCCTCGACCGCCTTCGCATTGTGATCCTCGACGAAGTCCTGCGACTGGTCGTCCAGACGGAAATCGGCGACGATCGCCTCGTAGGCTTCCAGGTTGGACGCCGGGCGAAGGTGGATCTTGTGCACGGCGGCGCCGGCCTTGTCGAAGAACTGGAGGCTGCGGCGCACGTCCGTGCCATCCGACTTCGTCACGGCGAAGCCATGGGCCCATACGCCCGGGAAGATGCGCAGGTCGATGTTTTCGCCGAGCACGATGGAGGCGTGTCTGCCGGTGCTGATCTTTTCGAAGACGCCGATCTTCTCGTGCACCGCGCTGTCGTTGCGGCTGAGCGCCATGACCTCGCCGAGCGCTTCCGAGCGATCGAGGAAGCGATTGGCGTCCGCGTCGATGCGGATCGCGGTCAGGCCGACCTCGGCCGCCACCAGCGCGGCTTCCGAAATACCGAGCTGGCTTGCGATGTCACGCTCGCGCATCTTCGGGTTTTCTGCGCGGAAGGCACGAATATCTGCGGGGGTCGGACGCGTCGTCTCGGTCATGGCTGGCCTGTAAATTCATTGTGACTGTCAATTCCGATGATCCGGGCAGGCCCGGCAAACCGGCAATTCGGCATTGCTATCAGGTGGTTCACGCAGGGCGTGAGCTATCTTGACTTCCTTATTCATATTTATTTAAGGACGCAATACCGGATTCCAACTCTCAGGTTAAATGTTGCCTGGGTCGCATTCGGCGCTAAAGTGGTGGCGAGCGACAATCTCGCACTGCTTCCCGCTCACCGCAAGATCGAGGTTCTGCAGAATGAAAATCCACGACGTGTTCCTTTCTGTCCTCGTTGCGGCTGCCGTGGGCCTGCCGGTATCCGCGCAGGAGCCGGCACCGGCAAAGGGGCTGGACGTCGAGCTGAACGCGCTTGCACCGTCGCAGAAGGGCTGCCTCTTCACCTTCGTCGCCGGCAACAGGCTCGATACCTCGCTCAGCAAGGTGTCCTTCGAGTTCGTCGTCTTCAATCCGAAGGGCACGGTGGAGCGCATGGTGGTGCTCGATTTCCGTGACCTGCCGCAGGGCAAGACGAAGGTGCGGCAGTTCGACCTGCCGGGCACGAACTGCGACAATGTCAAGCGGCTGCTGATCAACGATGCGCCGGTCTGCGAGGGCGAGGGCGTCGCAGCCGGTGCCTGCATGACGGGCATCGTCACGCGGTCCAGCACGCAGGCGGCGTTCGAGGGCTAACCTTACGGCGGGCATGACGCCCGATCGAGACACGATGACGAACGGGTACGATTATGGTTGGTAACAGGCTGGTCTGGGTCGCGGCGGCGGTGGTGTCGCTGATCGCGCATGCCGGCGCCGCGGCGATCCTGACGCTTTCCCCGGCGCAGGAACAGGACGAGGCGCTGATCGCCGGCGGGGTCGTGGCCGAAGTCGCCATGCTCGGAAGCGGTGCCTTCGAGGCGGTCGAGTCCGGGGCACCCGAGGAGGTGGTTCGGCCCGAGGATGTCACGCCCGAAGAGATCCAGCCTGTAGCGCCGGAAGTCGCTGAGGTCACGCCGCAGGAGATCGAGCCGCTGCCGATCGACCCGTCGCTGCCCGTCGATGCGGAGGCCGTGGCGCCGGAGAGCGTCGAACCGCTCGAGGTGCCCGGTGCCGAAGTCGAGGTGGCGGCGATCCCGATCCCGGAGATCAAGCCGGAGGTCGAGCCGGAGCGGCAGGCCGAGGCGATCCAGCCGGTGCCTGAAAAGAAGATCGAGAAGCCCGTCGAGAGGAAGAAGCCGGTGAAGAAGGCCGGCGAGAAGGGCAAGAGCCGGCAGACGGCGACCCGCGGCCAGGTGGACGGTTCGGCCGACGTGAAGACCGCTGCGCTGGGCGGCCAGAAGAAGGGCAATGCGTCGACTGCCGGCAACGCGGCCGTCAGCAATTACCCCGGCAAGGTGCGCAGCAAGATCAACCGGTCGAAGCGACGGGTCTCGGGCGGACACAGCGGCAGCGTCGTCGTGAGTTTCGTTGTCTCGTCGAGCGGCAGCGCCAGCGGCATCCGCGTCGCCAGAAGTTCCGGCGTCGCCGCACTGGACAAGGCGGCCCTCGATTCGATCCGGCGTGCGTCGCCGTTTCCGAAGATCCCCCCGGCTGCCGAGCGCAGTTCCTGGTCCTTCAGCGTTCCGATCGTTTTCAACTGAACCGAACCCCCGGCTTTCCGCCGGGCGCACCGGCACGGCGAAAAATATGAGGAAAAACCTCATGTTTATACTTTACTATAAAAATCAAGTTTTGTAGGGTCGCGCCATTCGTCGCCCGTCGAGGGCTTTCGGGAATGGATGCATGCTTGAACGGAATGAACGTCGGCCGACGCCGGCACTGGCGGCGATGCTGGCCGAAAAGGACCGGCGTATCGCCGAACTCGAACGGGAACTCGCGCTTGTAAAGGCGCGCCTCGCAACGTCTCCGGAACGCAAGGCGGAGGTCGCCGCCGAGCCGGCAAGGCCGCAGGCGCAACGGACCATCGAAGTCACGCGAATCAAGCGCCGTCACGGCGAAGCGGAGAGGAAGGCAATGCGCGAGAAGCACAGGCTGCAGCAGGCGAAGGGCCGCGAGGCGCAGGCGGAGGGCAATGCGAAGGCAGCGCTGGAAGGCCGTAGCTTCCTCTATGTCGGCGGGCGCGACTGCCAGGTGGCGCATCTGCGCCAGATCGCCAGCTCCTACGGCGCCAACCTCATCCATCACGACGGCGGGCTTCGCGAGGCGGTGTCGCGCATCGACAACGTGCTGCCCTCGGTCGACTGCGTCTTCTGCCCCATCGACTGTATCAGCCACGATGCCTGCCTTCGGGTGAAGACGGGCTGCAAGAAGTGGGAAAAGGCCTTCGTGCCGCTGCGCAACGGCAGCAAGTCGAGCTTTGCGCGCGCCCTCGAAAGCCTCAGCCAGGGAGATCCGATCCAGTGAACAGCGAAAGACCCGAGGGCTTCATGATGATCGGGCTGCACAAGCTCGCCGCCCAGAACGGCGACGGACTGGTGCCGGAGCTCTACGAGCTTCTCGCCCGCCGCGCCCGCCTGCAGGCGGGCCACCCCAACGTGACCGAATTCCCGGCATGGGAAACACGCCCGCCGGCACAGGATGCCGAATCCGCCGGCAAGGCGCTTGAAGGCGGCGGCGACAATATCATAGCATTCCCGACACGCGCTCCCTGCGAGCGTCACAAGGATCGCGCCTGAGGAGTTCGCCCGCCGATGTTTATCGCCATGAACCGCTTCAGGATCGTCGCCGGCCACGAAGAGGCCTTCGAAAACGTCTGGAAGAACCGGGAGACGAGCCTTGCGGAGATGCCGGGCTTCAAGGAGTTCAAGCTTCTGCGTGGCGATACCGTGGCGGAGGACGGCTATACGCTCTTCGCCTCGCACACCATCTGGGCGACGAAGGACGACTTCGTCGCCTGGACCAAGTCGGAAAACTTCCGCCAAGCGCACAAGAATGCCGGCGACAACCGCGCCATGTACATGGGGCCGCCCAAGTTCGAGGGCTTTTCGGTGGTCGAGGGGGCTTGAGGCTGCCGTCGGCTTTCTGAGGGAGCTTCATCCGTGGGGCGCTCGTATGGCAAACATTTCCATATATTTTGACAATCTTTGGCATATCTCGTACCTTGGCGAAAAGGAGGGATACCGATGGCAACCATGAATGTATCACTTCCCGATCCGATGAAGGCGTGGGTCGAGCGACAGGTTGGCGGCGGCCGCTACAGCAATGCAAGCGATTATGTCCGCGACCTGATCCGGATGGATCAGGAGCGGCGGCAGGCGATCGAGGCGCTGCAGGTCGCCATCACAGAGGGCATCGAAAGCGGCGAGCCACAGCCGTTCGATGCGACTGCCTTCAAACTGCAGATGCGCGAGCGGCATGTCGTCAAATAGGCCGATGTGCTATCGGCTTGCGCCAAAGGCTCTCGAGGATCTGGACGCGGTCTGGCGCTACACTGCCGAGACCTGGTCGATCGAGCAAGCCGATGCGCATATCGACGGTTTGACACATGCGTTTCAACTGATTGCGGACATGCCGACGATGGCAAGGGAGCGAACGGAGTTCGTCCCTCCGGTTCGAATCCACGCCTATCAAAGCCATCTGGTGGTCTACGTGCTCGCGGACGGCTATATATCCGTCTTGCGCGTCCTCGGCGGGCGACAGAACTGGCAGGCCATTCTCCAGGCAAGCGAACCGCGATAGAAGCAGACTGGCCCCGGAAAAGGTCAAGTCGCCTGCCGTTGATGCGGACGATTTGCATCGTTTATCACGGTGCTTTGAGAAGCCCACCCACAGCAACCGCCAGCCAGCCTGCCATCATGATCACGCCGCCGGTCGGCGCCGACATCGGGAACGGTCCTTGCCCTGCGAAATGCCGTAGCACGAGGTCGCCGGCGAAGAGCGCGGTGCCGGCGGCGAGCAGCAGGGCGGCGAGCGGCGCAGTGCGGAAACGGTTCCAACCCGCATACAGGGCGATCAGCGCCGGGGCATGCGCGAGGCACATCGCCGAAGCGCCGCCCAGCAGGCGCGGATCGGCGCCGTGCGAGGCGGCGGCCGCACTGACGACACCCGCGAGGCCCATCAGTCCGGCGACAAGAAGCGTCATGGATCGGGCGGTCGTGCTGGCCATCTTTGGTCTATTCCTGGTTCTGCATGTGGAAGGCGAGGCGGGTGACCGGCTCGCGGATGACGGCGCGCAGGCCCGCGCTTTCGATGGTCTCGTCGAGGGCGCGGTTAAAGCAGAACAGCCATTCGTCGCGCTCCTTCGGGCCTATCCCGGCTGCGAAATGGCGGCGGCGCAGCATGGGGTGGCCGCGCTTCTCGGTATAGAGCGGCGGGCCGCCGAGCCAGCCGGAGAGATATTCGTAGAGCTTTTCCTCGCTTTCCGCGAGGCTCGGCGGATGGATCGCGCGGCAGTTCGCCGCTTCCGGCAGCGTATCCATCAATTCGTAGAAGCGGGCCGTCAGCCGGCGCACGCCGGCATCGCCGCCGATCGCCTGGTAAAGGGTGATGGTCTCGCCGGACGGTTCTGTCGCGTCGCTCATTCCGCAAATCCTCAGTCTCGTCGCCATTTAAGGTGCCGCGCGGGTGGCAGCAATGGCGAAGCGCAAGGCGCGGCATTGCGGCACAGGCTCACAGGTCGAAGTCGTCGCTTTCGCCGGGCACGAGATCGAGCGGCCAGAGCTCGCGCACCGCCCGCTCCGGATAGGCGCTCTGGTAGGCCGGCATCGTTGCGAGCAGCGTTTCGCCGAGCGCGATGCCGAGGTCGCGCAGCGACAGGCTGAAGGCGGTCAGGCGCGGCGAAAGGAAGTGCGAGTGCGGGCTCTTGCGCCCGATCACCGCGATGTCGCGGCCAGGCTGCACGCCGGCCTCCTGCAAGCCGCGATAGAGGCCGATGGCGATCGCCTCGTTGACGAGCACCACGGCTGTCGGGCGATCCTTCGCGGCGATCAGGTCGCGGGCGATCTGGTAGCCGCCGGTCTCGTTCGGCGTCGAGCGGAAGATATGGCCGTCGTCGAGCCGGAGCCCGTGGCGGGCAAGCGCGTCGCGGCAGCGGTCAACAAAGACATAGCCGAGATTCATGTCGTCATGCGGCCGGGTGATCGCGATGCGCCGGTGGCCGCGCGCCACGAGCCGGTCGATCGCCGTGTCCGCCATGCCCTCGAAGTCGAGGTCGTACCAGGGCTGGCCCACATCCGTCAGGCTGCGGCCGAGCGTGATGAAGGGGATATTGCGCTTGTCGAGCAGTTCGAAGCGTTCGTCGTGCCGCCGTGTCGCCGACAGGATCAGGCCGTCCGCGAAGCCGCGTGCGACGATGCGCCGGAGATAGTCGTTCGGGTCCTCTTCGGACGAGCAGAGCAGGGCGACGAGATCGAGCTTGTGGCGTGCCAGCACGGTCTGCACGCCGTCGAAGACGCTCATGAAGAAGGTGTCGCCCTGGCCGGTGATCTCGCGGCCTGTCTGCATCATGAAGCCGATGATGCCGGTCGAGCCCTTGCGCAGCGACCGTCCCGACTGGTTCGCGACATAACCAAGCGTCTCCGCCGCCTCCAGCACGCGCCGGCGCGTCTCCTCGTTGACGTCCGGCTTGCCGTTGAGTGCGCGCGACACGGTCCCGATCGAGATGTCGAGATGTTTCGCAAGGTCGCGAATTCCCTTCATTTTGCCCGTTCCCTCCCTGGGCGCGCCGGCGCTACCTTTACGCCCTCTTGACACGATTTTTCTTTCTGGCATAGTACCGTAAACGTTTACGATTGCCAATTGAGGAGTTTTGGCGGCCGTTTCGGGAGGAATTCAGTGATTTATAAAGCCGTCATATGCGGGTGCGGAGCCATGGCCAAAGGCTGGCTGAAGGCGCTCGCCGCCAATCCCGGTCTCGTCGAGGACGTGACGATCGTCGGCCTCGTCGATCTCGACCGTGCGACGGCCGCGGCGCGTGCTGCCGAGTTCGGCCTGACGGATGTCGTCATCGGCACCGATCTCGAAACCGTTCTTGCCGAGACCCGCCCCGACATCCTCTTCGACATCGTCATTCCCGCCGCGCGCCGCTCGGTCGTTGCAACCGGCC
>NZ_JAKGBU010000013.1:0-53881 GCF_021555155.1 Rhizobium alarense
CCCGCTCGCCGATCACGCCGCAATCCTCCCAGACTGCGGTCCAGAACGCCGCCCGGTCGTCGACGGACCAGGCATGCAGGGCATCGTAGTCGGCCAGCGGCCGACCGGCGCGGGTCTCGCAGGCGCGTCGGAAAAGAGCCATCGGGCTCGTCTCAAGAATTTCGTCCGTCGGCTGCCAAAGAGGTATTTCTGTCGTCATGCGCTCCTCCACTCCATCGGGGCTTCTATATCATGTTGCGGCGCAATAAGAAGAGTGGTCCGCCAGACTGCGGCAGGCGGTGCTGCAATTTGGCCACCCCCATTTGATTTCTGCCGCATGAACGCCTATTGCCAAACCGCAGGCTGCGCACACGGCCGAGGACCACCCGCCCCATGTTTCCGTTCCGATTCCTTCAGACCCGTTTTCTTTTAAGGACGTTCCTGCTGCTCGTCGTCTTCGGCGCGATCACCCGGATTGCCGCCCCTTATCTGCTGCCGAGTGCCGCGATGGAGCGGGAACTCAAGTCGGCAATATCTGCCTGGACCGGCACGGAATTCACCAGCGGGTCGCCGGCAAGCTTCAGTTTCTGGCCCTATCCGCAGGTCAGGATAGAGCAGATTCGGCTGAAGCGGCCGGCCGATGCCGAAAGCACCGCCTTGATGGAAGCGGATTCGATTTCGGCAACCTTCAGTCTGCTCGGCTCGGCCTTCGGCGAACCGGATTTCGACGGTTTCGAGATCGTGCGGCCGGTCTTCACGCTCGCCTGGGACGACACCGGGACGCTCAACTGGCCGAGAAGCGCCTGGATGGAGCGCGCGGTGGCGGATGCCGCCGACCGCGACGAGGACCGGGCGCTGCCGCACAGCCGCATCGGCACCGTGACACTCGTCGACGCCAGGATCAGCGTCGACAACCGCAAGCGGAAGGAGCGTTATGAGGTTACCGACGTCAACGGCACGATACGCTGGCCGGGCGTATCGGGCAGGCTCGACGTCACGCTGCGCGGCGTGCTGAAGGGCGAAGTCGCGACCTGGACGCTGGAGACGAACGAGCCGCTCAAGCTTGTCGCCGGCGAGAACGCGGCGATCACCACGGCTTTTACGTCGGATCCGCTGACGGTCGGCTTCGAAGGCATCGGCAATCTGTCGGCAAACGCCTTCATATCCGGCAAGCTGCAGCTTCATGCGCCTTCGATCAGCCACCTGCTCGACTGGCGCGGCGCGGACCTGCCGGGTGCGGCGGAACTGGGCGGCGTCTCGCTGGAGGCAACGGTCACCACCGCAGGGCACACGGCGAAACTCGACGACCTGACGCTTCGCCTGCAGGAATCGCAGGCGACAGGCGTCCTCGACGTGGCGCTGCCCGGTGGCACGCGTCCATCGATCGGCGGCACGCTCGCCTTCGATACGGTCGATCTCGCCACGCTCTATCGCTCGCTGACCGCCCCCGCCGCCGCCAACGGTCCCGACGACCGGACCCGATCGATTCCGCAGCGCATCGGGCTCGACCTGCGCCTGTCGGCGCGACAGGCAGCCCTTTCGCCCGTCACGCTGAACGATCTTGCCGCCGGCATCCGGACGGATGGCCCGGTGACGTCGCTCGACATCGGCGACGCCGCCATTTTCGGCGGCCGGATGAACGGTCGCCTGACGCTGGTGGAGCATGGGCAACGCGGCGGTCAGATGCAGCTTTCGTTCAACGATGTCGATCTCGGCGCACTTTCCGGCGCCTTCCGCCTCGTCGGCCCCCTGCCGACCGGACGCAGCAGGGCGGACATCACCCTTTCTTCGTCCGAACCGCTCGACGCGTTCACCGGCGAAGACCTCAGCGGCACCTTCCGCATCGCCATCCGCGACGGTGTCATTCCGAATTTCGACCAGGGCGCATTCCTCGATCTCGCGAGCAAAAGCCGCTATTTCCGCATGAGCGACGCGGCCGACGGCAGCTTCGCCTTCGCTGCGGCGCTGATCCAGGGCAAGATCGACAGGGGGCTTGCGGAGATCGATAAAGCGACCTTCGAAGGGACGGACAAGCACCTCGACCTCTCAGGCGTCATCCCCTATCGCAGCGGCAGCCTGGCGCTCGCCGGCACGCTGGCGGACAAGCCCGGCGCCAGTGGCGTGACGACACCGTCGACGAATTTCTTCGTCGGCGGCGCCTGGCCGGAACCGCTCATCTCGCCGATTTCGGTCCTGACGCGCCAGCCGCAGCCGTGACCGCCGTCACCTGCCGGCGAAGGCCGCCTGCTCGTCGCGCTGGCGCTGCATCTCGCGCCGCTTCGTCATGATGGAGGCAATGACCACGCCGACGGCGACGACGGCGATGAGCAGCGTGCAGGCCGCGTTGATTTCCGGTGTAACGCCGAGGCGCACCTGGCTGTAGATCTTCATCGGCAGGGTCGTGGCGCCCGGCCCCGAGGTGAAGCTCGCGATGACGAGATCGTCCAGCGACAGCGTGAAAGCCAGCACCCAGCCGGAAAACACCGCCGGCGCGATGACCGGAAGAGTAACCTCGAAGAACGTCTTCACCGGCGTAGCCCCGAGATCCATCGCCGCCTCCTCGATCGAGCGGTCGAAGGAAAGAAGCCGTGACTGCACGACCACGGTAACGAAACACATGGTCAGCGTTATATGCGCCAGCGTCACCGTCCAGAAGCCGCGATCGAAACCGATCGCCACGAAGAGCAGCAGGAGCGACAGGCCGGTGATGACCTCCGGCATGACGAGCGGTGCATAGACCATGCCCGAGAACAACAGCCGTCCGCGGAAGCGGGTGTAGCGCACCAGCGCCAGCGCCGCCATCGTCCCGAGGATCGTTGCGACCGTCGCCGAAACGAGGGCGACCCGGATCGTGACCCAGGCGGCGTCGATGAGGCTCTGGTTGCGGAAGAGCGCGCTGTACCACTGCGTCGAGAAGCCGGCCCAGACGGTAACGAGCCTCGAGGCATTGAACGAGAAGATCACCAGAAGCACGATCGGCAGGTAGAGGAAGGCGAAGCCGAGCACGACCGAGACGATGTTGAACCGGGTCCATTTCATGGCCGCTATTTCCCCTGTTCCTCGGCTTTCGCCTGGGCGTTCTGGAAGAAGACGATCGGTATGACGAGGATCAGGAGCAGGATCGTCGCGACCGCCGCGGAGACCGGCCAGTCACGATTGACGTTGAACTCCGTCCAGAGCGTCTTGCCGATCATCAGGGTCTGCGATCCGCCGAGCAGATCGGGGATGACGAACTCGCCGACCGCCGGGATGAAGACGAGCATGCAGCCCGCGACGACGCCGGCGAGGGACAGCGGGAACGTCACTTTCCAGAAGGCGGCGACCGGCGGACAACCGAGATCCTGCGCCGCCTCGATCAGTGAGTGGTCCATCTTTTCGAGCGCCGAGTAGATCGGCAGCACCATGAAGGGGAGGTAGGAATAGACGATGCCGATATAGATCGCCCAGTTCGTGTTGAGGATGATCAGCGGCTGGTCGATCGCGCCGAGCGACAGCAGCAACTGGTTGAGCAGGCCCTCGGGCTTCAGGATGGCGATCCAGGCATAGACGCGGATCAGGAAGCTCGTCCAGAACGGCAGGATCACCATCATCAGCAACATGGGCCGCAGCGTGCGCGGCGCCTGCGCCATGCCATAGGCGATCGGGTAACCGATGAGCAGCGTCAGGAATGTCGACACCCCGGCGATCCAGAGGCTCGACAGATAGGCGTTGAAATAGAGCGCGTCCTCCGTCAGCCAGACGAAGTTGTCGAGGCTCAGATCGCCGATTTTCTGCCAGATGCCGGAGAGACCGTCCGCCAGCGAGAAGACGGGTTCATACGGCGGCTGGGCGATCGCCGTCGTCGACAGCGAGATGCGGAAGACGATGAAAAAGGGAATGAGGAAGAAGAACAGCAGCCAGGCATAGGGCAGGAGGATGACGAGGCGGCTGAAGATTGCGGAGCCGAGCTTTGTCATCGCCTTAATCCCTCAGGACGACGCCGGCGGTCTCGTTGAACGAGACCCAGACCTTTTCATCGTAGGCGATCGGATCCTCGACCTCGCGTTGTGCGTTGAGCATCGAGGCCTTGACCACTTTGCCGCTTGCCAGCCTGACATAGACAACCGTCATGTCGCCGAGATAGCCGATGTCCCAGACCTCGCCTTCGGCGGCGTTGACGGTGGCATCGGCGGGTGCCGCACGGCTGACGCGCAGCTTCTCCGGGCGGATGGCGAAGCTGGCGCTGGCGCCCGACGCCGGACTTTCGGAACTGGCGGTCCGGATGTTGAACCCGTCGGTGCCGACAAGCTCGATCTTGCCGTTGCCATTGGCCGAGACCTTGCCCTCCAGGATGTTCACGTCGCCGATGAAGTCGGCGACGAAGCGCGAGTTCGGCGCCTCGTAGATTTCGGCGGGCGTGGCGACCTGGACGACCTTGCCGTGGCTCATGACCGCGATGCGGTCGGCCATCGTCATCGCCTCCTCCTGGTCGTGAGTGACGACGACGAAGGTGAGACCGAGTTCCTGCTGCAGGTCCATGAGCTCGAACTGCGTCTCCTCGCGCAGCTTCTTGTCGAGCGCGCCGAGCGGTTCGTCGAGCAGCAGCACCTTTGGCCGCTTGGCAAGCGAACGGGCCAGCGCCACGCGCTGGCGCTGGCCGCCCGAGAGCTGGTGCGGCTTGCGTTTGGCGAACTGCTCAAGCTTCACGAGCTTCAGCATCTGGGTGACGCGCTCGGCGATTTCCGTCTTCGGCATGCCGTCCTGTCGGAGACCGAAGCCGATATTGCTCTCGACCGTCATGTGCGGAAAGAGCGCGTAGGACTGGAACATCATATTGACGGGACGCCGGTAGGGCGGGATGGCGGCGATGTCCTGCCCGTCCAGCACGATCTCGCCCGAGGTCGGCTTTTCGAAGCCGGCAAGCATGCGCAGCAGCGTCGATTTTCCGCAGCCGGAGGCACCGAGCAGGGCGAAGAACTCACGGTGATAGATATTGAGGGTGAGGTCGTCGACGGCGGTGAAATCACCGAACTTCTTGGTGACATTCCTGAAGGATATGAAGGGCTTCGCGCTTGGGTCCGTCCACGGCGAAAAGGATCGACGGATATTGCCGAGAGATTTCATCACCTGTCCCCGATTATCGTTCTTGGCAGTCCATAGAAAATTGCCCGGAAGAGCGTTCCGGGCAATTCGTTTGTGGGGCTTACTGACCCGTGACCACCTTGGTCCAGATCCGGGTGACGATGCGTTGCGTCTTCGGATCGTAGGGATCCTTGGTGTAGAGCTTGCCCATCGTTTCCGCCGACGGGTAGATCGCCGGGTCGTCGAGCACTTCCTTGTCGACGAACTGCTGCGACGCCTTGTTGCCGTTCGCGTAGAAGACGTAGTTCGACGCCTTGGCGATGACTTCCGGTTTCATCAGGTAGTTGATGAAGGCATGCGCCTCCTCGACATGCTGCGCATCGGTCGGGATCGCCATCAGGTCGAACCACATCTGTGCGCCGCCGTCCGGAATGGAATAGTTCACCTCGACGCCGGCATTGGCCTCAGCCGCGCGGTCGCGGGCCTGCAGCACGTCGCCGGACCAGCCGAGCGCTAGGCAGATGTCGCCGTTGGCGAGCGCGTTGATATATTCCGACGAATGGAACTTGCGGATCGACGGACGGACCGTCATCAGGAGTTCGCCGGCCTTGTCGAGATCGGCCTGGTCCTTCGAGTTGGGGTCGAGGCCGAGGTAGTTGAGCGCCGCCGGGATCACCTCGTCAGCCGTGTCGAGGAAATAGACGCCGCAATCCTTGAACTTCTCGATGACCTCGGGCTTGAAAAGCACGTCCCAGGTCGGTGCCGCGTCCGTGCCGAGGATTTCCTTCGTCTTGGCGACGTTGTAGCCGATGCCCGTCGTGCCCCACATGTAGTCGACGGCATAGTCGTTGCCGGGATCGTAGCGCGCGACGCGCTCCTGGACCACGTCCCACATGTTCGAGAGATTGGGGATCTTCGACTTGTCGAGTTTCTGGAAGACGCCGGCCTGGATCTGGCGCTGCAGGAAGCTGCCGGTCGGGACGACGATATCGTAACCGCTGCCGCCCGCAAGCAGCTTGGTTTCCAGCGTCTCGTTGCTGTCGAAGACGTCGTAGACGACCTTGATGCCGGTCTCCTTGGTGAAATCCGCAAGGATCGACTCGTCGATATAGTCGGACCAGTTGTAGACGTTCAGGACCTTTTCCTGCGCGACCGCCGGACCGCCCGACAGGCCAGAAACTGCGGCGACCGTGGCGGCCACCAGAAATGTGCGTCTTATCATTGATATTGCTCCCAGTTTTTATCTTGCTGATCGTTCAGGATGATAGACGGCTACCGATTATGGAGTTTTTTTGAGGCACCACAAGCATCATTCTGCAACGCAACAGATCGAATATTGCTATCACATTTTCTTATTTTCTATCATATTTGAAATCGGTTCTGCCGCGGAAATCAAGCGAAAATTTACTGGAAGTCGAAAAGGCTGAGGCCCGCGACCATTTCATCAAGGCCGAGCGGCCGTGTCACCGGCGGTTCGGCGCGCGCCAGACAGCCCTGCCGCTCGCACAGCCGGCAGGCGGTACCCACCGCCACGTGCGCCCCGCGCGCCGCAGCCGCACCATAGACCGTCTCGCCGGCAAGAGCCGCATCGCAGCCGATCAGCACTGCCGTGCGCCGCACGCGCTCCTCGAACGCGCCCTGCGGCCCTTCGAGCGTGCGCGACACCGTGAGGAAGGAAGCGCCGTCGGGCATCTCGACCGTCTCCACCAGGATCTGGCCCGGCTGGGCGAAGGCGGTGTGAAGCGCGAGCTTCGGACAGCCGCCGCCGAAACGGGCCTGCGGAAAACCCTGCGCGCCGGCACGGCGGAAGCGGTGGCCGGCGCTGTCGACCTCCAGGATGAAGAAGGGAATACCGGCCCGGCCCGGCCGTTGCAGCATCGTCAGGCGGTTCGCCGCCTGCTCGAAGGACACTCCGAAGCGCGACCGCAGGACATCAATGTCGTAGCGCGCGCGCTGGGCCGCGGAGAGGAACGCCTCGTAGGGCATCATGAGCGCATGCGCCGCATAGCGCGCCAGCTCGAAACGGGCGATGCGGCGGGCCTCCGCCGTCGACAGCGCCAGAGCATCGAGTTCCGCAAACAGCTCCTCCTGCAGCGCGATCTGGGCGGTTTCCATTGCCACTTCGCGAAGCTGATCGAAAGGTGACAGGCGTTCGGAGAGGAAGAGGCGCATCGAGTGGCGGTCGAACCGGCGGCGGAGGTTCGGCATGGTATGGACCGGAAGCAAGCGGACGACGACGCCGTGCTCCTTTCGCAGCCAGCCCTTAATGGCATTTGTGAGGTCGTCGCCGGGCGACAGCGCCGCGTGAAACCGCTCCGCCGCCTCGTCCAGCCGCGCGAAATGGTTCGACCGGCCCTCCAGCCGCTCGCGCACTTCGTCCATCGGCAACGTCGCGCCGGCCAGCGATGTCGCATGCCCCTCCCGCGCGAGGAGTTCGGCGAGATCGGTCAGGCGCGATGCCTGTTCGCGATAGGCACGATAGAGCTTCAGGATGCCGCCCGCCACGTTCGGAGCCGCGTCGGCGATCTCGATGAGTTCCTGCTCGCCCGGCAGCTCCCCGGCAAGCAGCGGATCGGAGAAGACGGCGCGCAGTTCCTTGACGCTGCCGCCGCTGTCGCCCTGCAATTCGTCGAGGTCCACCTTGTAGACGGAGGCGAGCCGCAGCAAGAGCTGTACCGTCAGCGGACGCTGATTGCGCTCGATGAGGTTCAGGTAGGAAGGCGAGATCGACAGCCCCTCCGCCATCGCGGTCTGCGTCAACCCCAGGGCATTGCGGATACGTCGCACCTTGGGGCCAGCAAAGATCTTGTTCTCCGACAAATGTCAATTCCTTTACAAACCCGCCAGACGATGCCTGGATTGGACATTTACAGAATTTACATTTTTACAATACGTGCCGGTCAAAGGCAACACATCGTAACTTCAATTTTCTCCCGAAAACCAATTAAATCTCGCAAGTTTGTGCGTCGCGATGTAAATCATGTCACACGACTTGAAACACATCTGAGATCAAAAGCTCGCTTCAAAGGCGCGACATTCAGGCAGGAGGATACTATGACTGATTTTTACACACTCGTTCCGAGTGCACCGCAGGGCCGCTTCGACGGTGTCGAGCGCCCCTACACCGCCGAGGACGTCAAGCGGCTGCGCGGTTCCGTCGAGATTCGCCACTCGCTGGCCGAGATGGGGGCGAACCGCCTCTGGAAGCTCATCCACGACGAAGACTTCGTCAACGCGCTCGGCGCGCTCTCCGGCAACCAGGCCATGCAGATGGTCCGCGCCGGGCTGAAGGCGATCTACCTCTCCGGTTGGCAGGTTGCGGCCGACGCGAACACGGCCTCCGCCATGTATCCCGACCAGTCGCTCTATCCGGCCAATGCGGCGCCCGAGCTCGCCAAGCGTATCAACCGCACGCTCCAGCGCGCCGACCAGATCGAGACCTCCGAGGGCAAGGGGCTGTCGGTCGACACCTGGTTCGCCCCGATCGTCGCCGACGCCGAGGCCGGCTTCGGCGGTCCGCTCAATGCCTTCGAAATCATGAAGGCCTTCATCGAGGCGGGTGCGGCCGGCGTCCATTACGAAGACCAGCTCGCATCGGAGAAGAAATGCGGCCATCTCGGCGGCAAGGTTCTGATCCCGACCGCCGCCCACATCCGCAACCTGAACGCCGCGCGGCTGGCCGCGGACGTCATGGGCGTGCCGACGCTCGTCATCGCCCGGACGGACGCGGAAGCGGCGAAGCTGCTGACCTCCGACATCGACGAGCGCGACCGCCCGTTCGTCGACTACGACGCCGGCCGGACCGTCGAGGGTTTCTATCAGGTCAGGAACGGCCTTGAACCCTGCATCGCACGCGCCGTCGCCTATGCGCCAAATTGCGACCTCATCTGGTGCGAGACGTCGAAGCCCGACCTCGATCAGGCCAGGCGCTTTGCCGAAGGGGTCCACAAGGTCCATCCGGGCAAGCTCCTCGCCTACAACTGCTCGCCGTCGTTCAACTGGAAGAAAAACCTCGACGACGCGACGATCGCCAAATTCCAGCGGGAACTCGGCGCAATGGGCTACAAGTTCCAGTTCATCACGCTTGCCGGCTTCCATCAGTTGAACTTCGGCATGTTCGAACTGGCGCGCGGCTACAAGGATCGGCAGATGGCCGCCTATTCCGAGCTGCAGGAGGCCGAATTCGCAGCCGAGGTAAACGGCTACACCGCGACGAAGCACCAGCGCGAGGTCGGCACCGGCTATTTCGACGCCGTGTCCCTGGCGATCACCGGCGGCAAGTCGTCGACGACCGCCATGAAGGAATCGACCGAGCACGACCAGTTCCGCCCGGCAGCCGAATGAACCTTCCCCTCCCCGTCCTCCGATGCGGATGGGCGGGGAGGCCCTGCGATACCGTCAAGAACCCCGAAGAGAGAGGAGAAATGCCATGACAGTCCAGACCCGGGTCAAGGAGCGCGCCGAGGAACAGTCCTCCGCCATGACACCCGAACAACAGGCGGCGATCCGCATGGTCGCAAACGACCTGCATCGTCTCAACCAGTCCGTCATGAAGGCCGTCGAGGCGGGCGTGTCGGTCGAACTCGTGCGTTCCGCCCGTCATCATGGCGGCGAAGGCAACTGGGGCGACCTGCTGATTCCCGTCATCGTGACGCAGGGCCGGGGCTGAGGCGATGTTGTTCGTGACAGCCTGCTGCATTCTCCTGGCGACGATGCGGATGCCGGTAGCAAGGCCGGCACGGGCGGCAATCGGCGCTCGTCGCCGACGCTGACCCGCGCAACATGTTCCCCAGTTCTCCGGGCCCGGCTCCCCGCCGGGCCTTTTGCCGTCAGCCGCTGCGTTGCGGACGGCGTCCCGCGAAGAGATCGGAATGGCTCTTGAGGAGCCGGAAGAGCCGGTCGGAGACCGTGCGGATATCGCGCCGGTGGCGGTCTTCCGTGTTGGTCACGATCCATTGCTGGTAACGCAACGCCTTTATTTCGCCGCCGCTCCGCTCGAGCGCCGGATCAAGGTCGCCGACGAAGCAGGGCAGGACCGCCTGACCGGCCCCGGCGCGCGCGAGATCGAGAAGGGACCGGGGCCGGCTTGCCACCACGGCGATCCTGCCGCCGGCATTGTCGTGCGGCCAGCGCAGATAGGGCGATATCGCGTCCTCCTCGCCAACGGCAAGCCAGCCGCCGGTCTCGCCATCCGCCGTGTTGCGGCGGCGATAGGCGGCATAGGCTACGTCGCCCGCCAACCGTCGCATCAGGTGCGGCTCGTCGGGCAGAACCGCCCGCACGCCGATGTCGCTCTCCCGATGCGCCAGCGTCGCGCGCCGCTCCGAGACGGAGAGATCGACGCGGAAGGTGTCACGCTCCGTCCGGATCGCCGGAAAGTTCTCGCAGAGAAGCCACGTGACCCAGGTGCCGGCCATCAGGCGCACGATCGTCGCACCGGCCCCCTCGTCGCGCCAGGCATCGACCGCGCGGGAGGCCGATTCCATCGCCTGCACCTGTGCGAGAAGCGCCTGCCCGTCCGCAGTGAGGCTGTAGCCCGTCTGCCGGCGCACGAAGAGCTGGCGCCCGAGCGCGTCTTCCAGCTCGAGGATGCGCCGGCCGACCGTCGCAGGGCTGGTTCCGGCCGCCTGTGCGCTGCCGGTCAGCCCGCCATGGCGGGCAACAAGCAGGAAAACCTGATAGAGATCCCAGGCGACATTTTTCATGAATGAAAGACATCGCACGGATGTCGCCGTATGTGAAGCAGTTCCTGAACGGTAGATTTTGATTGGCGAGGCCTTGCCGACGAGCGTCCCCTCTGTCCGGCACCACCCGCCGCCACGTCAGTCCCATTCAAGGAATAGCGACATGCACGACATATTTGGCACAGTGCTTCTGGTGGAACTCTTCTCCCGGCGGCCCTTCATCGAGGTGCTGACGGGGCAGCCGGGTGCTGTCGGACCGCAACGCCAGCCGGAAACCGCCAAGCCAGCGTCAAGCACTCCCGACGGAGAGCCGCGTGGCATATTCCGGCGCTGGCGGTCGTCCGCGGCGTCGCACAAACGAAAAGGGGCCGCCCAGGACGACCCCTCCTCGGATTTCTGACCGCAACCGCCGTCAGGCGGCGCGCTGCGCACGGCCGGCGCCGCCCTGTCCGTTCGCCTCGAAGCGGAACTGCGCGACGAGCGTCATCAGCTCGTCGGCCTGGCTCGCGAGCTGGCGGCTGGCGCCGGTGGTCCGTTCGACCATCGAGGCGTTCTGCTGGGTCATCTGGTCCATCTGGTTGACGGAACCATTCACCTCCTGCAGGGCGGCGGACTGGTCGCGGCTGGCCGTCGCGATCACCTCGACATGCTGGCTGATGGCAACGATCTGCTGGCTGATGGACGCGAGAACCGCACCGGTTTCCTGCACGAAGCGCGCACCGGTCGAGACTTCCTGCGTCGACTTGTCGATGAGCCCCTTGATCTCGCGCGCCGCATCGGCCGAGCGCTGGGCGAGTTCGCGGACTTCCTGCGCGACGACTGCGAAGCCCTTGCCGGCTTCGCCTGCGCGCGCGGCCTCGATGCCGGCATTGAGCGCGAGCAGGTTCGTCTGGAAGGCGATGTCGTCGATCACCTCGATGATCTGCTCGATCTTCTGAGAGGCTTCCTCGATGCGGCCCATCGCGTCGATCGCATTGGCGACGACGGTGCTGGAATTGTCCGCGCTGCGCTTCGTCTCGGCAACCTTCTGGTTGGCCTCATGGGCGCGTTCCGCGGAATTGCGCACGGTCACCGTGATCTCGTCGACCGCCGCAGCCGTTTCCTCGAGCGAGGCGGCCTGGGATTCGGTACGCCGCGAAAGGTCGTCGGCGGACTGGTGCATCTCGGTGCCGTTCGCCTGGATCGCCTGGGCGTTCGCGCGGATGCGGCCGAGGGTATCCTGCAGGCGGGCGAGCGAGCCGTTGAAATCCTCGCGGAGCTGCTCCAGACGGCCGGTGAACGGCGTGTCGATCGTGCGCGAGAGGTCACCCTGCGACAGGCGGCCGAGGCCGGCCGCGAGCTGTTCGACCGCGAAGTCGATCTGGCGGTCGAGTTCGTGCTTCTCCGCGTCGCTCAGGGCGCGGAGATTGGCCGCCTCGCTATCGCGCTCGGCGGCTTCGCGCTCGATCGCGATCTTGTTCAGGGCGTTGTCACGGAAGACGGCGAGCGCCCTTGCGATGCGACCGAATTCATTGGCCTTCTCAAGGCCGGGAATATCGGAGTCGAGACGTCCTTCCGCAATGCCGGAAACCGCGTCGATCAGCGCACGAAGCGGCTTTGTCGCATAGCGGATCGCAACGAAGGCGAGACAGCCGAAGATCAGCATGGAGATGAGCCCTGCTGCGATCGACAGGTATTGGAGGTCGTGGATCTTCTGGAAATAGACTTCCATCGGGATGCCGATGAAGAGAATGCCCACATTGGCGCCGGCCGTGTTCTTGACCGGGAAATAACCCGTCATGAAGTCGCGGCCGAAAAGCTGCGCCGGGCCGAAATAGGCTGTGCCCTTGGCGAGCACGGCCTGTGCCGGATGTTCGGGGGCAAGCTTGGTGCCGACGGCACGGCTGCCGTCCTCCTTCTTCACATTCGTCGAGATGCGGACGTAGTCGTTGCCCTGCTTGGCGAAGACCGTCGCCACGCCGGAAATCGACTGCGCCGTGCGATCGACCAATGTATGGTCGGCGATCTCCGGCATCGTCTCGGCACCGACCGCCGCGAGTTGCTCATCCTTGACCGTGATCGTCGCGTCGCCATTCGCCGCGCCGTAGAGAACCGCCATGGTCCGTGTGGCGTCGCGGGCATCGTTGGCCGCATCCTGCAAAACATAGGAGCGAAGCCCCAGATGCATGGCGCCGACCATGGCCGCCGCACTGAGGAAGATGAATGCCACGGTCATTGCGGCATATTGCACCGCTACCGAAGACTTGAAGATGCGCATGATGGTGAACCCCCGTAACTCGCGGAAGAGTTTCATGTAAAATAAATAACAAATGCTAAAATTTAGCCACCCGCCGGCGGATGGCTCCCGGTTTCACCGGAAGGGGCCCAAAAGCATTCCGCAAGGACGCTGCGGAGCGCGCGACCTTCACCGCGCGCTCCGGTTTCCATCAGGCATTTTTAGCGAACCTGCCGCCTTGTTTCCTCAGGCGGCTCTGTAGTCCGAATGCGGCCGTTCGTCGGACGGCTCGAGCCGGAACTGCTCGACAAGCATCATCAACGTGTCCGCCTCGCCGGCAAGCTGACGGCTCGCCGACGTGGTGAGTTCCACCATGGATGCATTCTGCTGGGTCATCTGGTCCATCTGGTTGACGGAGCCGTTGACTTCGTTGAGGGCCATCGCCTGGTCGCGGCTCGCGGTCGCCATCGTGTCCACATGCTGGCTGACGGTGACGATCTGCCGGCTGATTGCCGCAAGAACGGTTCCGGTCTCCTCTACGAGCCGCGCGCCGGCGCTGACTTCCGTCGACGACTTGCTGATGAGGCCCTTGATCTCCCGCGCGGCTTCGGCCGAGCGCTGGGCAAGCTCGCGCACTTCCTGCGCGACGACGGCAAAGCCCTTGCCCGCCTCGCCGGCGCGCGCCGCCTCGATGCCGGCATTGAGCGCGAGCAGGTTGGTCTGGAAGGCAATGTCGTCGATCACTTCGATGATCTGCTCGATCTTCTGCGAGGCTTCCTCGATGCGCCCCATGGCGTCGATCGCGTTGGCCACGACGCCTGCCGAATCGTCGGCGCTCTTCTTCGTTTCGGCCACGACGAGATTGGCTTCATGCGCCCGTTCGGCGGAAGACCGGACGGTCACGGTGATTTCCTCGACGGCTGCGGCCGTCTCTTCGAGCGACGCAGCCTGGGATTCGGTGCGCTTCGAAAGCTGGTCGGCGGATTCGCGCAGCTGCGTGCCGCTCGACTGGATCGACAGCGCATTGTTGCGGATCTGGCCGAGCGTGTCCTGCAGGCGCACGAGGGAGACGTTGAAGTCCTGGCGCAACTGCTCGAGACGACCGGTGAAGGGCGTGTCGATCTGCCGGGACACATCGCCCTGCGCCAGGCGACCGAGACCGGCGGCGAGCGCATTGACCGCGAAGTCGATTTGCCGGTCCATGTCCTGCTTCTCGGCATCGTTGCGCGCCCGCTCCGCCTCGGCGACGGCACGCTGCTCCTCGCTCTCGGCCTCGATGCGGATCTTTGACAGGGCGTTCTCCTTGAAGACGCCGAGCGCACGTGCCATGTCGCCGATCTCGTCCCGCCGGTTCTCGCCCGAAATGCCGGTATCGAGGAACCCGTCAGCGAGCCGGCGCATGGCGCTGGTGATCTGGCCGATCGGCCCCTTCAGCGTCAGCACGAGCGCACCGCCCGCGACAAGCGCGATGAAAATGCCGGAGACGGTGGCGAGGAGCGACACCTGGTTCGCCTTCTCCCGCTCACTGCCGGCGCTCGTCTTCTGATCCTCGGCAAATTCGCTGAGCTGATTCCAGATACGGTCGATCGAAGCGCCGGCCGCCTTGAAATCCTCGACGCGCGTCGCGCTGATCTTGACCAGTTCGGCGCTGTCCACATCCATCTTCTTCAAAGCCGGCATCAGCGTCTCGCCGACACTGTCGAAGAACGTCAGGCCGCTGGCGCTGCCGCGCAGGCCGTCCATGTCGCTCTCAACGAGCCGAAGTTCGCTCAACAGCTTCTGGCGGTTTTCCTCCGACGTCTGGCCGAGGAAGCGCGCGGCGGCAATCTGGATGGCGTAGACCGAATTCACCAGCTTGCGGGTGGCGACGAGGATTGCCTCGGAGCGGATGATCGGCTCGTCGAGTTCGCCGAAGATGCGGGTCGCCTCGCGCATCTTTTCGCCGGCTGCCGTCTGGAGTTGGATGCTGATCGTCCGGAAGCGGGCAACGCGACGCGTAACTTCCGCAACGGTGACGTCCACCGGCTCCGACGAGCCGACCAGCTTGCTGATTTCCTTGGCCGTGTTGCTGATCGTGCCGGCGACGCTCTTCTGCGACTTCGGCAATACGGTCGAGACGGCGCGCTGCGTCTTCGTAATGAAGGGGAAGCGCTCTTTGACGAGTTTCAGCTTGTCTTCCGGCGTGCGCGCCTTCGCATAGTCCGTGCCGAATTCGGCGAAGAACTTGCTGCCGTTCGTCAGGCGGTCCGCCTCGCGCAACATGCTCTTCGCGGCATTTTCGTCCTGGCGCACGGAGCGCTGCAGTTTCGTGGCCTCCTCGAGAATCTTGACCTGTTCACCGGAGAGAAAATTGAGGTTCTTCGACATCGCCTGGCGAAGGTCCACTTCGCCGACATAGAGGGTCCAGAGGCCTTCCATGCGGGCTTCGATGTCGGCGGTCTGGGTCTGGGCCTGCTCGAGCTTCGACCGGTCGGCGTCCGGCGCGAGACCGTTCATCGTCGCCGCAAGAACCTCCTTCTGCGCTGTCAGCCGCTGGTAAACGGTGTCGCGGTTCTCCTCGCTGGTGTTTTGCAGGAACTGATTCATGCCGGCATAGACATCCTTGAAGCCGCTCAAGGATTGCAGGACGCTGTTCGAGATCTCCATGCGCCCCTGCAGCAGGCCCGAGGCGTAGAGTCCCGTGAAGCCGACGGCGCAAATGCTGACGACGAAGGGCAGGATGAACAGCAGCACCTTCGTCTGGATCTTGAAGCGGGCGAGAATCTTGTCGATGAACATGGCGGACATCCCAGGTCGGCAACGGACCACCCAGCCCCGAAATCGAGGACTCCCAAGGTCTCACCTGCCGAATAATTCAGATGACATGCGGAGTTGCGCCGCGGTTCCGGAACGCAGTCATTGCAGCGTCGCGCCCCAAGCCGTTCGGGTTCGCGCACGTCCGGAATCTCAATCGATTATATTCAGCATCAATCTTTAACAATTCATGCCATCGCCGGCCGAATGGCGGCGAGGGTTGCGGGCGGTGCGCGGACGCGGGGTGAACAGGCGGCCGGACAGCGCAATCAGGCCCAGAACGCGATCACCGCGCACAGGAAGGTTCCGGCGGCGAGAGCGTGGAGGGCGATGGCGCGGCGCTGCTCAGCTATGGCAGCGGCAATCGCAATGGCGCGGGCACGACGGTGCATATGGGACATGGGCCTTGAACTCCGGCAACGACAAACACGCCCGGCTGATCCGGCTTGTCGGCCCACATCATGTTGTTTCCGGCTGTCTGCGGAGCGGAAGCCTCGGGCTTGCCAATGCCGGAAACGCCGACATCCCAGCAGGATCGCCCCGGCGCGTTAAGGAACCGTGAAGAGCCGTCCCCCGAACGCCTTGCCTCAGGCGTGTTGTCCGGCAGCGTGACCGGACGCCCAGGCCCACTGGAAATTGTAGCCGCCCAGCCAGCCGGTCACGTCGACTGCCTCCCCGACGAAAAACAGGCCCGGCACCGCCTTTGCGGCCATCGTGCGGGAATCGAGATGCGACGTGTCGATGCCGCCAAGCGTCACCTCCGCCGTCCTGTAGCCCTCCGATCCGGCCGGGCGGACGCGCCAGTTGCGCAGGAGGTCGTCCAGCGCCGCCAGCCGCTTGCCGGAAAGATCGGCGAGCGTACCGTCGATCGACGCCTTCGCAAGCGCCAGGGCGGCGAGCTTGCGCGGCAGATGCAGCGAGAGCGCGCTCAGCACGGACTGCCTGCCGTTCTCCCGTCGCGCGGCGGCGAGCGCCTCGGAAACGGACAGATCCGGAACGAGATGGAGCGCGACCTCGTCCCCCTCGCGCCAGAAGGAGGATATCTGCAGGATGGCGGGCCCGCTGAGGCCGCGGTGTGTGAAGAGCATCGCTTCGCGGAAGGCCGTCCGGCCGCGGCGGGCGATGACGTCGACGGAGATGCCGGGGAGTTCACCATGTTCTGCAAGGAGCGCCGGATCGAGCGTCAGCGGCACGAGCGCCGGTCGGGTCTCGACGACGGGGAGGCCGAATTGTTCGGCGACGCGATAGGCGAAGCCCGTCGCCCCCATCTTCGGAATGGATTTGCCGCCGGTGGCGATCACCAGCGAGGCACAGTCGATCGGCCCGTCGCCGGTCGCAATCCGGAACCGGCCGCCGTCATGCGCGATCTCGCCGACCGTCGTCTGCAGCCTGAGCGCCGCACCGCCCGCCCTCATCTCGGCCAGCAGCATCGCGATGATGTCCTTCGCCGAATGGTCGCAGAAGAGCTGGCCAAGCGTCTTTTCGTGCCAGGCGATCCCGTGACGCTCGACGAGATCGAGGAAATGGCGCGGCGTATAGCGCGCGAGCGCCGACTTGCAGAAATGCGGATTGGCCGAGAGGAAGTTGCCGGGAGCCGAATGAATGTTGGTGAAGTTGCAGCGGCCGCCGCCCGAGATGCGGATTTTTTCCCCCGGCGCGCGCGCATGGTCGAGAACGAGGACATCGCGTCCCCGCTTTCCCGCCTCGATCGCGCACATCATGCCAGCGGCACCGGCGCCGATGATGACGACGTCCCGCCGTTCCATCCGTCCTGCAATCCCGTTTCGCCTCTCCCTTGGCTTTGCCGCCGCTCAAAAGTCAACCGCCGCACGTTCCGCCCGCAAATGCACAGCGACGGCAGGCGGGTCCCGCCGAGCCCTCTAGCAAAGGTTTCATCTCCGGCTATGATGCGTCATCTGAAACCCAACCCGGTGTGTCATGCCCTCAAGGAAAGCCGTTACCGCGACGATCGAGAAAACCAGCCGTACCCGAAAAGTTCCTCCCGCCCTCACCGCATCGCGCGGCGTCAAGACCTGGAAAGAGGCGGCGGACTGGCTGAAGATCCGCGGTATCGAGGACATCGAGTGCATCACGCCGGATCTTGCGGGCGTGCCGCGCGGCAAGATGATGCCGTCGTCGAAATTCACCTCCAACACCTCGCTGGCACTGCCCTCGGCGCTCTACCGCCACACGATCTCCGGTGAATATCCCGAGGAGACGGGCAATTTCCGCTATGAGCCGCGCGACAGCGATCTGAAGCTCGTACCGGATCTTTCGACCCTGTCCGTCGTGCCCTGGGAGAGCGACCCGACGGCGCAGGTGATCTGCGACATCGTCGGATCGACCGGCGAGAACGTGCCCTACGCGCCGCGCAACGTCCTGAAGAACGTCGTGCGGCTCTATCGGGAACGCGGCTGGAAGCCGGTGGTGGCGCCCGAGATCGAATTCTATCTCGTCGCCATGAACGACGATCCCGACTACCCGCTGCATCCGCCGAAGGGCCGGTCCGGCCGCTCCATTCTCAGCGGCCAGGGCTATTCCATCGCCGGCATCAACGAGTTCGACGAGCTGATCGACGACATCTACCATTTCTCCGAGAAGCAGGGCCTCGAAATCGACACGCTGATCCACGAGGAAGGCCCGGCGCAGCTGGAGATCAACCTGCGCCACGGCGACCCGATCGAACTCGCGGACCAGGTCTTCATGTTCAAGCGCACGATCCGCGAGGCGGCGCTGAAACACGGCATCTATGCCACCTTCATGGCCAAGCCGATGCAGGGCCAGGCGGGATCGGCGATGCACATTCACCAGTCGGTCGTCGACATCAAGACCGGGAAGAACGTCTTCTCGAATCCGGACGGTACGGAATCGAAGGCGTTCTTCCAGTTCATCGCGGGCATGCAGACCTATGTCCCGAAGGCGCTCGTCATGATGGCGCCCTACGTGAATTCCTACCGCCGGCTGACGCCCGAAATGTCGGCACCGGTCAACAATGCCTGGGGTTACGACAACCGCACCACGGCTTTCCGCGTTCCGCTTTCGGACGCGGCGGCCCGGCGCATCGAGAACCGCCTGCCGAGTTCGGACGCCAATCCCTATCTCGCGCTCGCCGCCTCGCTCGGCTCCGGCCTGCTCGGCATCATGAACGCGCTGGAACCGAGCCTTCCGACCGAGGACACCGCGAACGAAGGGGCGATCGACCTGCCGCGCGGCCTGCTCGAAGCCGTCTCGCTGCTCGAATCCGAGCCGGCGCTCGCGCAGGTGCTGAGCGCCGAGTTCATCGGGCTCTATGCCGGCGTCAAGCGCGGCGAGTTCGAGACCTTCATGCAGGTGATCAGCCCCTGGGAGCGGGAATTCCTGCTGCTCAACGTCTGATCCCTGCCGGCGCGGCGGGACGCCCGAGTGAACGATACGGACATGGTGAGGGTGCCCGCCTCCCCTCGCCGACCCCCTTCATCGCGAGTAGACCCATGCCTTGGCAGAGCCCGATTTCCCCCGGCATTTCCTGGTACGAAGCAACGGTTGGCGAACGGCCGGACTATCCGCCGCTCGCCGGTTCCTGCGATGCCGACGTCGCCATCGTCGGCGGCGGCTTCACCGGATTGCAGGCAGCCTACAACCTCGCGCGCAAGGGCGTGCGCGTCGTGCTGATCGACGCCAACCGCTTCGGCGACGGCGCGTCGGGACGCAACGGCGGCCAGCTCGGCACCGGCCAGCGCGCCTGGCCGGAGGAGCACGAAGCGACGTTCGGCTTCGAACGCGCCAAGGCGCTTTTCGACCTTGCGGAAAACGCCAAGCAGCACATTCTCGATTTCGCCGAAACCCACCAGATCGACATCGAATTCGTCCGCGGCCATCTCAACGTCTCGCACAAGCCGAGCGAGGAGAAGGATTTCCGCCAGAATGCGGAGCTTGCCGCCACGCGCTACGGCTATCCGCACACGGCCTTCATGGACAGGGCCGAGACGCAGGAACGGCTCGGGTCGACCCGCTATGTCTGTGGCGTGCGCGACACAGGCACCGGCCATATCCATCCGATGAAGCTGCTCGTCGGACTTGCACGCGCCGCGAGCCGGGCCGGCGCGGCACTTTACGAACAGACGGCGGCACGGACGATCGAGCGCATCGGCGGCAAGGCGGTGATCACGACGGTTTCCGGCACGATCACCGCGGACCGGGCGCTGATCGCCTGCAATGCCCATATCGGCAATCTCGAGCCGAAGACGGCGGCGCATGTCATGCCGATCCGCTCCTTCATCGGCGCGACCCCGGTGCTCGACAGCCATCCGGCGGTCATTCCCGGCGGCGAATCCGTCTCCGATTCCCGCTTCGTCGTGCGCTACTTCCGCAAGAGCCGCGATGGGCGCCTGCTGTTCGGCGGGCGCGAGGCCTATACGGCCGACAATCCGCGCGACATCACCGAGCATATCCGCCGGCAGGTCGCGGAAATCTACCCCGGGCTGAAGGACGTCGAGTTGACCCATGCCTGGGGCGGCTCGGTCGGCATCACCATGCCGCGCCAGCCCTATGTGCGGGAGGTCATGCCCGGCATCACCTCGATCGGCGGCTATTCCGGCCATGGCGTCATGCTGTCAAACTATTGCGGCAAGCTCTATGCCGAGGAGGTGACGGGCGGCAGCAGCGAACTCGAGCAGCTGAAGGCGCTGAAGATTGCGTCCTTCCCGGGCGGCGCGCGCTTCCGTTCGCCGCTGCTCTTCCTGGCGCTCACCTGGTACGCGCTGCGCGACAGGCTATGAAGGCCCGGTGGAACGGATTTTGTTGCGTTGCACTCTGGCGTTTTTAAATCGATTAGATTATAAACCGAACCAACCCGAAAGAGATCGAGAATTCCGATGAGCAGCCAGATCATTCCCGTTGAGCCCTTCGACTACGTCGTCTTCGGCGGCACGGGCGACCTCGCCGAGCGCAAGCTTCTGCCGGCGCTCTATCATCGCCAGCTGGCCGGCCAGCTCTCCGACCCGACCCGCATCATCGGCGCCTCGCGTTCCGCACTTTCCCATGCGGAATATCGCAAGTTCGCGACGGATGCGCTGAGGGAGCACCTGAAGCAGGGCGAATTCGACGAGGCGCAGGTCAAGGCGTTCTGCGACCGCCTGTTCTACATTTCCGTCGATGCGAAATCGGACCAGGGCTGGGACAAGCTCAAGGAAATCCTCGACGAGGCCAAGGACCGGGTCCGCGCCTTCTATCTCGCGGTCGCCCCCGCGATCTTCGGCGATATTTCGGAGAGGATCCGCGACAACAAGCTGATCACCAAGCAGACCCGCATCGTCGTCGAAAAGCCGATCGGACGTGACCTGGCCTCTGCGACCGAGCTCAACAACACGATCGGCAAGGTCTTCCGCGAAGAGCAGATCTTCCGCATCGACCACTATCTCGGCAAGGAGACGGTGCAGAACCTGATGGCGCTGCGCTTCGCCAACGCGCTCTACGAGCCGCTGTGGAATTCGGCGCATATCGACCACGTGCAGATCACGGTCGCCGAGGCCGTCGGCCTCGAAAGCCGCGCCGGCTACTATGACAAGGCCGGCGCGCTGCGCGACATGGTGCAGAACCACATTCTCCAGCTTCTCTGCCTTGTCGCGATGGAAGTGCCCTCGTCGATGGATGCGGAAGCCGTGCGCGACGAGAAGCTGAAGGTGCTTCGCGCGCTGAAGCCGATCGACCAGTACAATGTCGAACGCCTCACCGTGCGCGGCCAGTACCGTGCCGGGGCCTCCGCCGGCGGCCCGGTCAAGGGTTATCTCGAAGAGCTGGAGGGCGGCGTCTCCAACACGGAAACCTTCGTCGGCATCAAGGCGGAAATCGGCAACTGGCGCTGGGCGGGCGTGCCCTTCTACATCCGGACCGGCAAGCGCCTTGCCGGGCGCATGTCGGAGATCGTCATCACCTTCAAGCCGATCCCGCACTCGATTTTCGACAGCGCGGCCGGCCGCATCGAGGCGAACCAGCTCATCATCCGCCTGCAGCCCGACGAGGGCGTCAAGCAGTCGCTGATGATCAAGGATCCCGGGCCGGGCGGCATGCGGCTGCGCAACGTCTCGCTCGACATGAGCTTCGCGGAAGCCTTCGACGCCCGCAATGCCGACGCCTACGAGCGCCTGCTGCTCGACGTCATCCGCAACAACCAGACGCTGTTCATGCGGCGCGACGAGGTCGAGGCGGCGTGGAAATGGGTCGATCCGATCCTGAAGGCATGGGAGGCGACCGGCCAGCAGGTGCAGGGCTACACGGCCGGCACCTGGGGACCGAGCCAGGCGATCGCCCTCATCGAGCGCGACGGCCGCACATGGCATGAGAATTGAGGACGGCATGGCAGCACGAATGCACGTATTCGCCGACGGATCGGCGCTTGCCGAGGGGCTGGCGGATGCCGTCGCCGCCGCTCTCGGCGCGGCGATCGAAGCCCGCGGAGCGGCCAGCCTTGCCGTCTCCGGCGGTTCCACGCCGAAGGCTTTCTTCAAGGCGCTGGCGACCCGCGATCTCGACTGGTCCAAGGTGACGATCACGCTGGTCGACGAGCGTTTCGTGCCTGCCGACAATCCGCGCTCCAACCACCTTCTCGTTGCCGAGAACCTGCTGCGCGACAAGGCCTCCGTCGCGAAATTCCTGCCGCTTTACAGCGCCGCCGCATCGGTGGAGGATGCGGCGAAGGCTGCGACCGTTTCGGCGGCAGCGCTCGGCGCACCCTTCGACGTCGCAATCCTCGGCATGGGAACGGATGGCCATACGGCATCCTTCTTCCCGGGCGGCAGCGATCTGGCGGTGGCGCTCGATCCGGCCACACCGCGCGGCGTCATCACCATGGAGGCGGCGGGCGCGGGCGAAACCCGGCTCACCTTCACCTTCTCGGCCCTTGAGGACGCGCGCCTGCTGGTGCTGCACATCGAGGGGCAGGGCAAGAAGGACGTGCTCGACAAGGCGAACGCGCCAGGCGACGAAACGGACATGCCGATCCGCGCCGTGCTGCGCCGGGCATCGACCCCGGTCGACATCTACTGGGCGCCCTAGGCGCCGCCCCGCCGGCTTGCCGGCATGAACACCGCGGCCCGTGGCAGCTCGGCAATGCCGGCAGACGGCCGCACAAACCATGAAATCGAGAGGTCAGGATCGTCCCATGTCCGCCGATTCCCGCATCCAAGCCATCACGCATCGTATCGTCGAGCGTTCGAAACCCTTCCGCGAACCCTATCTTGACCGGGTCAGGAAAGCCGCCGCCAAGGGCGTGCAACGCTCGGTTCTCTCGTGCGGCAACCTCGCGCACGGCTTCGCCGTCTGTTCCCCCGCCGAGAAGACGGCGCTTGCGGGCGACCGCGTGCCCAATCTCGGCATCATCACCGCCTACAACGACATGCTGTCGGCGCACCAGCCCTTCGAGACCTATCCGGCGCTGATCCGCGCGGCTGCCGCGGAGGCCGGCGGGGTAGCACAGGTGGCCGGCGGGGTGCCGGCGATGTGCGACGGCGTGACCCAGGGTCAGCCCGGCATGGAGCTGTCGCTTTTTTCGCGCGACCTCATCGCGATGTCGGCCGGCGTCGGCCTGTCGCACAACATGTTCGATTCGGTCGTCTATCTCGGCGTTTGCGACAAGATTGTGCCGGGGCTTGTGATCGCGGCGCTGACCTTCGGCCACCTGCCGGCCGTCTTCGTGCCCGCCGGTCCGATGACCACCGGCCTGCCGAACGACGAGAAGGCCCGCATACGCCAGCTCTATGCCGAGGGCAAGGTCGGCCGCGCCGAACTCCTGGAAGCGGAATCGAAGTCCTATCACGGCCCCGGTACCTGTACGTTCTACGGTACCGCCAATTCCAACCAGATGCTGATGGAGATCATGGGCTTCCACATGCCCGGCGCCTCCTTCATCAATCCGGGCACGCCGCTGCGCGACGCGCTGACGAAGGAATCGGCCAGGCGCGCGCTTGCCATCACCGCCCAGGGCAACGAGTTTACGCCGGCGGGCGAGATGATCGACGAGCGTTCGGTGGTCAACGGCGTCGTCGGCCTGCATGCGACGGGCGGTTCGACCAACCACACACTGCATCTGCTCGCCATGGCGCGCGCCGCAGGCATCCTGCTGACCTGGAAGGACATTTCCGATCTGTCTGACATCGTTCCCCTGCTTGCCCGCGTCTATCCGAACGGGCTTTCGGACGTGAACCACTTCCATGCGGCCGGCGGCATGGGCTTCCTCATCAAGGAGCTTCTGAAGGGCGGCCTGCTGCACGACGACGTGCGCACGGTCTACGGCCAGGGTCTGCACGCCTATACGATCGACCCGAAGCTCGGCGACAACGGTGCGGTTCTGCGCGAACCCTCGCCAGAGAAAAGCCACGAGCCGAAGATCCTCGCCAATATCGAGACGCCGTTCCAGCCGACCGGCGGCCTTAAGATGCTGTCCGGCAACCTCGGCAGCGCCGTCATCAAGATCTCCGCGGTGAAGCCGGAACGCCACGTCATCGAGGCGCCGGCAAAGGTGTTCCACAACCAGCTCGAACTGAACGACGCCTTCAAGAACGGCGCGCTCGAGGGCGATTTCATCGCGGTCGTGCGCTTCCAGGGCCCGAAGGCCAACGGCATGCCGGAGTTGCACAAGCTGACGACCATCCTCGGCATCCTGCAGGACCGTGGCCAGAAGGTGGCGCTCCTGACCGACGGGCGCATGTCGGGTGCCTCCGGCAAGGTGCCGGCCGCGATCCACGTGACGCCGGAAGCCGTCGACAACGGCCCGATCGCCCGCATCCAGGAGGGCGACATGATCCGGCTCGACGCGGTGCACGGAACGTTGCAGGTGCTGGTCGACGCCAAGGAACTCGGCGCGCGCATACCCGCTTCCCCGGATCTTTCTGGCAATGACTTCGGCATGGGGCGCGAACTCTTCGCCCCCTTCCGCGCCGTCGCCGGACCGGCGGACCAGGGCGCGAGCGTGCTCTTCGCCTGACGGACGTGAACCCCTCAAGACAAAAGCCGCGGCGGAAACGCACGCGGCCGTTGTCTTGATCGAAGCAGGCCGCCGCTCAGCCGTAGATGTCGAGCGTGCGGTTCTGGTGGTTGCGGTGGGTGCTGTAGACGAAGATGCGCTGCAGGTCCTTGTCGGTGAGCAGCCGCAGGAAGCGCGCCTCGACGATGTCGTTGGCGTGCACGCGCTGGACGAGGCAACCGATCATCGGAATGCGGGCGCTCTGGATATCAAGATAGAAGTTCTTCGGCAGCTTGAACTTCGTGGAGATGGCGAGCGCGGCCCCGCTGCGCGAGAGCTTGATGATCTGGCAGCGGCGCGACACCAGGTTGACGATGCCGCCATTTTCGGTGAATTCGATCCGCGCCTCGTTGCAGGTATCCTCCATCGGGAAGCTTTTCTCCCGATCGTACATGAAGGATTCTTCCTTGTTGAGGTAATTGTTGCGCGGCGGCTGAACCTGAACGCCCATCTTTCAAGTCTCCCCTAGACCCTTTCTCGTTGAATTGAAGTCTAGGGGAAAACCTTTAACATCGGGTTGAACCGTCCACGCGCAATGCGGGAAATCGAAGGCCGCGCTACTTCGCGCGGTAGCTCACGCCGCCCGTGTCGAAGAGATGGAGCTTTGCCCGGTCGGCCGTGAAATGGACCTTGTCGCCCCGCTTGACGCCGAGGATTCCGGGCGCCTTGGCGATGATCGGCTCACCGGCAACCAGGCCTTCGATGTAGAGAAGCGTCACTTCGCCGAGCGCCTCGACGATCGACACGACACCTTCGAAGAGGAAATCATCGCCTGTCGTGATCTGGAGATCTTCGGGACGAACGCCGAACGTCGCCGATTTTCCGGCTTCCGACGCGGCGGTGGCGATGTCCAGCGTGGAGGACCGGCCGCCGACGAGCTCGACCGTGGTGGACGGACCGGCTGCCGTGATCTTCGCCGGGATGACGTTCATCGCCGGCGACCCGATGAACCGGGCGACGAACAGATTGGCCGGCCGCTCGTAGAGTTCGAGGGGCGGCCCGACCTGTTCGATGTGGCCCTGCGACAGGACGACGATGCGGTCGGCGAGCGTCATCGCCTCCACCTGGTCGTGCGTCACGTAGATCATGGTCGTATCGGCCATCTGTTCGGAGAGCCTGGCGATCTCGATGCGCGTCGCGACTCGGAGCGCCGCATCGAGATTCGACAACGGCTCGTCGAAAAGGAAGACCTTCGGGTTGCGGCAGATGGCGCGGCCGATGGCGACGCGCTGCCTCTGTCCGCCCGAAAGCGCCTTCGGCAGCCGGTCCAGGTACTTCGTGAGCTGCAGGATGTCAGCCGCCGCGCGCACGCGCCGGTCGATCTCCTCCTTGCTTTCCTTGGCGATGCGCATCCCGAAGGCCATGTTGTCGTAGACCGTCATGTGCGGATAGAGCGCGTAGGACTGGAACACCATGGCGATGCCGCGCTTGGAGGGCGGCACGTCATTGACCTTCTCGCCGTCGATCATCATGTCGCCGCCGGTGATCTCCTCAAGGCCGGCGATCATGCGCAGGAGCGTCGATTTCCCGCAGCCGGACGGGCCGACGAAGACGATGAACTCGCCCTGCTTGATGTCGAGGTTGATCCCGTGGATCACGTCGACCGCGCCGTAGGACTTGCGGATATCCTTCAGTATCAGTCCTGTCATGCTTACCTCCCCTTTTTCCGTTACGCGTAGCGGGCGAAGAACCCGCTCCAGGCCGGAAGTTCGATCTTGTCACCCTCGATCCGGCTGTCGTAGCCGTGACCGTCCAGAATCTCGACCGGCTCTGCGGGCCGGTCGACCGCGCGCGGCACCGGGCTCATGTTGAACGCGCAGAAGAGACGTTCGTTGCCGTACGAGCGCACGAAGGCGAGCACCGCCCCTTCCGCAGTCTCGAATGCGATCTCGCCCTTGGCGAGCGCCGGATGCTGCCTGCGGAACGCGAGAAAGCGGCGATAGTGGTGCAGCACCGAGTCTGAATCCGCCTCCTGTGCCGCGACGGTCCGTCCGAGATGCGCCTCCGGCACCGGCAGCCAGGGCTTGCCGGAGGAAAACCCTCCGGCAGACACCGCGCGGTCCCAGACCATCGGCGTGCGGCAGCCGTCGCGTCCCTTGAAGTCCGGCCAGAACTGAATGCCGTAGGGGTCCTGCAGGTCCTCGTAGGCGAGTTCCGCCTCCGGCAGCGCCAGCTCCTCCCCCTGGTAGATACAGACGGAACCGCGCAGGGAGAGCAGCAGGCTTGCGAGCAGCTTCGCATGGGCATCGTGATCGGTAACCCCGAGACCCCAGCGGCTGACGTGGCGCACCACGTCGTGGTTCGAGAAGGCCCAGCAGACCCATCCTTCCGGTGCGGCCTTCTCCAGTGCGTGCTGCGTCTCCGCAATGAAGGCGGGCGTCAGCGGATCAGGCGCCAGGAACTCGAAGGCGTAGCACATGTGCATCTTGTCGCCGCCGGACGTGTATTCGCCGGCGATCTCCAGCCCGCGCTGGCTGTCGCCGACCTCGCCGACCGCGGCGATCGCCGGGAACTCCTCCATCAGCGCGCGGAAACGCTTGAGGAAGTCGAGGTTTTCCGGGCGGTTCTTGTCGTAGAGATGTTCCTGGTAGTTGTAGGGGTTCACCGCCGGCGCCGTCTGGGCGTTGCGCCGCTCGGGTGCGAGCGACGGATTGTCCCGCAGCTCCTTGTCGTGGAAATAGAAGTTGATCGTGTCCAGCCGGAAGCCGTCGACGCCGCGCTCCAGCCAGAAGCGGCCGACCGAAAGCAGCGCGTCCTGAACCTCGGGATTGTGGAGGTTGAGATCGGGCTGGGAGGTCAGGAAGTTGTGCATGAAGTATTGCAGGCGCGTCGGATCCCATTGCCAGGCGGAACCGCCGAAGATCGACAGCCAGTTGGTGGGCGGCGTGCCGTCCGGCTTGGAATCCGCCCAGACATACCAGTCCGCCTTCGGGTTCGACCGGCTCGACCGGCTCTCGACGAACCAGGGATGTTTGTCGGACGTGTGCGACAGCACGAGGTCGATCATCACGCGAATGCCGAGACGGTGCGCCTCGGCGATCAGCAGATCAAAATCGGCCAGTCCCCCGAAAATCGGATCGACGTCCTGGTAGTCGGCGACATCATAGCCGAAATCCTTCATCGGCGACGTGAAGAACGGCGAAATCCAGATCGCATCCGCCCCGAGCGAGGCGACATGCGAAAGGCGCTCGGTAATGCCCTTCAGGTCGCCGATGCCGTCACCATTCGTATCCTGGAAGGAGCGCGGATAGATCTGGTAGATCACCGCGCCACGCCACCAGTCCTTGTCCGGCGAGAGGGGGGATACGCTTGCAATCGTCATTCTCTGTTCCTGTTGTCTCAGCACGTCAGCCGCCCTTGACCGACCCCGCCAGCAGGCCCCTGACGAGATAACGCTGCAGGCTGAAGAAGACGATGAGCGGCACGATGATGGTAATGAAGGCGGATGCCGTCAGGATCTCCCAGTTGCCGCCGCGCGAGCCGAGCAGGTTCACAAGGCGTCCGGTCAGCACCAGTTCGTCATTGCCGGTGCCGAGGAAGACCATGGCGACCAGCAGGTCGTTCCAGGTCCACAGGAACTGGAAGATCGCGAAGGAGGCGAGCGCCGGGAAGGACAGCGGCAGGATAATCTTGACGAAAATGTCGAAATCGCTCGCCCCGTCGACGCGGGCGGATTCCATGATCTCGCGCGGCAGGCCGGCCATGTAGTTGCGCAGGAGATAGATCGCCAGCGGCAGGCCGAACCCCATATGCGCGATCCAGATCCCGACATAGGTCTTGGCCGGCACGCCGAAGAAGGCCCCGACGCCGTTGTAGAGCTTGAGCAGCGGGATGAGCGACATCTGCAGCGGCACGACGAGCAGGCCGACGACGACGGCGATCAGCACCGCCCGGCCCGGAAAGGGCATCCAAGCCAGGGCATAGGCGCAGAAGGCGGCAACCAGGATCGGGATGATGGTGGAGGGGATCGCTACGGTCAGCGAGTTGATGAAGGATGAGCCGATGCCCTCGGCATTCAGCACTTCGCGGTAGTTGTCCAGCGTGAAGCGCGGCGGCACGCCGGCGGTCACGAAGATGCGCTGGCCACGGCCTCCCTCCATTTTGACGTCGGACTCGATCTCGAAGCTGCCATCGGCCTGGACCGTCAGGCGCTCGCCGTCGTTCAGCTCCGCCGTCTGACCCGGCTCGAAGGCGGTCGGCTCGCGGCTGGAGAAGCCGAAGGCGGTGACCTGCCCCGAGCCGCCGTCCAGGATATTGCCGGAAAGCACGAACTTGCCGTCACGCTCGACCTGCTCCTCCGGCGCGGGCGCACGGAAGACGAGGTTCTGCCCGGAGGTGGCAAGCGCCGTCCACCAGCCGGAGACGGCGAGTTGGTCCTTGTCGCGCAGCGACGAGATGAGAAGGCCGGCCGTCGGCAGAGTCCACAGCGCGACGAGCAGGATGACGGAGAGATGGACGACGTAGATCAGCGGTGAGCGGGATGATCCGAGCATCTCAGTGGCCCTCCATTTCCTTGGTCGCGTTGCGGATGTTCCAGACCATGATCGGAATGACGAGGACCATGATGATGACGGCAATTGCCGCACCGCGGCCGAAGTCGCCGCCGCCCCGGAACATCCAGTCGAACATCAGGTTGGCGAGAACCTGCGTCTGCCATTGACCGTTGGTCATGGCGAGCACGATGTCGAAGACCTTCAGGACCAGGATGGTGATGGTCGTCCAGACGACGGCGATCGTGCCCCAGATCTGCGGCACCATGATCTTGAAAAAGATCTGGAAGCCGTTCGCACCGTCGATGACCGCGGCCTCGATCGTCTCTTCCGGGATACCGCGCAGCGCGGCCGAGAGGATGACCATCGCGAAACCCGTCTGGATCCAGATGAGGATGACCATCAGAGCGAAATTGTTCCAGAACGGCAGCGTGACCCAGGCCTCGGGCGTGCCGCCGAACGCCACGACGATCGCGTTCAGGAGGCCGATCTGCTCGTTGCCCTCTGAACGGAAGTCGTAGATGAACTTCCAGATGACCGCAGCACCGACGAAGGAGATCGCCATCGGCATGAAGATCAGCGTCTTGGCGATGTTTCCCCACCAGATCCGATCGGTCAGTGCCGCGATGACGAGGCCGAAGAACGTCGAGAACGCGGGCACGACGAGCAGCCAGAGGAAGTTGTTGAAGATCGACTGGCGGAATTCGCCGTCGTTGAACATCCAGACGAAGTTGCTCAGGCCGACGAATGCGCGGCCGTCGCGGCCGTGGAGGCTGAGACGCACCGACTCGAAGACCGGATAGACGAGGTAGATCGCCAGGGCGGCAAGCGCCGGCGCCATGAAGAGCCACGGGCGGATCGCATTGGTAATGCGAAGATTTTCCGAAGCCTTCTTTCCGGAAAGACCCTTCGACGGAAAGAGGCGGTCGAGCAGCCAGTTGGTGCCGAAGAAATAGGCGGCACAGGCCAGTACACCGGCCACCATTGTCATGATGGCAAACAAGAGCTGCTGCATGTTGTCCTCCCCGGAAAATGCGTGCGGCTGCGTCTATCTTGTTGGCGGTCAGCGACTAGTCCGCCGGCACGACCGCGAATGCCGGAGATGGAGACGCCGGCGGGCAGGCCCGCCGGCGTCCGGATTTACTTGACGGAATCCCAGGCCTTCTGGATATCGGCACCGACATCGGCCGCCGGCTTGCCGCCGGTGAAGTCGATCATGCCGGTCCAGAACGCGCCGGCGCCGATCTTGCCCGGCATGAGGTCCGAGCCGTCGAAGCGGAACGTGGTGGAGTTCAGCAGAATCTCGCCCTGCTTCTTCATCGGCGCGTTGGCATAGGCCTCCGGGTTGGCGCTCTTGAAGGGCGTCAGGAAGCTCGACTGCGCCATCCATACCTCGTGCGCGATCGGCGTCTTGAGGAATTCGATGAAGGCGCGCGAAGCCGGCGTGTCCTTGGTGATCATCACCAGCGTACCGGCGCCGAGCACCGGCTTGCCGAGATCCGGCTTGTTCTCATAGGCCGGCATGTAGAAGAAGTCCGCGTCCTGGCCGACCACCGTGCCTTCCGGGAAGAAGGACGGGACGAAGGATGCCTGATGGTGCAGGTAGCACTTCGGCGGCGAGGCGAAGAGGCCCTTCGGCGAGTCGCGGAAGTCGGTCGAGGCGACGGCCGCGGCACCACCATCGACGAACTTGTCGTTCTTGGCGAACCAGCCGAATTCGTCGAGCGCGCCGACGACGGCCGCGTCGGTGAAGGGGATCTCGTTGCGCACCCACTTGTCGTAGGTTTCGGGCGTCTGGGTGCGCAGCATCAGGTCTTCCACCCAGTCGGTCGCCGGCCAGCCGGTGGCACCGCCGGAACCCAGCCCGATGCACCAGGGCGTCTCGCCATCGGCGACGATCTGCTCGGTCAGCGCCTTCAGTTGCTCCATGGTCTCCGGCACCTCGTAGCCGGCGTCCTCGAAGTTCTCCGGCACGTACCATACGAGTGACTTCACGTCGATCTTGTAGGGGAAGGCATAGAGCGCCGCCGCGCCGTCCTTACCCTTGTAGGTGGACAGGTCCACCCACGACTGGCCGGCAGCATAATTCTCGAGCAGCCAGCTCTTCGTCTCGTCCCCGAGCGGCACCAGGTGGCCCTTGGCGGCGAGATCGGCAATCAGGCCCGGCTGCGGCAAGACCGCGATGTCCGGCGGACTGCCGGCCTGCGTGTCGATGACGATCTGCTGCTCGTAGTTTTCGGAGGAGGAATATTTGACCTCCGCGCCGGTCGCCTCACGGAAATAATCGAGCACGGATTCGACGAGCGCCTGGTCCTCGCCGCGCCAGGGACCGAAGATGGTCAGCGTCTGGCCCTTGAGGTCGTTGGCGGATTTGAACTGGTCGAAGCTTGCCCAATTGAACTTGGAATCCTCGCCCGGCTTGAACTTCAGTTCCGCGGCATTCGCACCGCCGATCAGCAGCGCCGTCGCAGCGGCGGTCGTCAGAAGAAACGCTCTCACGTGATTAGCCTCCCATCACCTTGCAGCCGACATTCAAACTGCCGGCATCCTCCGATTTATTTTCAAAGCGCTTTGGATATACACTCATCCCATTAGATGCTTGCCTTCGTCAAGAGCCGCATCACCCTCTGTGGTGAAAAATGTCGCATACATGTGCGCCGCAGCGCAATTTTGCGCCGCAAAATCACGCAATTTGCTTTGGTGTCTCCAGATGCAGGTGCTAGACCATCATAGCGCTTTGGAGGAGAATTTCCCACATACCGTCGGCGAAATTCAAAGCGCTTCGACTATCGACTGGGCTAAACATGTGAATCTGAAGCAATTATCCCAATTGCTGGGCCTGTCTCAAACGACGATCAGCAGGGCGCTGAACGGCTATCCCGAGGTCAATGCCGACACACGCCAGCGTGTGCTCGAAGCCGCGCGCAAGACCGGCTATCGCCCGAACCGGGCTGCACAGCGGCTGGCGACCGGCCGCGCAGGCTCGATCGGCCTTGTCATGCCGACGGCGGACGGCCACGATTCCGACGTGCATTTCGGCGAATTTCTCGCGGGCCTTGGCGACGAGGCGGTGAAATACGATTTTCAGTTCGTGATCTCGCCCAGCCACCCGGACGACGAGGAGGCGACCTGCCGACGGCTGGTGGCGAGCGGCAACATCGACGCGGTCTTCCTCGCCTATATGCGGGAAAAGGATGATCGCATCGCGATGCTGCGGTCGCTCGGAACGCCCTTCGTCGTGCACGGCCGCTCGATCGGCATCCCGACGGATTACCCCTATCTCGACATCGACAATACCGGGGCGTTCTACGATGCGACGCGCCTGCTCGTGCAACTCGGGCACAGCCGCATCGCACTTCTCAACGGGCCCGAACACCTCACCTTCGCAATCCGCCGCAGGAAGGGCACGCTGAAGGCGCTCGGGGAGAAGGGACTGACGCTGCCCGAGAACCTGATGCAGCATTCCGCCATGACGGACGAGCATGGTTTCCGCGCCGTAGAGCGGTTCCTGCAACTCGACAATCCGCCGACGGCGGTCCTGTGTTCGAGCACGGTGCTCGCGCTCGGCGCGGTGCGCGCCGTCAACCGCGCAGGGCTGAAGCTCGGCAAGGACATTTCACTGATCGCGCATGACGACGTGCTGCCGATGCTGCGCCCTGAGAACTTCACCGTGCCGCTGACAACGACGCGCTCGTCGCTGCGCGCCGCCGGATCGCGCATCGCCAAGCGGCTGATCGCGCGCATCCTCGGCCAGGAACCGCTGCCCGAGCAGGAACTCTGGAAGACCGACCTGATCGTGCGCGCCTCGACGGGCCCGGCGCCCCGCCGCTGACTGGAGCGGCCGCGGCGCCCCCCGCGGCAAAATCAGAACTTCGGCGGCTTGCGGCCGGCGCTGCGATAGGCGGCGATCACCGTGTTCGCCATCAGCATGGCGATCGTCATCGGGCCGACGCCGCCTGGCACCGGCGTGATGACGGCCGCCACCCTGACGCAATCCTCGAAATCCACGTCGCCGACAAGACGCGACTTGCCCTCGCCCCTGTCGGGCGCCGGCACGCGATTGATGCCGACATCGATCACCGTCGCGCCGGGCTTTACCCAATCCGCCTTGACCATCTGCGGCCGGCCGACCGCGGCAACCAGGATATCGGCGTTGCGGCAAACGGCGGGCAAATCCTTCGTGCGCGAATGGGCCGTCGTGACCGTCGCATTGGCGGCGAGAAGAAGCTGCGCCATCGGCTTGCCGAACAGGTTGGAGCGGCCGATCACCACCGCGTTCAGACCGGAAAGATCTTCACCGTGGGTCCGGCGCACGAAAACCATGGCGCCGGCGGGCGTGCAGGAGAGCAGGCCGCCTTCGAGGTCCCCCGTCGCGAGCTTGCCCGCATTGACCACATGGAGCCCGTCAACGTCCTTCTCCGGCAGGATCGCCTGGATGATGGGTTCCGAATTCAGATGCCTGGGCAGCGGAAGCTGCACCAGAATGCCATGGATCGTATCGTCGCGGTTCAACGTCTCGACGAGCGCCGCCAGTTGCTCCTGGGTCGTCTCGACCGGCAGCGTATGCTGGACCGAGATGAAGCCGCATTCCTTCGCCATCCTGCTCTTCGAGGAGACATAGGCATGACTCGCCGGATCGTCACCGACAATGACGACGGCAAGACCGGTTCTCACGCCTGCATCGACCTCCAGCGCGCGCGCGGCGGCCTTGACGGCGTCGATCACGGAAGCGGCGACCTGCTTCCCGTCAATGATGATGGTCACGGTGTGTCTCTCCCTCGAAATCCGGCCGGACAATATCGGGCGCGCGCCGCAGCCGATGGCCTTTAAGCGCCCTATGCTGTCCAATTCGATTATTTGCAAGTGCAAGATGCCGGACCGGCGGCCGGCTGCACCACTTCCCCTCACCTCTGAGAGGCTGCGCCACACGGACCGTCACGGCTGAAAACGACTGCGCCTTTTTGAACCAGTGTTTTTTCGCCTCCGTTTCCTCCGCCGGCCATTGCACGGGGAGAGGCTTTCAAAAATTATGGAGTTATTTCAATAGATTGATGTGACATAACACGCAAGGTTAACGCTGCGTTGCCGCTTGTGCCGGCATTTGAGCCTTTAAGTTAAACGGCTGTTTTTTCGTCCCTGCTACAGCTTTTCGCAACAACGCCATGACAGCGGAAAATCATGCAAGCAGCAGGCACAACTGATCTTGACCATGTTTACGGGACGGAGCGTGGCACCGCCTCGAACGGGCTGAGCTGCCGGCTGTTCGAGGTGGGCCGATGAATCTCTCTTCCGGAAATCCGATCGTCGCCTCGCAGCGTGACATCCTCGGTGTGCCCGTATGCGACCTCGACTGGGCGAGTGCCTTCACCTTCGCCGAAGAAATCGCCACCATGCCCTTCGGCCAGACGGTCATCGCCTTCCTGAACGCCAACAACGCCAACCTGATGTTGCGTGATCGCAGCTATCGCGACGTGCTCGACCGCCAGGTCGTCTTCCCCGACGGGGCGGGCGTCGATATCGCCTCGATCGTGTTTCACGGCCGGAAATTTCCGGCGAACCTGAACGGAACCGACTTCGTGCCGGCGCTCATGACCTATATCGAACGGCCGATGACGGTCGCGATGATCGGCGCGAGGCGCGACACGCTGCACCGTGCCGCCGCGCAGTTGCAGCACCACGCGCCGTGGCATCGCTTCATCCCGGTCGCCGATGGTTACTTCGACCGCTCCCAGTCGGATGCCGTCATGGAACGGGTGCGCGAGATCGCTCCCGACATCCTGCTCGTCGCGATGGGCAGCCCGATGCAGGAAAAATGGATCGACCGGCATGTCGGGCCGAGCCATGCAAGGCTCGTGCTGAGCGTCGGCGCACTCTTCGACTTCGTCGCAGGTGACATGCCGCGTGCGCCGCTGAAGATCAGGAAGCTTCGGCTGGAATGGCTCTACCGCCTGATACGCGAGCCGCGCCGCCTGTGGCACCGCTATATCGTCGGCAATCCGCTGTTTCTCTACCATGTTGCCCGCTACAAGCTGAGCGGCATGGTCGTGCCGCGCCGGGATCCGCCGCAGGCGCCGGCCCTGCCGCGCTGAGGCAGCAGGGTCCGCAAACGGCTCAGTGACCGCTGCTGCTCGGCTCGGCCGCCTCGACCTCGCCCTTGGCGATGGTGACGCCGCGCTTGGGCGCCGCGTTCACCGCCTCGGCTTTCGTGATGTAATCGATCTGCTCCACCAGCACGTCGGCGACGACCTCCTCGCCGAAGCGCTCGTTGAGGCCGTCCTTCACCGTCTTGCGGAACAGGTCGAGATCGAAGCTCTGGAGATTGTCGACATCGATCATCTTCTTGCCGATGAGCACCGAGTAGAGCTGATCCGTGATCATCTGCGCCACCGGAACCGCTTGTTTCGCCGCCAGCTCCCTGTTCGCGACATAGGTCAGCCGCGCCAGGAAATGCCCCTTCACCTCCCCGTCGGCAATCACCGGTATCGTCGAGACGTTGCCGTTGACGACCTCGAGCGCCGCCTGCCGGTCGGCCGCTTCCTGGTCGATCTTCGGCGCGGCCGCCATCTGCAGGGAAAAATAGACCGATGCCAGGGTGACGATGCAGACCCAGACCCCGGTGGCGATCAGCTTGATCACGGCTGATACCCCATGCGGAACTGCTCCTGCGAGTAGGTGCCGTCACCTTCCTGCTCACGCACCGCGTCCTTCAGCAACTGGACCACCGAGCGGACGGCGTCGAGCTGGGAGGACAGGCGCCGCGCGTTCTCGACGAGTTTGCCGCGGACCGTGCGCATCTGTTCGGTAAAGGCCTTCGGCAGATCCTCCGGCAGCATGTCGCGCGTCAGCATCGCCAGTTCATAGAGGCAACGGCTCTTGTGTGCATTCGACGTCTGCAGATCGAAGTTCGGGTCGCGGCCGATACGGCTGTTCTCCATATCGATGATCGCCTCAAGGCGCCCGAGAACCGTACGAAGGCGCAGATCGGTCGTTGCTATGTCCATGGATTGTTTCCTTGCTTCAGGACTTCTTGTTGCTGTCGATGCCGGGGGTCAGGTCGGCAAAGGTCTCGCGCTGCAGCTCCTGCACCATGGCAGAGGAGGCGTTCGACGCATTGCCCTTGTCGGTGACCGTCCCGCGCGAAGACGTGTCGAGGTCGACGTCCTTCATCAGCGTTGACGCGATGCCGACGCCTCCGCGGCGCGAGATGACGTCACCGATCTGGTCGGCCATCATGCTGCGCCACATCTCGCCCGCCGTGCCCTTGCCGTAGAGTTCTTCGCTATCGGCAGGCAGCATCGACTTGACGAAGTTCTGCAGCACCATCGCCTCGAACTTGCGGTAGGTTTCCGGGATCGCCTTGCTGCCGACCGCTTTCGTCTCCGCCGATGCGGAGGACGTCGCACTGTCACGGCTGAGGATGCCGACCGCCGCGTTAAAGCCGCTGCCGGCCTCGGCGAGACTGGTTGCCTCGAAGGTGGCCCTGTTCGACTTGAGCTTCGCCTGGGCTTCCTGCACCGATGCAGGATCGGCGGCCCGCACGACATCGAGCACCAGGTCGCTGGGGGGTGAGATTGCCACGTCTGTTCGCCTCTCGGATAGACCGTATGACTGCCTGCGCCGTCATGGCGAATGCCGTCCAATTCCCTCCGAACCCGCCTGTCCGCCACGAAATTCCGCGGGCGTCGTCAAGCCGCTTCATTCACTGGCTTCGACAGACTTTCATCTTCGTCGTGGTTTGGACTATCGCTGTTCAACCTTACGGGAGGCTGGTGCCATATCATGCACTCATGAAGGCCGAGCTCGGCGCGGCCTGCACATCTACTCGTCGGTTCCGCTGGCGATGCGCTGATCGATGAGGTCGTAGAGGGCCGCGTCCTCGCGGTCGCGGTCTTCGGTCGCGCGGGCGTCCTGCATGTGCTCCTCCAGCCGATCGCCTTTCGTGCGCTCGCGAAGCACGCGCATCTCGTGCATCTGCTGCACACCCGCCAGCATCGTGTCCTTCTGCCGCAGCTTGCCGATCTGGGCAGAGTAGATATGGGAAAAGGTCCGGTGCAGCGGATCGAGCGAATTGATCGCCCCCGCCATGACATCCATGGTTTCCGCGACCTCCTGGCGCTGCTGGGTCGTCGTGGCGAGGTCGATCTCCGCCATCTGCTCCAGATGGCGCTGGACGGCGACGAGGCGCTTGAGCTTTTCCGAGCGGGATTTCATGGCCTTGCTTCTCCTTGAGCGACCCGTCAGCGGCCCTCGAAAACCGGAATGAACGCGGCGGCGAAGATTTCGAGCATCGACGAGATGCCGAAATAGACGAGGAACAGGCCGCCGCAGATGAGGAAGGGCAGCGAGATGAAGTAGATCGGAATCTGCGGCGCCAGCTTGTTGACGAGGCCGACGGCGATGTTGAAAAGCAGGCCGTAGACGATGAAGGGACTGGCGAGCCTCAGCATGATGTCGAAGGTCTGCTTCAGCGTATCGGCAAGCGTGATGAGCGCACCCTGCGGATTGAAGCCCGCACCGAGCGGCATCGTCGTGTAGGACTCGACGAGCGCGCGCAGGATCACATGATGGAAATCAAGCAGGAACAGGACCATCAGCGCCGCGAAGCTGATGAGGTTCGTGAGCTGGTTTTCGGCCGTGTCCTCGATGACGTCGGGCGACGGCGGCGCGTTGAAGCCGATCATCATGGTGAGCACGGTCCCGGCGAACTGCAGGCCGAGCACGAAATACCGCGCGATGAGACCGATGACGGCGCCCGTCAGCGTTTCGAAGACGATGAGACGAACGTAGCTCGCCACGGGATCCGCCGCCCGTGGATAGATCGTATCCCAGAGAAGCGGCAGGATCGCCATCGAAATGGCAACCGCGAGGAACAGCCGGATCTGCATGGGCAGCCGGGCCGACGAAAAGCCGGGCAGGAGCATGAAACATCCGCCCACGCGGCAGAAGGCTGCGAAGAGCGCAAGCACCGTGCCCTGCGGATCCTCGATCATGAGATCGAGCCGAGGATCTTGATCTCGATGCCCTTGGCAAGCTCGACATGGGAGAGAACCGGCAGTGTCGCGAAGAGACGCTCGATGATCATGCGCACATAAGAACGGGATTCGGGCGACGTGACCAGCACGAAAGGCGTGCCGCGATCGAGAAATTCGCGGATGACCTTCGTCGCCTGCTCGCTGAACTCCTCGAGCTGGCGCGGATCGATGTCGAATTCGACAACTTCGCCCTTGGCGTCGCGTTTCAGCGCCTGGTGGAAGATCATGTCCCATTTGTTGCCGAGACGGAGCACCGGCAGGACGCCGTTTTCGGCGAGGTCGCCGCAGATCTGCTGTGCCATGCGGATGCGCACATGTTCGACGATCTGCTCGGTCTTGCGGACATGCGGCGCGAGTTCGGCAACGGCTTCCAGGATGAGATGCAGGTTGCGGATCGAGACGCGCTCCGCAAGCAGCAGCTTGAGAACGGCCTGCAGCCCGGAATAGGACATGTGCGACGAGCAGATCTCGTCGGCGAGCTTGCGGTATTCCGGATCCAGGCGCTCGATCAGCACCTTCACGTCCTTGTAGGACAGAAGCTGCGGCAGGTTGTTGCGGATCACCTCCGACAGGTGGGTCAGAACGACGGAAACGTTGTCGATCGGGTGGAAACCCTCGCGGCGCAGGTCGTCGACGAAGGCCTCCAGCACCGAGACCGCCGGCATTCCGAATGCGGGCTCGCGGATGTCGTCTCCCGGAACGCTCGGCTTCCTGCCGCCGCCCGTGACGACGAGCACCTCGCCGACGCGCACGATGTTGGAGGCGATCGTCGTGCCGTGGATGCGGATCTGGTAGGCCTTGTCGGGAATGCTGATGTCGTCCGACACCTTGATCTCCGGAACCACGAAGCCGTACTGGACCGCGAATTTCTTGCGCATCTTGCCGACACGGAAGGCCAGTTCCTGGTGCGCGCCGAGAAGCCGCGTGGAGACCTGCTTGCCGAGCAGCAGTTCGATTTCGGCCGTCTTGAGGACGGACTTGACCGAATCCTTGTCCTGGTCCTTGGTCTGCTGCGCCTTCTGCAGTTCCTGTTCCCGCTTGATGCGGTTCTCTTCCTCGATGCGCCGCGGGATGATCCAGCCGCCGAAGGCCATGACGCCGCCGAGCACCATGAAGGGAATGAAGGGAAGTCCAGGCATGATCGCCAGCAGGAACATCAGGCCCGCAGCGACCATCAGGGCGCGGGGATAACCGCTCAGTTGGTTGACGACCGCCTGGTCGGTCGAACCCGGCGCGCTGCCACGCGAGACGAGCAGGCCGGCGGCGAGCGAGACGATCAGGGCCGGGATCTGCGAGACCACACCGTCGCCGACCGACAGCTTGACGAACACGTCGGCCGCCTCGCCGACCTCCATGCCATGGCGGAAATAGCCGATGATGATGCCGCCGAAGACGTTGATGGCGGTGATGATGAGGCCGGCGATCGCATCGCCGCGCACGAATTTCGACGCACCGTCCATTGAGCCGAAGAACGAGCTTTCGTCCTCCAGTTCCCGGCGGCGGCGCTGCGCCTCCTGTTCGTTGATCAGGCCCGCCGAGAGGTCGGCATCGATCGACATCTGCTTGCCGGGGATGGCGTCGAGGGTGAAGCGCGCGCCCACTTCGGCGATACGCGTGGCACCTTTGGTGATCACGATGAAGTTCACGGTGATGAGGATGAGGAACACGATCAGGCCGATCACGAAATCGCCGGACATGACGAGGTTGGCGAAGCCGGCAATGACGCCGCCCGCCGCATCGTGGCCCTGATGCCCGTGCGAAAGGATGACGCGCGTCGTCGCGATGTTGAGCGACAGGCGGATCATCGTCGCGATCAGCAGGATGGTCGGGAAGGACGAGAAGTCGAGCGGACGCTGGATCCAGAGCGCCACCATCAGGATCAGAACCGAGAAGGCGATGGAGAATGCGAGGCCCATGTCGATGAGGAACACCGGAATGGGCAGGAACAGAATCGACAGGATGAGTACGATGCCGAGCGCGAACGCGATGTCGCGCATGCTCGGGGCAACCTTCGGAATAGTCAGAACAGGTACTTGCGCCATCTTCTTTCCCGTCTCGTCATGAGAGGGGCCGCCCCGGTCAGGATCCGGCCACAGTGCGGACCGGTTCTAGCGCGCGAAACTTGTGCGAGGATGGCATGGCCCGCCGCGCGTCAGAAGCCGGACTCTATTCGGGAGAAGACGATATTGGTGAAGATCGAGATCTGCGCGCCGATGAAGGGCGCGGAAATCGCCACCGTCACCATGATGGCGAGGATCTTCGGTACGAAGGTGAGCGTGATTTCCTGTACCTGGGTCAGGGCCTGGATGAAGGCGATCGTTACGCCAACGATCATCGCCGCCAGCACAGCCGGTCCGGAAGCGACGATCACCGTCCAGATCGCCGCCTGCGCTATGTCGAGGGCGTCTGCCTCATTCATCCACGTTCACTCTTCATGAGTGCGGTTTGGACGTCAGCTCTCGTCTGCCGTCGTCTCAGTCGTCTCGTCTGTGGTCGTATCGCTCACCACCACGCCGGGGCCGATCACCAGCTCCTCGCCCGAATCAAGGGTCGCGACGATACCGTCGGTGTATAGCGTGACTTCCGTGACCACACCAGTAATCTCGCCGTCTTCGCTGGTGACCGTGCGGCCGATGACGGAATTCGCTTCCTGAAGCGACGTCCGCTGCAGAAGGCTTTCGAGATTGCTGTTCGTCTTGATGGTCTGCTCGACCTGGGAGAAGGTCGCAAGCTGCGCCATCTGCTCCGTCGCGTCCATCGGCTCGGTCGGATCCTGGTTCTGGAGCTGAGCGACGAAGAGCTGCAGGAAGCTCTCGTAGTTCAGCGTCGCATCCGCCGCATCTGTCGACGACTCGGTCGCCGTGACGGTGGGCGTGTAGCTGGAGGTGGTCGTCGTGGATGTGGCCGAAACCGGGGTTACCATCGGGCAATCTCCTTGCGAATGTGCTCGACCGTCGCCGGCGTCATTTCGCGGTTGTTCAAAATCTGGTCCTCAAGCGGATAGAGGCCGCGGATCGCCTTCAGCGCCTCGAAGGCACGTCCCTGCGTGACCAGCCCGTCGATGCGCTTCAGTTCCGAGAGCACCTCTTCGTTCTTGAAGCAGCTCAGGAGCATGATGATCGACTTGCGGAACATCGCCGTCGACTGCTTGGCGCCTTCGGGATTGATGAGAATCATCTGGGCGATGAAATAAAGCTGCCGCAGCGGCGTCGTCGCCTGTTCCGGCTGCAGGACATGGTTTTCCAGAAGGAACGTCACGTCGTTCAGGAACTCCAGAGCGACCTTGCGATCGACGCGCAGAACGGCGCCGTTGACGAAGATGCGCTCACCGGACTTGAGTGAAATACGCAACGTGCTTTTCATTTTATGCCATCCCTGATGATGGTTGTTATGTCGATGATCCCCTGGAAGTTGTCGGACTCGCGCTTTCGGATCCGCTCCGTCTCTCCCAGTATCCAGATCGCGATGGAGATCAGATTGGCGCGCAGTTCCCCGTCCAGCTGGTTTTCCGGGTCGCCGAGATCCTCGATAAAGCGGATCCAGAGGCGACGCGTGAAATAGACTGCCTCGATCGCTTCCTTTCCGTAGGTCTCGCAGCGCTTCGCCGTCTCCAGCAGCGCTACCGACCGGTCGAGAACCTGTCTCTCCCTGTCCCTGGACGTGGCTACGCCGTCCTCCATGATCTCGACGTATGAGAACTGGTACATTCAGACACCCTTCATGTTTGTCCGCGCCCCCGATAATCAGAGGTAGTTGATCAAGCTCATGTTCTGGATACGCGACGTGAGCGTGTAGGCGAGTGAAAGCTGGCTTTCGAGCGTCGTGATCCGGACTGCCGTTTCCGACGTGTCGACGGCTTCGAGATTGTTGATGCTCGTGGTCAGGATCGTGATCTGGGCATCGAGCGACACATTGGCCTCCGTCACCCGCGCCTCCGATATGCCGAGCGTGCTGCGCTCGGAATCGATGCCGCTGACGGACTGCCCGATATAGTCGAGCGCCGAATCGCTCACCACGGTACGCGTCTCGTCCGAGAGATCCAGATTGAGCAGTTCGTAACCGATGACCGCGCCGAGTGCGAACTTGCGCATGCCTTCGACATTGCTGTTCGTGGAGCTCTGGATGACCTCCGTATTGCTGATCCGGCTCGTCATGTTCTCGTCGGACGCGTTGGACCAGTTGGTGTTCCAGTCGGCGCCGAGGAACGACGTTTCGAGATCGGCGATGAAGGCCGTCATATCGGCCTCCGTGATGTCTGCCGTCTGGGCGTCGTCCTGCGCGAAGCCGAAGGTGGCGAGGAAAGCCGCGTCGAAGGCGTCTTTCGCGGTCGAACCGGTCGCCATGTAGTCGTTGATCGGCACAATGTCCGAATTGATGCCGGCGAAGAGATATTCACCGCTGAACGACGTGTTTGCCGAAGCGGTAAAGAGCGATATTGCGTCCGCAAAACTGTCCTTGGCGAGATCGAGCTGGTCCTGAGAGTCGGTGCCGGAGAGCGCGATGATGGTTTCCATCGCGGAATTGGCAGCTTCCGACATCAGGCCGAGCGCTTCCTGCGAGGCGGCCAGGCGCTGGGTGGTGAGCGCGTTGGTGCTCGACAGGGACTCGAGCCGCTGCAGGTCGCGATGCAGGTTGAGCGTGCGTGCGGTCTTTGCGCCGAGCACCGTGCCGACGTCGGCATGACGTTCCGTGACCAGCTCCTCGTTCAGGCGCACCAGCTCCTGCTGCGCCTTGGCGATGGCCTGCGTCATCGTGTTCTGCATCGACAGGTTCGAAACGAACGAAGTCTTCATAACTTGTTATCCTGCGGCTTCGAGGAGCGCGGCCATCATTTCATCGACCGCCGCGACCAGTTTGGCAGATGCCTTGTAGGACTGCTCGAGATCGAGCAGCAGCGCCAGTTCCTCATCGAGGCTGACCGACGTGACGTTCTGCAGGGCCTCCTGCGTCCGGTTGAGCAGCGCCGTCTTGTCGCTGCTCGCCGTGGTCGCCGCGCTGCGAAGCTGCTCGACCCAGCCGACCGAAGCCGTCGAAAATTCAAGGACGCTCAGCGACGTGTCGAGACCGCTCGTCACGTCGAAAGTCATCTCGGTTTCGAATGCTGCGGCATATCCGTCGAGCACGTCCGAGAAGCTCGCGTAGTCGTCCGGGTTCTGGTCGAGATTGACGCCGTCGCGCAGCAGCATCGGGTCTCCGCCCTCGGCGGTGATCAGGGCCGGATTGACCATGATGCTGCCAGCGAGACCGGGCTCGAGCGCGGCCGGGACGACGGTCGACTGCGTGGCGCCGTCCATCCAGGTGAAGAGGCCGGGCATGCCGTCATCTTCGAACATGGTGATCAGACCGCGCGCAATTTCGTCGATCTGGGCCTGGTAGGTCGGCGCGATGTCGTCGCGAATCTGCAGAAGCGCGGCGATCGAGCCCCGGGCGCTGGAATTGCCGCCGCTTCCGGCCTCGATTTCGACACCGTCGATAAGGACGGGGAGACCGTCGACCGTCGCGTCGTAGGTCATGGTTTGCGAGAAGGACACCTCGCGCGGAAGCGTCTCGAACAGCACCGTCCCGTCGCTCGTGTAGAGCGCGATGTCGTTGTTGGTCCGGGTCACGACACTGATGCCGACGATTGCGGAAATCTCGCTCAGCAGCTTGTCGCGCTGATCGAGCGCATCGTTGACATCGCTTCCGGATGCGGTACCCGAGACCACCTGGTCGTTGTATGTCTTGAATTCACCAAGCAGGCGGTTGAGCTCATCGACGGCATCCGCGATGTCGGCATCCGCCTCGGCGCGCAGCTTCTGCACTTCTTTCGTGGCGCTGTTCAGCGAATTCGCGACATCGGTGGCGTTCGCGATGACGGTCTCCGCCAGCGAAGCCTCGCTCGGCTTGTCGGCAAAGGTCTGGAGGTTGTCGCGCAGCTGGGCGATGTAGGTGGAGGGCGCCAGTTCGTATTCGTCACCGCCAAACAACGTCTTGAGGCGTTCGAGCCCCGCCAGCGTGGTGTCCTGGGCGGAGGATTTCGAGATGCTGAGCAGGTTCTGCTTCTGCAATGCGGCGTTCTGCGCGCGCTGGGTCTCGACAACGATGGCACCGCTGGCGGCCGTCGCGAGGATGGCCGCCCGGCGCGAGTAGTTGGTGTCGCTTGCATTCGAAACGTTCTTCGACGCGACCGCCGTCTGGGTGGCCGTGTTGGTGAAATTCGACTGCGCAGTCTTCATTGCTGCTGAAAGCGACATCCTATCACCTACTCTGTTTCACAGTGTTGCGTTCACGTCACCGCTTGAGGTTGACGAGGACTTCCATCAGTTCGGAGCCGGTCTGAAAGACCTTGGAGTTGGCCGTATAGTTGCGCTGCGACTCGATCATGCTCGTCAGCTCTTCGGCAATATCGACGTTGGAATCCTCCAGCGCGCCGGAGAGGATACTGCCGTATCCGCCGGTCCCTGCGTAACCCATGACGATGACACCGGAGTCGTTGCTCTGCGTATAGACGTTGCCGGGCAGCGGGGTGAGGTTGTCCGGGCTTTGGACGGAAGCCATGGCAATCCGGTACTTGGGGACGAGCGTGTTGTCGTCGTACTTCAGGGAGACGACTCCGTCATCGCTGATCTCATAGCCCGTCACCTTGCTGGCCGCCTTGCCGTCAATGTCGCCGTCCGACACTTCGAAATCGGAGGCAAGCTGGGTCGAGCCCGCGATGTCGATCGTCAACGCGCCGAGTTCGGCGCCGGCTATCGTCTGTGCGGTGGTGGTGATCTCCGCCGGCGAGGGCGAGATCAGCGTGCCGTCTGAGTCGAATTCCATCGCAATCGGCCCGGCGATCGACGTACCGTCGTAGGTGACTTCCACTTCCCACTCATTGTCGGCCGTCTTGGTATAGGTGAAGTCGAGCAGGCGCGTGTTGCCCTGGCTGTCGTATGCGACGAGCGACGTCGCTTTGACGTAGCCGGCGGCCTCGTTGGAGGGCAAGTTGACGTCGAGCGTGCCGGTGGTCGACGCTTCCGCGTTGAGGGAGCCGGACGAAAGGTTGATCTCGCTCAATCCGTCGAAGCCGTTGACGACAATCGTCGGGTCGTCCGTCGAGGAATATTCGTAGCCCATCAGCGTGAAGCCGGCGGAATTCTGCAGGGTTCCGTCGTCCATTGCGGTGAAGGCGCCGGCACGCGTCAGATACTCGACGCCGTCCGAACCCTGCACGATGAAGAAGCCTTCGCCGTTGATGGCAAGGTCGGTCGCCGAGGTGGTATAGGTGAAGGTACCCTGGGCGGAGATCGAATAACGGACATCCGTGGTGACGCCGCCGGAGTTGTAGGCTCCGCCCGTCGTCGGCAGGATCAGGGATGAAAACTGCGTCGACGCCTTCTTGTAGCCGGTCGTGTTCGCATTGGCGATGTTGTCGGCCACCGTGCTCAGGCGGTTCGCCTGTGCATTCATGCCCGATACGCCGGTTCTCATCGTTCCGTAGAGACTCATGGCAATTCCTCGTTTTGATCTGGCCCGAGACTAGGTGACGGGCCTTGCGTGAAGCTGTTCGGCCCGGTCCGCCGCCGGGCAGAACAACGAGGGGCGCCGAAGCGCCCCAGACAGTCAGTTCCAGTCGATGCAGTAGCCAAGGAAGCGCTTGGAATCGATCGGGTCGAAGCCGAGCTTCTTGCGCAGCTTCTTGCGCAGCTTGCTGATGTGGCTCTCGACGACATTCTCCTCGACGTCCTCGTCGAAGATGCCGTAGATCGCGTTGAATATCTGCGTCTTGGAAAGCCGGCGGCCGCGATTGGCGACCAAATATTCCAGAATGCGGCGCTCGCGGCGCGGCAGGGCGAAGACCTCGCCATGGAGCTCCGGATCCCGCCCATCCGAAAAGACGCGGATGGGACCGATGTCGGTATGTTGCACGAGCGCCTTCAGGCGGCGGCGGATCGCCGCGGCCCGGGCCAGAATCTCGCGCGGGTGAACCGGCTTGCGAACCACGTCGTCGACGCCGCAGTCGAAGAGCGCGAGCGTCGTCTCGAGAGAAGGTGTGTCGCTGACCGCGATGACCGGTGCCTGCGAGCGATCCCGGATCGCACGCGGCAGTTCCAGAGTGTGCTGGCCCTGGCCGATCAGGAACGCCTCGACGGCGTCGATGTCATTGTCGGCCGCGGAGCTGACCCACTCGCCGAACTCTCTCGGATCAAAGCCGGTCGAGGGCACGCCCTCGCGACCAAATAGAGATGTGTATCCGTCCTTAACGAGCTCCCGCTCATCAACCACTACGATCATTCGTCCGCCTCCGAATCAGTGTGGTGCCTCGATGGAACAGTCGTACGAATCAGGCGAATCACCGGCAACTAGATGAAATCATCAGGTGATTTTAATAGTTGATTAAGAATTATGTGCCGATTTGATCTACATATAGTAGGTGTCAGGGAAAATAGCCACAATGAAACAGTGGAAAAGTTAACAAAGGCCGGATTCTCCTCTTGCCCTGCCTTAAGTTCGCACATTCCCGCCACATTGCTGCAGGCGCGAATTGGCTCAATTTTTAGGTGTATTAATTGCAAAAGCGACGGGCGTTCGTCGTCCACTGTCCATACCCTGTCGCGACCAGATTCGCGATCACGCGGCAGACGTAGCGCTTCTGCGCCGGATCGTTGTTGGGGCCCGCATGGTAACGCGCCACCGCCATCGTCCAGGTCTCGTGGCGGGCATGGAGGTCGGCCAGGAAACGGGCCGCATAGTCGACGTTGCGCTGCGGATTGAACATTTCCGCCGGAGACGCGAATTCGCCGCCGTGGAAATGGTGGTTGATCTGCATGCAGCCGAGGTCGATCAGCTTGGCGCCGCGCGACCGCGCCGCCTCGAAAGCGGCAAGCGCCTCGCGCTTGTCGGCGGCGAAGACCGCCTTGCCTTCGATGTTCAACGCATATGGCTGCAGAGAACCCTTGCGGCCGGTCTCCGTCAATCCCACGGAATAGAGAATGCCGGCCGGCACTTGGTATTTCTGTGCCGCCCGCAGGATCTCGCGCTCGCAGAGGCCGGTGCTCGCGCAGGCGTTAGAGATAGACGCCGCCGCGGCCAGACTGAACGCCAGAAGAGACAGCGCTTTCTGCCAGGCTGCGGTCATAGGATGCTCCATCGTTGCCGGCGCTGTTCTGGCCGCTGAAGGTCTGCTGGTTGCCGCCCTGTCGACCGCCATTGCCCTCGTGGGTCTGCTGCTGCCCGGCAAAGGCCGCCTGGCCGTTGCCCTGGCTGTTGGCCGAAGACCGGTCGGTCGGGCTGAACTGGACCGTCACCTGATCGACGGCGAAGCCCTGGGCCTTGAGAGCCTTGACGATGCCGTCCTGGTCGCCGGAGAGCTGCCGGTAGGCCTCTCCCGTCTCCACCTGCAGATTGACGACGAGTTCGTCGCCCGAGAGCCGCAGCGTCGCCGTGACGCTGCCGAGGTCGATCGGCTGCATCTGGATCTTCAGCGTGTGCACGGCCTTGCCCGTGACCGCATCGTCCGCCATCGTGGCTGCGCCGGATGTCAACTGGCTCGCCCATTCGGCATCCTGCGCGATCGCCGCCGTCACGGCCGCCGAATTGGTGGTCGAGGCGAGCCCAAGGTAACGGCGCGAGTCGAGCACCGTCACGGTATCATCCGCCACCGATAGGGGGGCATCCTTGACCGTCGCCACGTCGCCGCGTCCGCCGATGGCGAGCTCGATCTCTTTGCCCTTGCCGTCCGCGCGGACGAATTTGAAGATCTGGTCCGCTGCGGACGGTCCGACCTCGCCGGATGCGGCGTTGCCGTCGGTCGCCGGCAAGGCTTGATCCGAGGACGACGACGTGCCGCCGAGGCGGGCCACAGACTTGCTCTCCGCCTTCTCGCCGGCGACCTGCTTCACGGTCCGCCCGTTGGCCTGCTGCCCGATCATCGGATCCTGCGCGCCAACCGCTGCCTGCAGCGCCTGCATCGTTTCGGCATCGGTGTCGCCAGCCGTCTGCGGCGCGGCATCCGTCCGGCCTGCCGGCTGTTGCGCGGTCGCGGTCCCATTGTCCTTTGCGACCTGGGATGCTGCATCGAGCAGCGCCAGAAGGTCGTCACCGTCTTCGTCCGTCCCGTCGTCCCCCGTCTCGTCGCCAGCGGCATGCCGCACCCTGTCGGCCGCGCGCTTGCCCTCCTTGCCGACGGTTGCCGGATCATCCCCGACAGCCTCGCCGTTTTCCAGCAGATGCGACTGCGCCTCGCCGAGCGTATCCGTGGCTGCGGCCTTGGTGTGGTCCTTGGCCGGTTCCGGCTGGTCGGTCGAGGTGTCCGATGCACCGGCCTTGTTTTGCGATATCGCGACCCGCGACGCAACACTGGTTCCGCCGTCCGTCGAGAAGACCCGTGCCAGGCTGTAGCGGCTCTCGCCGTCCTCTTTTGACTGCTGACCACTGCCGCCACTCGACTTCTCGAAGACGGATTCGAATTCGCGACCTCGCGACACGCTCTCGGCTTCCGTCGAACTCTGTTTGCTTCCGACCTTGGCGGACGATGCGTTTCCAACCGGCAGTCCGGCCGCAGCGATGTTCAGGTTGCTCAACCGCCTTCTCCTTTCAGCAGGGCGTCGATCTCGTCGAGTTTCGACTTTCCGGACGCGACGAAGCCGTCGAATGCCGGGTCGAGGCCCCTGTCCTCTTGCGGGCCGCCATCGTTGGCGGCCTCCGTGTCAACGGCTTCCGCCGGCTGCTCGACGGCAACTGCCGTCGGGTTCATGTCATCATCTTCCGCCGCGATGCCCGCCGGCGCCGGACGCTGATCCCGATCCGCGCTTTCCGCCTTTTCCTGCTCCTGGAGCACGGGAACCTTCAGAACCTCCTCCGCCACGACGCGCGCCGCTTCCTTCAGCGCCCGGTCCTTGGCCGAGAGCTTTTCGTCCGGCAGCGCAATGATGGTTTCCATAGCCTGGCTGACGTCGCTCGAGGGCACCGAAGCGAGGCTCGAATAGAGATCGGCGAGCAGGCGCGGCACGGATTCTCCGTCGCCGGAAAGCCCCTGGGCACGCTCGGCGGCGAGACTTGCGAGCCGCTGCTTGCCGGAAATCGCCGCCAGCCGCGCCATGCGCAGATAGACCTCCTGACGTCTCGGCACGTCCATGAACGAGAGCACTTCCAGTATATCGTCTTCCGATACCGTGTCGGAATGGTCGACCGAGAGCTTGACGAAAAGGTCCGCGAACTGGCTCGCATAGGGCGAACGCAGGAAACGCCGGGCATAGCGGTTCGAATAGGTCACGCCCTTTTCGACCCAGCCGTTCTCGACGGCGACATAGATCGAACGGCGAAGCGCCGCCTCCTCGACAATCGTTCCCGGCGCGGTGAGCCGGGCCCAGTCGAAATAGGTGAGCGCCAGCGCAGGATCCTTGCGGATGACCGAATTCGCCGACACCAGCGCCAGATAGGGACCGATCTGGCGATCCTTGTATTCGGGAAAGATCTCGGCGAGCGACTTGGCCGTCACGGAGCCACGCCCGCCGAGATAGTTTCTCACCGCATCCGTGACCCGTGTGTCGAAATGGCCGTCGACGTCGGCTTCCGCCAGCTTGTCGAGGGTCGACGGATTGCCGCCGCTCATCGCATAGACCAGCGCGGCATCGACGTTGCGCGGATCGTCGAACATGGAAGGGCCGCCGGTCAGCAGCCGGTCGTCGATCGTCCCGAGCAGGAAGCGCTGCATCTCCATCGCGGAATGATCGCCGAGCACGACCGAGTCCTGAACATATTGCAGCGACCGGATCATCTTGTAGGGCGCCAGATCCTCCGTGCCCTCGCCATGCGCGAGGGGCGGCAGGAGATGTCCCGCCGCCATGATCATTCCGCAGATCAGCATCCGTCGCGCGGACCGCATGATGTCAGCCCTCGTCCGACTGGAGAAGGATTTCGATGCGGCGGTTGACGTCGGCGAACGGGTCTTCCGGTACCTTCAGTCTCCGGTCGGCAAAGCCGCTGACCTGGCTGACGCGCCGCTCGTCGAGCCCGGCGCGAACCAGCATGTAATAGGCGCTCTGCGCACGCGTCATGGAAAGCCGCCAGTTGTCGTTTTCGCCCCCCTTGAAGGGACGGCCGTCGGTATGCCCGCGGATGGCGACAGCGCCTTTCCGCTCGGCGAGGATTTTGCCGATTTTCTCCATGGCGAGCACCATTTCCTTGCGCGGCACGGAAGAGCCCACATTGAACATCGCGGCATTGGTCTGATCCGTCAGGCTGACGAGCAGCCCGCCCTCCGCAGGCGTCACCGTGAGCCCCTCGGCCAGCTTGCCGAGAGCGCCGATCTCCTTCGCGATCTGCTTCTGCAGCCGGTCGGCCTCCGCGGCCTCCTTCGCGGTCTCGTTCTGCGCCGCCTCGTCCTCTGCCGCGCCGGCGGTCTTCTGCTCCGCGTCTTCGGCGGCCTTCGTTTCGGCAGCCCCTGCCGGAGCGGCCTCGACCTTGGCGGTCTCCTGAGCGTTTTCGGCCTCATGCGCCGTGGATGACGCCTCGGTGACCTCCACCTGCTGCGTCCAGAAATCCGGATCGAAAGGATCGCGGTAGGCCTCGCCGCCGCTCGCACCGGTCGCCGGGCCGGAATTGTCCGCGCCGCCTTCGCCCTTGGCGCTGACATTGGCCTGCTGGCCGACTTCCTGGGCGATCTCCGAAAGGACCGAATAGGGGTTCTCGAAGAAATCCGCCTCGGAGAACTGCGTCTCCTCGCCGGCGGCGGTGCTCTGGTCCGTGCCCTTCTGCTCGCCGTTGCCGGCGGCTTGTTTCTCACCGGCTTCCTTGGACTTGTCCTGGGTGTTCTCGCCCTCCGCATCCTTGCCGGGCTTTTCGACCGACTTGTCGGCCGGGCGGTCGTCGGTCAGCTTGATCGGATTGAAATAGGAGGCGACCGACGCCTTCGTCTCCTCGTTGGCCGCGTTTACGAGCCACATGACGAGGAAGAACGCCATCATCGCCGTCATGAAGTCCGCATAGGCGATTTTCCAGGCGGCCGAATGGTGGTCGCCGTCATGGTCGCCGTGACGCTTGACGATGATGATCTCGTTCTTGCCGTGATGGTGGTTCTCTTCGCTCATGCCAGCACCTTCCGCACCGTATCGGCCCAGGCTGCCATGCGCGTGACGAGGATCGTCTCGCCGAATTCAACGGTAAGGTCCGTGTCGTCCGCCGGCTGGTGACGGAACGCCGCGACGTCGTCGAAATGCGCCCTCAGCATCTCGAAGAGCGCGTCGGAGCCGCGCACGGTGACCGTGACGCCCTCGCCGGCCTGAAGCCCGTTGCGGATCATCTGCGCCAGATTTGCCACGGCCTCGCGCGCAAGAACCTCCTCCATCACCGGGGCGATGACATGGGCGACCTGCTCCGCAACAAGATCGCCGACCTTCTCGACCATGCCGGAGAACCGCTCGGCGAGCCGCGCGGCGTAGTCGCGCTCGAACTGTTCCCGCAAAGTGTCCAGTTCCGCCCTGTGGCGCGCCGACAGCTCGGCGATCTCGCGCCGATGCTGCTCGGCAAGGGTATCGGTCGCGGCCTGATGCCCCGCTTCGTAGGCTTCGGCGCGTTCCGCCTCGATGTCGACGGCCGGTTCCGGGCTCTGCATGGGGATAGCCTTGTCCGCACCCATCCGCAGGTCGCCGTGCAGGCCTGCCGTCTGGAAGAGCGGCGACGGGCGCGGTTTGGGCGGGGTGAAATCCTTGAGGTAACGCGCCAGCTGAACGTTCATGCCCCGTCTCCCGCGCGGATGCCGGACGGCATGGCGTGACGGTCGACACCTGACCGGATCTGGGACGAACTTTCGTTTCTGCGCTTCTGCAACACCGCTGACATGTCTCCCGGACCTCGCGCATTTCCTGATTCGCGCGCAATCTTCCTGATTGTGAGGGCGAGGCTAGCGGGCCAAACTTGTGCGAGGATGAAGGTATTGGGCCGCGCCAGGGCAATAGCGCGGCCCAACCTCCGCCGGCACCGGATGACCCACGGCACGGCGGCTCGGAATGCTTGTCGCCTTACTGGCGGAAGAGCTGGAGGATGTTCTCCGAGGAGGTATTGGCGATCGACAGCGACTGGATGGCGAGCTGCTGCTGGGTCTGCAGCGCCTTCAGGCGGGTCGATTCCTCGTTCATGTCGGCGTCGACCAATCGGCCGATGCCGGAATCGATCACGTCGGTCAGCGTCGCGACGAAGCCTTCCTGCATCTCGATACGGGTGGAGATCGCACCCAGGTCGGCGGCGGCGCTCGTCATCGACTCGAGTGCCGTATCGACCATCTTGAGCAGGCCGTCGAGCTGGGTGGTCGTGGTGCTGTTGTCGATTGCCAGCGTATCGACGGAAGAGGTCGTCGCGACGGCGAGGTTGGTCGTGTCGACGGCCCAGAGACTGCCGCCCGAGTCCTCGTAGGCGACCTCCTGGTTGGTGACCGTCGTCTGGTCGACGGCAATCACCCAGGTGTCGTCGTCGACCTTGACATAATCGTTGGTCCCGTCGGTAGCGTAGCTTCCGTCGAAGGTCGATGCACCGGCGCCGGCCGTGATGACCTCCTCGGTGGTGAAGGCTGCCACGGTGTACTGGCTGATGACGCCGCCCACATTGACGTTGAGCGCGACCGCAGCGCCTTCGATGACTGCCGTCAGGTCGAGAATGCCGAGGTCGCCGCCCTCGTCGAAGAGGACCGTCGTGGAGTCGAGCGTATAGTCGACCTTCTTGACCGAGACGTCACCGGAGGCGCTGCGAACGAAGGATGCCACGACGCTCTTCGTTTCGGAGCCGCCGGCGGTCGTCAGGTCGGTCTGCAGCCAGTTCTCGCCGGAGAAGGAAGCCCCTTCCGCGATGCTCACGAGCTGGGCCTGGAGCTGGGTGATTTCTTCCTGGATCTTGTCCTTGTCGACACCTTCTTCGGTGGCGGCAACGAGCTTGGTCCGGATTTCCGTGACGACCTCGATGGCCGATTCCATACCGGCATAGGCCGTGTCGACCTTTGCGGCACCGAGACCGAGCGCGTCCTGCACGGTCGAAAGCGCGCGGTTGTCGGAGCGCATGGTGGTCGCGATCGACCAATAAGCGGCATTGTCGGCAGCCGTCTCGACGCGGAGGCCGGAGGATACCCGCGCTTGCGTCGTCTCGAGGCTTCTGTCGATTGAACGGAGTGTCTGCAGCGCCGCCATGGCGCCGGAATTCGTCAGGATACTGGTCATCTGGCTTCTGCCCTGTCTGGAGTCGTCTTCTGGGGAGACATTCCGGAGTGAGGACCGGTAACGACAGAGGCCGCGTCATGCGCACCGCCACCTGTTTTGCCCTGGGTGGCGGGCCGTCATTCTTAACCAAGGGTTAACGAGCAATGGTTAACAAATGGTTAACACGTAACGAAGTCTTAACAAAGATGAAGAAATCGTAAATTTTTCGGTCCGTTGAAACCTGGCCCGATTGCGATGATGCGCGGCCGGAACGCAAAAAGCCGCCTCTCGGACGAGAGACGGCTCTGAGCTGTGGATGTCGGCCGGGAACGACGTCCCGGCCGGCCGCTTCTATTAACGGAAGAGCGTCAGGATGTTTTCCGAGGCGCTGTTTGCAATCGACAGGGACTGGATGGCGAGCTGCTGCTGGGTCTGCAGGGCCTTCAGGCGGGTCGATTCCTCGTTCATGTCGGCGTCGACGAG
>NZ_JAKGBU010000013.1:53981-71976 GCF_021555155.1 Rhizobium alarense
GTGGTCGAGTCTTCGTAGGCGACTTCCTGGTCGGCGACCGTCGTCTGGTCTACGGCGAGCACCCAGGTGTCGTCGTCAACCTTGACGTAGTCGTTCGTGCCGTCGGTGGCATAGCTGCCGTCGAAGGTCGAGGCACCGGCGCCGGCCGCGATGACGTCGTCGGTCGTGAAAGCCTGGACGGTATAGGCGGAGATCACGCCGCCGACGTTGATGTTGAGCGTGACGGCAGCACCTTCGATCGTCGTCGTCGTGTCGAGGATGCCGGTGTCGCCACCCTCGTCGAAGAGGACCGTCGTCGAGTCGAGCGTGTACTCGACCTTCTTGACCGAGACGTTGCCCGAACCGTCACGAACGAAGGACGCCACGACGTTCTTCGTCTCGGAACCGCCGGCAGCCGTCAGGTCCGTCTGCAGCCAGTTCTCGCCGGAGAACGACGCGGCTTCGGCAATGCTGGCGAGCTGCTCCTGCAGCTGCGTGACTTCTTCCTGGATCTTGTCCTTGTCGACGCCTTCTTCGGTGGCGGCAACAAGCTTGGCCTTGATTTCCTTCACGACCTCGATGGCCGATTCCATACCGGCATAGGCCGTATCGACCTTGGCGGCGCCGAGGCCGAGCGCGTCCTGCACGGCGGAGAGCGCCATGTTGTCGGAGCGCATGGTGGTCGCGATCGACCAGTAGGCGGCGTTGTCCGCTGCACCGCCGACGCGAAGACCCGTTGATACCCGTGCTTGCGTTTCTTCCATGCTTCCGTCGATGGAGCGGAGCGTCTGGAGAGCAGCCATGGCTGCGATGTTCGTCAGGATGCTGGTCATGATCTAGTGCCCCTTGATTGGCTGAGAAGAAAGGGACATTCCGGGTCGCACCGGGAACGACGGCCAGCATCATGCCTGCTAACGAATTCTTAGAGAAGGTTAACTCGTCGTTTCGATGCGCCCATGTAAGCGCCGTATGGTTAACGAACTCTAAACATCAACGAGAGATTAACGATCCTCTTAACAAAATCGCCGCGCCCGTTTCCGGGCGCGGCGTCCGATAGGAACGGGGGCTCAGCCAACCCCCGCCTATATCGATTAGCGGAACAGCGACAGCACGTTCTGCGAGTCGGAGTTTGCGATCGACAGGGCCTGGATGGCGAGCTGCTGCTGGGTCTGCAGCGCCTTCAGGCGGGTCGATTCCTCGTTCATGTCGGCGTCGACGAGACGGCCGATACCCGAGTCGATCGAGTCGGTCAGCTTGGAGACGAACTCTTCCTGCAGGTCGATGCGCGAAGAGATCGAGCCGAGTGCCGAAGCCGCACTCGTCATCGAGGTCAGGGCATCGTCGACCATCTGGATGAGGCCGTCGAGCTGGGTCGATGTCGTCGTGCCGTCGATGGCGATGGTCGCTACGGACGAGGTCGTCGCGGTCGGAGCGGAAGTGGTGTCGACTGCCCAGAGAGCGCTGGTCGAGTCTTCGTAGGCGACCTCCTGGTCGGTAACCGTCGTCTGGTCTACGGCGAGCACCCAGGTGTCGTCGTCGACCTTGACGTAGTCGTTCGTGCCGTCAGAAGCATAGTCGCCGTCGAAGGTCGACGAGCCAGCGCCGGCCGTGATGACGTCGTCGGTGGTGAAGGCTTCGACGGTGTATTCGGAGATCACGCCGGCAACGTTGATGTTGAGCGTGACGGCAGCGCCTTCGATCGTCGTCGTCGTGTCGAGGATACCGGTGTCGCCGCCCTCGTCGAAGAGGACCGTCGTGGAGTCGAGCGTATAGTCGACCTTCTTGACCGACACGTTGCCCGAACCGTCACGAACGAACGAGGCGACGACCGTCTTGGCCTCGGAACCGCCGGCAGCCGTCAGGTCCGTCTGCAGCCAGTTCTCGCCGGAGAACGAAGCGGCTTCGGCAATGCTCGTCAGCTGGTCCTGCAGCTGCGTGATTTCTTCCTGGATCTTGTCCTTGTCGACGCCGTCTTCGGTGGCGGCAACGAGCTTGTTCTTGATTTCCTTCACGACTTCGATGGCCGATTCCATACCGGCATAGGCCGTGTCGACCTTGGCGGCACCGAGGCCGAGCGCGTCGGAAACGGCCGAGAGAGCGGCGTTGTCGGAACGCATGGTGGTCGCGATCGACCAGTAGGCGGCGTTGTCGGAAGCGGAGCCGACGCGCAGACCGGAGGAGATCCGGCCCTGGGTGTCTTCCATGCTCGAGGAGATCGAACGCAGCGTGGCGAGAGCGGCCATCGCGCTGGTGTTGGTCAGAATGCTGGTCATTTGTTGTCCCTTTGAACGAAATACGGATGGGGACATACCGGACTGAATTACCTACCGGTCACGACAGTTCGGCCTCATGCCAACTCGGCTCCTCCGCCTCTGCGAGAGGGATACCAAACCCGTCGTGTGAGGCAAAACTGGCAGTCATTCCTTGCCAACAACTTAACCGGCGAGGCAGCCTTTGAACGTTCCCGGCGGATGGTAAACAGCGCTTGAAAGCACATGCTTAACAAGCTTTGAACGTTCGATCGCGGGGAGGACGCCGGTGACGGCGGCAGATCAGCTGAAGGAGCGCACGAGACTGCCGACGAGCAGGTTCCAACCGTCTATCAGAACGAAGAACAGGATCTTGAACGGCAGGGAGATCGAGGTTGGCGGCAGCATCATCATGCCCATCGCCATGGTGATCGTCGCGACGATCAGATCGATGACGAGGAAGGGCAGGATGACGAGGAAACCGATTTCGAAGCCGCGGCGGATCTCCGAGATCATGAAGGCCGGAATGACGACGCGCAGGTCGACGACGCCGTCCGTCACGACGGTCTGGCCGCGTTCCTCCGCCAGCGAGATGAAGAGTTCGATATCCTTGTCACGGGTATTCGCCGTCATGAAGGTGCGGAAGGGTTCGGCGATACGCCGCGCGGCCTCGGTCTCGTCTATCTCATTGGCAATCAGCGGCGCGACCCCGTCCTGCCAGGCGCGGTCGAAGGTCGGAGCCATGACGTAGAAGGTCATGAACAGCGCGAGACTGACGAGGATCATGTTGGACGGTGTCGTCGCAAGCCCCATGCCGGAACGCAGGATGGCGAAGGCGATGACGAAACGCGGAAAGCTCGTCACCATGACGAGGATGCCGGGGGCGACCGACAGGACTGTCAGGAGGCCGAAGGTGCGGATGATCCAGGACGCGACCGAACCGTCGATAGGCGCATTGAGAATGTCACCCGGCGTCTGCTGGGCGGCTGCGACGCCGGTCATCGCCATCATGGCGATGAAGGACAATAGGAATCGAATCATTCGATCACAAAGGTTCGGAACATAACGTTGGTTACGCGTCCTTCAGAGCGAAGGTCAACCCGCTCCTGCAGGTCTTCCCGGAGATATTGGAAGCCGCGCGGCCCCTGGACCTGCTGCAATGACACGGTTCGCATATAGGCGACGATATCCTGATGAATCGCCTCGGCCAGCACCGCATCGGGCAGCCCCTTGAACATCAGCGCCACTTCCATGCGCACCAGATTGTTCGATGGATAGGCGAGATTGCTGGTGATCGGCTCCAGCGCGACAATTCCGTTGGCCTCCGTCGAGATGTGGGGAAGTTCGCCCTCCTCACCCTCGCCGCCGCCTGCATGCGCCGCCGCTTCGACGGCGGTTTTCTCCGCCGGCGGCGGTGCAAGCATGTTGCCGACGAGCCAGCCGCCGCCACCGGCCACAAGCGTCAGGACCGCAACAATCGCGATCATGACCACGATCGACGGCTTCTTCTTCTCTTCGGATGGTGTCGCTTCTTCTTCCGCCATCTCAAGGCCTTCCATTCAGACGATAGGCGCCGCGGCCATGCCGATGATCAGATCGGCGAGAACAGGTCGACGAGCTGCTGCCCGACCGGCGGCTGCTGGACCTCGGTCAAACGACCGCGACCGCCATAGGAGATGCGCGCCTCGGCGATCTTCTCGTAGGAGATCTTGTTGTCCGCATCGACGTCCTGGGGCCGCACGATGCCGGCGACGTTGAGAATGCGCAGTTCATGGTTGACACGAACCTCCTGCGAACCGGAGATCAGCAGGTTGCCGTTCTCCAGAACGCCGGTCACGACCGCGGCGACGAGAAGGTCCAGACGCTCGGCCCGCTCGGTCGTGCCGTCGCCCTTCGTGCTGGTGGACGAGCCATAGGTCAGGTCACCGTCCGCCTCGACGTCGTAATTCGTTCCGGCGCTGCCGAGGCCGAAATTGATGCCGCTCTTGTTCGTCCGGCTGCGGTCCGTCTTGTTGTCGAAGCTCGCCCGGTCATTGATCTTCATCGAAACCGTCAGGATGTCGCCGATGTTGATGGCGCGCGAGTCCTTGAAGAGGTCCGACTGGGCATCGTTCCAGATGGAGTATCCCGTCAGCGAGGTCGTCGGCTGCTTCGGATAGAGCGCCATCTGCGGCGTCTGGGCATATTGCAGGCCGGTACCGATCGGGCTCATCGAGGGCGCCTGCCCCACCTCCTTGAGCGCCTGGCTGCAGCCGGCAAGCGCCGAGCACGTCACGAGGGCGATGGCGATCTTCTTCATGACGGGTCCTTCGAGGTGTTGGGATCGGAAGCGCTGGCGATAATGCTCGCGAGCATCGCCGCCTTCTCCGCCTCCATTTCACTGAGGATCAGGCTCGACATGCGCGGCGCGAGCTTCATGACGATCGCGGATGCGACCTCCGGGCGGATCAGCTCGAGCTGGGCTGCTGCCGCATCCGGCGGCATCTTCTTGTAAATTTCGACGAGACCGTCTTCGGCGACCTTCAGGAAATCGTTGCGGCGCTTCAGCCAGTCCTCGTATTCGGACCGGCGGTCCTCAAGGGTCTTGATCCGGAGATCAACCTGTTTCTGCAGATCCTCCAGTTCCTTCTTCTGCAGCAGGTAGCGCTGGTCGCGGGCCGCATCGGCGATGTTGGTGCAGAACTCGCGGATTTCGTCTGCCGTCGCCTTGCTCGTCATGACGACGGGCCGGTCCTCGGCGAATGCGCCCGGAATAGCAAGCATCGCAAGGCCGGCGGCGGAGAGCGCGGTGCGGCGGAGCAGGCGGGAAAGGATCATGACGTTCATTGCAGCACCAATTCTGCCTGAAGCGCGCCGGCGGACTTGATGCCCTGCAGGATCGCGATGATACCGTCCGGTTTGACGCCGATGCTGTTCAGCCCGGATACGAGGGAGCGCAGATCCGAACCGTTCAGCACCGCGACCTTGGCGTCGTCCTGCTGCAGCTGGATCTCCGTATTCGGCTCGACCGCCGTCACCCCGTTGGAGAAGGGTTCCGGCTGGACGACGCGCGGCAGTTCCGTCACCTGCACGGTCAGGGTGCCGTGGCTGACGGCGACCTGGGCGATACGAACATCCTGGCCGATGACGATCGTGCCCGTCCGTTCGTTGATCACCACCTTCGCCGGCGTGTCGGTCTCGATGACGAGGTTCTCCACGTCCGCCATCAGGCGCGCGAGATCGGCCATCTTGGGCTTGGCGACATAGACCGCCTGGGAATCGCGCGCTTCGGCGATCGGCGCGCCATACTGTGCCGCCGCATAACGGTTGATTGCGTCGGCCATGCCGACGGCCGTCGAGAAATCGGGATTCCGCAGTTGCAGCACCAGGTTGGCAGAATCCTTGAACTTCGACGGCAGCTCGCGCTCGATGATCGCGCCGTTCGGTACGCGACCGGCCGTGGTCACGCCCTGCTGGAGCGTGGCGGCGTCGCCCTGTGCGTTGAAGCCGCTCACGACGATCGATCCCTGCGCGACGGCATAGATCTGACCGTCAGCGCCGGTGAGCGACGTCATGACGAGCGAGCCGCCGCGCAGCGAGGTCGCGTCGCCGAGCGAGCCGACCGTCACATCGACGCGGCTTCCGGGGCTCGCGAAGGGCGGCAGCGTCGCCGTCACCAGAACGGCCGCGATGTTCTTCGACCGGGATTCGTCGCCCTGGGTGGAAATGCCGAGATTCTGCAGCATGGCGCGCAGCGACTGCTCGGTGAACGGCGAACTCCTGAGGCTGTCGCCGGTGCCCTGGAGGCCGACGACGAGGCCGTAGCCGATCAGCTGGTTGTCGCGTCCGGCCTGCAGCGAGGCAACATCCTTGATGCGCGCGGCGGCATAGGCCGGCTGCACGCCATGGACCAGCCCGACGACGAGCGCGAACAGGAAAGCGGTTGCGGTCTTGATCATCGTGCCACCACGTGAATGGTTCCGTCGGCCATCACCGTGCCGGACACGATGACGCCGGTATCCTTGTTGCGCACGCGGATGAGTTCGCCGATCGCCGCGTCCTGCAATGGCGTACCGGATGCGCTGATGCGCAGCGGTCCTTTTTCGTAGACGAGCTTGATCGAGGAGCCGCGGTTGACCGCATAGGGCTCGCGCAGTGCCGAAACGAGAATGATCCTGCCCGGCAGCAGCGTCCTGCGGGTGATCAGCCCATCGATCTCGCCGATATGCCGGGCATAGCCCGGGCGCAGGTTCGGATTGGTAACCTCGACCTCCTCCAGCAGCCCCGCCTGGAGCTGCTCGCCCGGATAGATGATGCGTTTCGGGACGACCGCCAGCGGCGAGTCGGCGAAAGCGGGCGCCGCGAAGACCAGCGCCGCGAGGGAGAACATCAGCATCCGACCCGTCAGGCGCGACGACATGCGGCGGCGCCGCGATGTTGCGTTTCGGCGAAACATCATGTTTCCCTCGCTTCCCTTATCTCAGGTTCTTGCTGACGACAGCCGCCATTTCGTCGGCCGCTTGGATGATCTTCGAGTTCATCTCGTAGGCGCGCTGCGCCGAAATGAGGTCGGTGATTTCCTTGACCGGATCGACGTTGGACGCTTCGAGATAGTTCTGCTGCATGTAGGCGAAGCCGTTTTCGTCCGGCACGCCCTCGTTCGCCGGGCCGGACGCGGCGGTTTCGCGGAAGAGGTTCTCGCCAAGCGGCTCGAGGCCGGCCTCGTTGACGAAATTGGCGAGCGTGATCTGGCCAAGCTCCTGTTGCTCGGCGTCGACAGTGGCAAAGACCTGGCCGGAGCGCGAAATGGTGATCTCGGTCGCTTCCGCCGGCACGACGATGCCTGGAGCGACCGTGTATCCGTCGAGCGTGACGAGCTGCCCGTCCGCATTGGTGTTGAAGGCGCCGGAGCGGCTGTAGAGCATCGTGCCGTCCGGGGCCTCGATCTGGAACCAGCCACGGCCGACGAGCGCAATGTCGAAGGAGTTGCCCGTCTGAGTGAGCTGGCCCTGCAGATGCAGGTTGCGCACCGCCGCGGTCTTGACGCCGAGGCCGATGATGGCGCCTTCCGGCACGATCGCCTGGTTGCCGCGGTTCGGGACGCCCTGCGCGCGCTCCGTCTGGTAGAGCAGGTCCGAAAACTCCGCCCGCGCCCGCTTGAAGCCGGTCGTGTTGATGTTCGCGATGTTGTTCGCGATCACCTCGAGATTGGTCTGCTGGGCGTTCATGCCGGTCGCGGCAATGGCAAGGGCTTTCATCAATCGTTCCTTAGATTTGCATGCGTGCGACTTCGAGGTAGGCGGTCACGACCTTGTCGCGGATCGCGATCGCGGTCTGGAGCGCCTGCTCCGCGTTCATGACGGCATCGACGACCTCACGGGTGGTCGCCTCGCCGCGAATGCCCTGGAAGGACTTCACTTCGCTGAGCTTCAGCGTGTCGACCGCGTCGGTCGCCATGTCGCTCATCACCTTGGCAAAACTCGACGCGGCCTCGGTCGGCTGTGCCGCCTGCGCGCCGAGCGTGGTCGTCGTGGTCTCCGAGGAAATGTCGGAGAGGCCGCTGGTCGTGACCAGCGCGCTGACGGTCTTGATGCTGTCAATCATTGCGAGGCCCTCAGCAGATCGATCGTCGCGCTGATGAGGTCGCGGGACTGCCTGATGCTTTGCAGGTTCGCCTCGTAGGACCGGTTCGCCTCACGCATATCCGCCATCTCGACGAGCGGGTTGACGTTCGGAAGCTTCACCATGCCCTTGTCATCGGCGGCCGGATTGCCGGGGTCGAATTCGGCTGTGAAGTCGCCCTCGTCCTCGCCCAGACGCTCGATTTCGACAAGCGATGCGCCGACCTGGCGGTCGAGTTCGGCTGCAAAAGTGATGGTCTTGCGGCGATAGGGATCGGCACCGGGCGTGTCACCCGTGGAGCGGGCGTTTGCGAGGTTCTCCGAAACGATGCGGATACGGGTGGACTGGGCTTCCAGCCCGGAGGCGGCAACCTTGAGCGAAGCGACGAGCGGATCCATTCATTATCTCCTGACTGTCATCAGCATCATGCGATGAAACGACTTCACGAGACCGGCATTGAGCTCGAACTCGCGCTTTACCTGTCCCTCTTTCATCAGTTCCTCGGCGAGACCGACCGAGTTGCCCGAGACCTGCACGCCGACTTCGCCGTTCTCGTCGGACTTGACGTCGGTGACGTCGCCGCTGAGCGCCGCTTCGGCGAAGTGCGTCGGATGCGTCGTCGCCATCTGGATGCCGGTATTTTCCAGCACCGTCTGGAAAGGCGTGACATCCTTGGCGCGGTAGCCCGGCGTGTTGACGTTTGCGATATTTCCGGCAACCACGGACTGGCGCACGGCCAGCCACTCGGCTTGTTTCGAGGCAAGCTCGAAGAATTGAATCGGTTGCATCACAAGCTCCATCCTTGTTCGCCCCCAACCTAGGGGAACAAACTTGCGTGGGACTTGCCTAAGCCGGAGAAAGGGGACATGCCGGAAATCCGGTAGCCGGTGCCATCCGGCCTTCGCCCGCAGGCGGGGGAATGCGTCGATCCGCCGATTCACGGCATGCTTCCCGCTCCGCCTCCAACGCCCGCGTCAGTTGCGCTCGTAGACGTCGCCGTTGGAGGTGACGATCACCCATTTGCCGTTGCGCTGCTCGAGCGTTGCGAGCCGGCTGTTGTCCGGCAGGACCGAACCGACGCGCACGATATACATGCCGCTTGCGTCCTCGATCAGAGCCCGGCCGTTCGCGACATGCATCAGGCGGAAGCCCGAGGGCGCCGGCAGCGGCTGCTCCATGCCGGTCTCGGTCGGCGTGCCGAGCTTCTTCTCCGCACCGACGCCGGGCACCGTCGCGGTGGACAGGCGGTCGAGTGCGGCGTCCGCGCCGTCCTCGTCGTCGTCAACCATGGCAGCCGGAGATACGCTCATCACCTCGCGGGCAGCGGTTTCCGGAAGGTCACGCGTCGTGCCTTCCCACAGCGGCGGCACGGAGAACTTGTCGGGGTTGAGGAACACGTACCATGGGAAGAAAGCGGCAACGGCTGCCAGCAGCACGCCGCTGCCAACCAGGATCCTGTCCGCGAGACCGTAACCCGCCGGCTTCGTCCGGCCGATCGGCCTGACGACCTTGTCCGCGTCGAAATCCGTCATGTCACCCTCTTGCCCTTGCATTGCCCGGCTGTGCCGTGGCCGCGTTCTTCAGCGCCACCGCCAGATCGGCGAAGGCGTCGCCTGCCGGCTTCTCGCCCGGCGTCTGCTTCAGGACCTCGTAGATGACCGGCACCTGCTTGATCGCCATGTCGAGGTCCGCATCGCTGCCGGCGCGGTAGCCACCGATCAGACGCAGGTCCTGCGTCTCCTCATATTTGTGGATGAGCGCCTTCAGCCGCGAGACGAGCTTCTCCTGGTCGGGCGTCCAGGCCTTGCGGGCCAGACGCGAAATCGAGGAGAGCGGATTGACGGGCGGATACCGCCCCTCCTCCGCCAGGCTGCGCTCCAGCACGATGTGCCCGTCGAGAATGCCGCGCGTCGAATCCGCGATCGGATCGTTGTGGTTGTCGCCGTCGACGAGGATCGAGATGATGGCGGTGATGGTCCCCGACCCCTCCGTCCCCGGACCCGCCCGCTCGAGAAGCCGCGGCAGCTCGGTGAAGACCGATGCCGGATAGCCGCGCGCGATCGGCGGCTCGCCGGATGCGGTCGCGACCTCGCGGATCGCATGGGCGAAGCGCGTGACGCTGTCGACGATCATCAACACGTTGTCGCCCTGGTCGCGATAATGTTCGGCAATCGTCATCGCCGTCAGCGGCGCCATCTTGCGCAGCATCGGGCTTTCGTCGCTGGTCGCGACAACCGCGACCGACTTCGACAGGTTGTCCCCGAGCGTATCCTCGATGAACTCGCGCACCTCGCGGCCGCGTTCGCCGACCAGCGCGATCACCACCTTGTCGAAGGCGTCCGCCCGCGCCAGCATCGAAAGCAGCGTCGACTTGCCGACGCCGGAACCGGCGAAGATGCCGAGACGCTGGCCGAGGCAGAGCGGTGCGAAAATATCGATGGCGCGCACGCCCGTGTGGAAGCCCTTCTCCACCCGCCGCCGCGTCATGGAGGGCGGTGCGGTATTGGAGATCGACCGGCGGACGTCCCCCTGGACAAGGGGGCCGCGGCCGTCGATCGGCTCGCCGAGCGCGTTGATCGTGCGCCCGCACCAGGCGGCGGTGGGCGCCACGCGGAAGGCGCCCTTGCGGATCACCGTGTCGCGGATGCCGATCGGCTCGCCCGGCTCGATCGGGCAGACGACGATCGAGTCCGGTTCGACGCGGACGACTTCGCCGAGATGGATGCCCGTGGCGCTCCGGTGCGCCACGAACTCGCCGAGACGCACATGCCGCGACAGGCCGGTGACGGTGTAGTTGCCTGCGGCGATCGTCTGGACCTGGCCGCCGTGGGCGATCGAGAATTCCGGACTGTAGTAGCGGCGGACGAGCCCGGAAAGGGCGCTGAGCTTGCGTGCACCCTCTGCGCGGGGCTGGTGGGCGGCTGTCTTGATGGTCGCGGGAGCTTTCATTGCGCTTACCGGGTGCCGCCGAGGGTCTTGATGGCCTCGTCGAGCGATGTTTCGCTGTCACGGATGAGCGACGTCACGGCCTCGAAGGCGCGGGTGACGTTGATGAGCTGCGTCATTTCGCCGATCGCGTTGACGTTGGATTCCTCGACGAAGCCCTGAATGATGCCGGCATCGACCCGGTCGACCACGGGCTCGGGCGCGACGGCCGGGATGACACCGCTGTTGCCCGCCCGCACGAACCCCGACGAGAGGTCGGCCTCGAACAGGCCGAGTGCCGCGACCGGCTGACCATTCTGGTTGAGCTGGCCGTCCGCGCTGATCGCCACGGGACCGTTGTCGCGATCGATCTGGATCGGGCCGCCGCCCGCATCGAGCACGGGGTAGCCGTTGAGGGTCACGAGGTCGCCCGCTTCCGTGAGCGTGAACCGTCCGTCGCGGGTCAGCGTCTGGCCGGCCGGCGTCTCGACGGCGAACCAGGCATCGCCCTTGATGGCGAAATCAAGCATGCCGCCCGTCTCCGTCATGCCACCGCTCTTGGTCGAAATGAATTCGCTACCCTCATCGACAAAGGCGACGTCGGCAACCTCGTTGTTGTCGATCACCTGGTTGAACTTCACCTCGGCGGCGCGGAAGCCGACAGTCGTCGAATTGGCCACGTTGTCGGCAAGCGTCGTCATACGCCGGTCAAGCGCAATCTGGGACGAAAGCGATACATAGAGTCCTGTCTGCACGTTACTGGCCTCCGAGCTTCAGGTTGTTGATGGCGATGAGAAGGTCGGTGGAAATCCCCGTCAGGCTCGACGACTGGAAGGGCATCGTCGGGTCCACCCCGTCCGAGGGGTTCTCGATCTCCCACATGCTGGTAAAGCGCTCGAGGAACTTGGCGACGGCGGTCGGCTCCTTGAAGCTCTCGAGGTCCAGAACCTCCTCGTAATAGGCCGCCTGCCGGTCGACATCCGTGGCGACGAATTCGGAGGGAAGCTGGAGAGCCGTGCGCACGACCTGCGAAATGGCGTCGTCGGCGATGACCGAATAACCGCTGGTGATCGACGAGGCCATGCGTTCGAAATAGAGCGCCAGGCGAACGCCGACATTCTCCTCGCCCGCCTCCAGTTCCAGCGTCTGGCGGTTGTACTTGTCGACGACGCCCTGCTGCGCCCGTTCGAAGGATGTCGTCGCTTCGCCATAACGCGAGAAGTCCAGCGACTCCACGAGTTCCTTGTAGCGGGTGTCGCTGAGCTGGTTGGCGAAAGCGTCCTCGCTGTCGACGCCTTCGCTCAGCACCTTGCGCATGAACGCCTTGGCATAGGCCATGTCTTCGAGGCCATGCGCCTTCATGACGTAGTTATAAAGACGCGAGTCCGCGAAGAAGTCGTCGATCGACTTCACGCTGCCGATGTTGGCAAGGTAATATTCCGTCTCGCGCTTCACATCCGGCTTCTCGGCGACACGCTCCAGCGACGTCGTCATGTCTGCGGTGATCAGCTTGTAGCTCGTGTAGGTGGTTGTCACGTGGCCCCCGCGCAAAGCCTGTTTCCGGGCACACTGCCCGCTTTGGGCGCATACTGGTCGGCAATGCTTGCGCGAACCTGAAGCTCGGAGCGCCGCCAAAGACGTGTCCAGGTACAGCCTCACACAAGGCTCGCCCCGTATTCCGATCTGGTCGGAAAATGTGTGGGGCTCGTAGGCTACATGAACATCATCATCGGTCTCATCGTCACCTTCGGATGTGTCTTGGGCGGCTACATGGCCATGGGCGGCCATCTGGAAGTGCTGAACCAGCCGTTCGAGCTCATGATCATCGGCGGGGCGGGCATCGGCGGCTTCATCGTCGCCAACACGATGAAGGTGATCAAGGAGACCGGCAAGGCGCTCGGCGAAGCCTTCAAGCATAAGGTCCCGAAGGAGCGTCACTATCTCGACACGCTCGGCGTGCTCTACAGCCTGATGCGGGATCTGCGCACCAAGTCGCGCAACGAGATCGAAGCCCATATCGACAATCCTGAAGAATCCCCGATCTTCCAGTCGGCGCCGACAGTCCTCGCCAACAAGGAACTCACCGCCTTCATCTGCGACTACGTCCGGCTCATCATCATCGGCAATGCCCGCAGCCACGAGATCGAGGCGCTCATGGACGAGGAGATCGCGACGATCACGCGCGACAAGATGAAGCCCTACAACGCGCTCAACACGATGGGCGACGCCTTTCCGGCCATCGGCATCGTCGCGGCCGTGCTCGGCGTCATCAAGGCGATGGGCGCCATCAACGAATCGCCGGAAGTGCTCGGCGGCAAGATCGCGGCTGCGCTCGTCGGCACGCTGCTCGGCGTGTTCCTGTCCTATTCGATCGTCACGCCGGTCACCACGAACATCAAGGTGGTTCGCGAAAAGCAGAACCGTCTCTACATCATCGTGAAGCAGACGCTGCTCGCCTACATGAACGGCTCCGTGCCGCAGGTGGCGCTCGAATACGGCCGCAAGACGATCTCGGCCTACGAGCGTCCGTCGATCGACGCCGTCGAGCAGGAAATGATGAATCCGGGCGGCGGCGGCGACGCCAAGGCCGCCTGAGGAACTGGACGCAAGGACCGTGACCGTGAGCGAGAAACCCACTTTCGACCCAACCGTGCTTGCCAGACTGACCGGACAGCTCGGCGACCGCGAAAGCGTCTCCAGGCTCTGCGCCAAGCTCGGCGAGGTCTTCGCCGAATTCCTGCCGGACCTGTTCGAGAGCGAGCTCGGCCTCGACGTCGCGGTGTCCTATGCCGGTTTCGAGACCGGACGCTATGGTGCCCTGATCAGCGGTCTCGGCGGCGCCATGGCGCTTTCCGACTGTGAACTGCGCGACTGGAGCCCGCAGTTCACGCTCATCTGCGACAGTCCCTTCATCATCACGCTCGTCGAGAACATGCTCGGCGCGGCAACAGACGCAGTCGAGGAACCGGAGCCGCGGCCGCTTTCCAAGATCGAACTCGACGTCGCGGCCATGATCTTTGCGCGCATCGCCGGCGTCCTCAAGACGGCTGTCGGAGGGGAGAACAGCTACGAGATCCTGCAGGGTGCGCCTTATAATGCCGAAGAGCGGAGAGCCCCGGAAGACGGGTCGGAGCAGAAGCATGCGGCGCTCGTCAACATGGCCGTCGGTATCGGCCCGGTGCTGTCGACCTTCTGCGTCGTCGTTCCGCAGAGCGTGTTGCTGAAGACCGTCATCACGTCGCCGCGCGCCGTCCAGCCCCCGAAGACCCGCAGGGAATGGAGCGAGCAGCTCGGCGAGCAGGTGCGTCGATCCAAAGTGACGCTCGAGGCCCGCATCCGGCTTGAAAGCCAGAAACTCGAAACGATCAGCCGGCTTGCGGTCGGCGACGTCATTCCGTTCCAGGACAAGGCGGACGTCCGGGTCGACGTCAGCGCCAACGGCACGAAACTCTATGTCTGCGAGTTCGGCCGATCGGGCGCACGCTACACGGTCCGGGTGAAAGACACCTACGGCTCACAGGACGAATTGCTTCAGGACATTGTCGGATAGGCTGATGGCCGGCCCAACGTAGGGCTCAGGCAAGCTTCAATTGGAATAGTGGTCACATGGCACCGAAGAAGACACCCATTGCAGACGACTTGATGTCGACCATCAATGCCGGCGATGCCGAGCTCGAACAGGCGATCGACGACCTGCGCGGCGTCCTGAAGAAGGATGCCGGGGCAGACGAACCAGACTTCGGCGCATCCGCCGAGACGGACCCGCTTGCGGCCTTCGGCGGTGATTTTGGCGACGCCGCAGCGGCCGGCGATTTCGGAGCCGGCTCCGATTTCGGCGGCGGCGACCTTGGCGGATCGAGCTTCGGCGCGGATGACTTCGGCGGCAGCAGCTTCGACGGCGGCAGCTTCGGTGGCGGCGATGCGGACGCGTCGCCACTCGGCAGTGCGATGGAGGCCAATCTCGGTCTCATCATGGACATTCCGATCGAGCTGCAGATCGTCCTCGGCTCCTCGCAGATGCAGGTTTCCGGCCTCATGAACCTGACGGAGGGCGCCACGATCGCGCTCGACCGCAGGATCGGCGAGCCGGTCGACGTGATGGTCAACGGCCGGGTGATCGGCCGCGGCGAGATCACCGTTCTGGAAAACGACGACACCCGCTTCGGGGTCAAGCTCATCGAAGTGAAAAGTACAGCCAGGAACTGATACCGGTCAGAGGTTTCAGGGGGACAATCCATGATGGATTTCGAGAATTTCGGCAGCACGGCGGTCGGCGCACCGCTAAGCCCCGTCGACAAGGCCGCAGCTGTGCTGCTTGCCATGGGCAAGCCGATCGCCGGCAAACTCCTGAAATATTTCAGCCAGGGCGAACTTCAGGGCATCATCGCCGCAGCGCAGAACCTGCGCGCCATCCCGCCTCACGAGCTCATCGATCTCGTCAACGAGTTCGAGGACCTCTTCACCGAGGGGGCCGGGCTGATGGACAATGCCAAGATGATGGAAGGCATTCTGGAAGAAGGCCTGACGCCCGACGAGGTCGACGGGCTGCTCGGGCGGCGCACCGCCTTCCAGGCCTACGAGACAACGATCTGGGACCGCCTGCAGGACGCCGATCCGATCTTCATCAGCAAGTTCCTGCTCAAGGAACATCCCCAGACGATCGCCTACATTCTTTCGCTCATGCCGTCCTCCTTCGGCGCGAAGATCCTGCTCGAGGTTCCGGACGATCAGCGCGCCGACATCATCAACCGTGCTGTCAATCTCAAGGAAGCCAGCCCCAAGGCGACCGCGATCATCGAGAAGCGGGTCATCGAGATGATCGATGCCTTTGAGGCGGAGAACAATTCGCCCGGCTCCAACAAGGTCGCCGAACTGATGAACGAGATGGAGAAGACGCAGGTCGACAAGCTGCTGGCCTCGCTCGAGTCGATCAACACCGAATCGGCAAAGAAGGTGCGCCCGAAGATCTTCCTGTTCGAAGACCTGCTCTACATGCCGCAGAGAAGCCGCGTCTCGCTCTTCAACGACGTCTCCGGCGACATCATCACCGCATCGCTCCGCGGCGCCCCGATGGAACTGCGCGAAGCCGTGCTCTCCTCGATCGGTGCGCGCCAGCGCCGCATGATCGAGTCGGACCTTGCAGCCGGCGATCAGGGTGTCAATCCACGCGAGGTGGCAATCGCCCGCCGGTCGATCGCCCAGGAAGCCATCCGCCTGGCCGCTTCCGGCCAAATCCAGTTGAAAGACAAGGACGAGGGCCAGGCCGCAGCCTGATGCGGCTTGACATGCACGCCCCTTGCGCAGAGCCTTCGGAAAGACCCGGATCCCGGCCAGGATTCGGGTTTTCTGATTCGCCGCGTGCAGCGCCCGCGGCGGTATTCCCTGCGTTTCCCGGGAGGCGGCGATGGCCGACGATCAGGACAAGGACAGCAAAACAGAGAGCCCCACGGAGAAGAAGCTCCGCGATGCGGCTGAAAAGGGCAACACGCCCTTCGCGCGCGAAGTGCCGGTTTTCGCCTCGACGATCGCCATCTATCTTTTCCTGGTGTTCTTCCTGCCGAACGGCATGGCGCGAATCGGCGAAACGCTGAAAGACCTGTTCGAAAAACCGGAATCCTGGGATCTGACGACGAGCGGCGACGTCATCGCCCTCTTCCGCCATCTCACCTGGGAGGCGGGCGCGCTGCTCCTGCCCGCCCTCATCATGATGATGGTCTTCGGCCTTGCCGCTTCGATCCTGCAGAACATGCCGAGCCCGGTCCTCGAGCGCGTCAGGCCGCAGTTTTCCCGCCTGTCACTGACCAAGGGCCTCGGCCGCATGTTCGGCAAGCCGGGCCTCGTCGAGTTCGGCAAGTCGCTCATCAAGGTGGGCGCCGTTTCGATCTTCGTCGTCCTCGTCCTCTGGGACGACTATTTTGCCTCGCTCGACACGATGTTCTCCGATCCCGCCGCGCTCTTCCACATGCTGGGAGGCGATGCGAACCAGGTCCTGGTGATCATCCTCTTCGCCACGGCGGTGATCGCCGTGCTCGACTTCGCCTGGACGCGCCACCACTGGTATTCGGAGCTGCGCATGACGAAGCAGGAGGTGAAGGAGGAGATCAAGCAGGCGCAGGGCGATCCCATCGTCAAGAGCCGCCTGCGGTCGATACAGCGCGACCGGGCCCGCAAGCGCATGATGACCGCCGTTGCCCGCGCGACCCTGGTGATCGCCAACCCGACGCACTTCGCCGTCGCGCTTCGCTACGTTCGCGAGGAAGGCGATGCGCCGGTCGTCGTCGCCAAGGGCCAGGACCTCGTGGCGCTGAAGATCCGCGAGATCGCCGAGGAGCACAAAATCCCCGTCTTCGAGGATCCGCCGCTCGCACGCTCAATGTTTGCGCAAGTCTCGGTCGATAGTGTCATTCCGCCGGTGTTCTACAAGGCCGTGGCGGAGCTGATTCACCGGGTTTATGCAGCTTCGCCCCAAAAGCGACGGGTAAACTGACAATATGAAAAGATGCACCCACTCTACCCAGCGTGAAAGGATTGTCGCGGAAGCAATTGGCCCGGTTGCTTCGGAGTTGCGGCTGTTGGACGCCGCCGACCTCGTATCGCTGCTGCGATTCGAGTGCTACGGCAATCTGGCCGATCTCATTTCCTCTGCCGCGGAACTCTATTTCCTGCCCGGAACCGTCGTGTTCGGCGCCGGCGGCGACTACAAGCTGGACTGGGATACCGAGCCGGAGGTCGTGCTCGACCTCGAGCTCCGCCCCGAAGGCGTGACGGTCTATACGAAGCTTTTCCTTGCGAAGGAGCACGCCGGCGTGGAAATCACCCATGTCGCCTTCAGCACTCCGGCCGACGATCCGGATGACAACACCGCATTCCTGGCGACAAGCCTCAGCAATGCGAAGTTCAAGGTCGGACATGCTCCGCCCGCGACAGCGCACTGAAATCGGGGCCGGGGTCTGAACGAGCCCGATTGTCTCAGGTGATGTAGCCGAGGCGGATCGCCTTGGCGATCGCCTGGATGCGGTTGACTGCGTCGAGCTTCGTGGTCGCCGTGCCGAGATAGGCGTTCACCGTGTGCACGGAAAGGCCCATCTTGTCGGCGATCGCTTCGCTGATGCAGCCGTCGCCTGCCATCTGCAGGCAGGCGATCTCGCGATCGGTCAGCGTTTCGGCAGGTGCCGCCTTGCGCTCGTCGGCAACGAGCATGTCGATCATCATCTGGCAGCAGCGCATATGGGTATCGATGA
>NZ_JAKGBU010000130.1 GCF_021555155.1 Rhizobium alarense
GTGTTGAAACGACCGGGCCGGTCTTTCCGAGTTGAACCGTCTTCATCCTGCTTCTCCTTGGCTTCCGAGGATTGAATGGCTCTCTTCTACACCCAACCGCTTTGTGCGATAATCTGCGTCCAACTTCACAGACTGTGCGGAATTTTTGACAATGAATCAGCTTCCCCTGGCCGATCTCGACGCCTTCGCCGCCGTGGCCAGGGCGCAGAACTTCCGGGCTGCCGCGAAACTGCGCGGCGTCTCGGCCTCCGCGCTCAGCGAGGCGATGCGGCGGCTGGAGGCCCGTCTCGGCGTCCGGCTCTTCAACCGCACGACGCGCAGCGTTACCCTCACAGAAGCAGGACGCCGCCTCATCGAGCGGCTTTCGCCTGTCCTTTCCGAGGTGGAGACGGCGCTTGACGACATCAACAGCTTTCGCGACACGCCGGTCGGGCGGCTGAAGCTCGACGTGCCGGGTATCGTGGCGCGCTGCATCCTGCCGCCGATCGCGGTGCGTTTCCTTTCGGCCTATCCGGGCATCACGCTCGAAGTCTCGGCAAACGATTCTTTTGTCGATGTGCTGGCCGAGGGCTGCGACGCCGGCGTGCGCTACGAGGAATCGCTGCAGCAGGACATGATCGCCGTGCCGATCGGGCCGCGCGAGCAGCGCTTCGTCGTGGCCGCGTCGCCCGGCTATGTGGCCGAGCACGGTGCCCCGGCCCATCCGCGCGACCTCATGCAGCACCGCTGCATCCTGCATCGCTTCGCGAGCGGGCGCGTGCTTCACTGGACATTCGAACGCGGCGAGGAGCGGATCACGATCCACCCGCCGGCCCGGCTGGTCGCGGAAGCCAACGAGATGGAGGTGGCCGCCGCGGTGGCGGGCCTCGGCATCGTCTGCACCTTCGAGGACTTCCTCCAGCCGGCCCTGTCGACCGGGGATCTGGTCGTTATCATGCCGGACTGGATCCAGACCTTTTCCGGTCCCTTTCTCTACTATCCCAGCCGGACCTACATGCCGGCACCGCTGCGCGCCTTCGTCGACTTCCTCCGCGCGGATCAAACGCGGCGTTGAACGACGGCGTCGCTCCTTGATGAAACGATCAAAATTATCGCGATGTTCACGTATTGTTTCCGTTTCTGAACTGCAATACAACGGCGCTCCGGCCGCTTCAGCCCTGTTTCGGGCATCCGTCGATGCGCAAGGAGGATCGCGATGACTGACCCGAAAGCCACGAGGCGCGGTCTTTTCCTCGTCTTCATGATCATGTTCCTCGACGTGATCGGCATCGCCATCATCATGCCCGTGCTGCCGACCTTCCTCAGCGAGCTGACCGGCGACAGCATCGGCGAGGCGGCGGTCGACGGCGGCTGGCTGCTGCTCGCCTATTCCGGCATGCAGTTCCTGTTCGCGCCGATGATCGGCAATCTGTCGGACCGCTTCGGGCGCCGTCCGGTGCTGCTCGCCTCGGTCTTCACCTTCGCCGCCGACAATCTCATCTGCGCGCTGGCGGCAAGCTACTGGATGCTTTTCGTCGGGCGTGTTCTCGCCGGCATTTCCGGTGCGAGCTTCGGCACGGCCGCCGCCTACATCGCCGACGTGAGCAACGATGCGACGCGGGCCAAGAATTTCGGCCTGATGGGCATCGCCTTCGGCACCGGATTCGCGCTCGGTCCTGTCATCGGCGGCGTGCTCGGTGAATTCGGGCCGCGCGTCCCCTTCTACGGTGCCGCCGCACTCGCCTTTGCCAATTTCGTCGTCGCCTGGTTCTGGCTGCCGGAAAGCCTCGGCACCGAGCATCGCCGCCGTTTCGACCTGTCGCTGGCCAATCCCTTCGGTGCGCTGAAGCAGATGCGCAACTATCCGGGTGTCCTGTGGATCGGCCTCGTCTTCTTCTGCTACTGGCTCGCCCATTCGGTCTATCCGGCCGTGTGGCCATTCGTTTCGGCGTACCGCTACGGCTGGAGCGAGGGCCAGATCGGCCTGTCGCTCGGTGTCTTCGGCGTCGGCGGCGCCATCGTCATGGGGCTGATCCTGCCGCGGGTCGTGCCCGTGCTCGGCGAATGGAAGACGGCGGTCGTCGGACTCTCCTTCGCGACGCTCGGCCTTGCCGGTTACGGCGGCGCCTGGGCGGGCTGGATGGTCTATGCGGTCATCCTGCTGACCACGCTGGAGAACCTTGCCGACCCGCCGATGCGGTCGATCGCGGCGGGCAAGGTGCCGCCGTCGGCGCAGGGCGAGCTGCAGGGCGCGCTGACCAGCCTTTCGAGCATCACCACCGTGATCGGGCCGGTGATCTTCACGCAGATGTTCGGCTATTTCACCAGCCCGGCGGCGCCGGCGGTCTTCGCGGGCGCGCCCTATCTGCTTGCGGCGGTCATTCTCCTCACCGGCACGCTCGTCTTCGTCGCCAAGGTGCGCGGTTCCGGCGTCGGGCCGCGCGCGGAACTCGCCGAAACGCCCGCATAGGGCGCGACCCGGCAAGCAGAGACGCCGGAAAACGCGGAATGCCGGCAAGTATTGCAGTTCTGCAACCCCGCAAGCGGCGGCTTTTCTTCAGTTTTTCGCCGCTCTGCCAAGTTTGATGGAACGATCAATTCTTGTGCATTGATCGCAGCGGCGAGATGTGTTCCGGAAGCGACCGAAAGGTATCCGAACCATGCAGCACGTTACAGTGACGACCGAAGACAACAGTTGGGCCGCGCATTTCCGCGCCACGCTCCTGCTCGGTCTGCCGCTGATCGGCGCGCAGCTCGCCCAGCTCGGCATCCACACGACGGACGTGGTGATCCTCGGCCGGCTGGGGGCGGCGCATCTCGCGGCGATCGTGCTGTCCGGCCAGTTCTTCTTCACGATCTTCATCTTCGGCTCCGGCTTCGCCACCGCCGTCATCCCGATGGTGGCGCAGGCGCACGGGCGCGGCGACACCGTGTCGGTCCGCCGCTCCGTGCGCATGGGCATGTGGGTGGCGATCCTCTATGCGGCGCTGATGACGCCGGTCTTCCTCAGCGCGGAGACGATCCTGCTCTTCGCCGGCCAGACGCCCGAAGTGGCGGCCCTTGCCGGTTCCTATCTCGCCATCGCGCAATGGGGCATCGCGCCGGCGCTGCTCTTCATGACGCTGCGCGGCCTCGTCAGCGCCCATGGCCGCGCCGGCATCATCCTCTACCTGACGCTGATCGTGCTGACGGTGAACGCCGTCTTCGCCTATGCGCTGGTGCTCGGCCATTTCGGCCTCCCGGCGCTCGGCATCGAAGGCGCGGCGATCGTCTCCTTCGCCGTCAACCTCCTCAGCTTCGCGATGATGGTCGCCTATGTGCAGCGGCGGCCGGATCTCCGGCGCTACGAGCTCTTCGTGCGCTTCTGGCGCCCCGACTGGCCGGCGTTCTTCGAGGTGCTGCATCTGGGCCTGCCGATCAGCGTCACCATCCTCGCCGAGGTCAGCCTGTTCACCGTCGCCTCGCTGCTCATGGGCATGATCGGCACGCTGGAACTCGCCGCCCACGGCATCGCGCTGCAACTCGCCTCCATCGCCTTCATGATCCCGCTCGGCCTGGCGCAGGCGGCGACGGTGCGCGTCGGCGTGGCGCACGGGCGCGGCGATCACCTGGCGCTCGTGCGCGCCGCCTGGGCCGTTCTCGTGCTTGCAGCGGGCATCGCGGCACTCGGCGGACTGCTGTTCGCCTTCGCGCCGCGGCCACTCGCCGCGATGTTCCTTGATCGCACCGGCGCGGATTTCGAAGCCGTCCTTGCCTATGCGGCGCCGCTGATCGTCATCGCCGGCATCTTCCAGCTCGTCGACGGCCTGCAGGCGATCGCCGCCGGCCTGCTGCGCGGGCTGAAGGACACGCGTGTGCCGATGGTTCTCGCCATGGTCGCCTATTGGCCGATCGGCTTTTTCGCGGCCTGGGGCCTTGCCTTTCCGATGGGGCTCGGCGGCATCGGTGTCTGGATCGGCTTCCTGCTCGGCCTCGGTGCCGCAGCGGTCATGCTCTGCGCGCGCTTCTTCCTGCTCGTGCGCCGGGAGGGTCGTTTCGTTCAGAGCGCGGCGGCGCGGTAGCCGGCCATATCCGCCCTGATGCGGAGGCTGGCCATCGCTCCCTTCACATGTTGGCGGCGGTCGGCCGGCCCCGGATTTCGTCGCTTGCCTCCACCAGCCGGTCGAAGGCGCTGCGCGGGACCGGCCTGCCGAAGAGATAGCCCTGGCCGATGCCGCAGCCGGCGAGTCTGAGCAGCGCCGCCTGTTCCGGCGTCTCGATCCCCTCGGCGACCGTCGTCATGCCGAGCGCGCTCGCCATGCTGATGAACGCCTTCACCAGTTCGGTCTTGCGCGGCTGCTGGTCCATCCCGTCGATGAAGCTGCGGTCGATCTTCAGCACGTCGACGTCGAACTGGTGGAGATAGGCGAGCGCAGACTGTCCCTTGCCGAAGTCGTCGATCGCGACGCTGATGCCCATCCGCCGGATGGCGCGCAAGGTGTGGTGGACGCCGGATACGTTGCTGAGCGTCAGGCTTTCGGTGATCTCGCATTCCAGCCATTCGGGTTTGCAGCCGCTTGCCCCCAGACCGGTGGCGACGTCGGTCAGGAGGTCGTTGCGCTGGAACTGCCGTCCAGACAGGTTGACGGCGACCTTGAGGGGCGCCGCGGCGATCCTGTTCCAGTCGGCCGTCGCTCGGCAGGCGGTCAGCAGCACCCAGCGGCCGATGTCGACGATCATGCCCGTCTCCTCGGCGATCGGGATGAAAGTATCCGGCGTGAGCAGGCCGAGCTCCGGATGGTTCCACCGCAGAAGCGCCTCGGCGCCGACCAGGCGCTCGCTGAAGAGGCATTTCTTGGCCTGGTAGTAGAGCTCGAACTCGCCGTTCTGCACCGCCGAATGGAGCGCCGACGCGAGGGTGAGACGCCGGTTGGCTTCGTCTGAAAGCGCCGCGCTGTAGCGGCGGAATCCGCCCCGGCCGTTGCGTTTGGCGTCGTACATTGCCGCATCCGCGCGCGACAGCAGCGCCGTGCCGTCGTGGCCGTCTTCCGGCAGCAGCGCGATGCCGATGCTGGCGGAGGCGAAGAGTTCGTGGCCGTCGATGGTGAAGGGCGCGCGGAAGGACTCGGACAATCGCCGTGCCGTCGCCTCCGCCTGCGACCGGGTGATCTGCCCGTGCAGCAGCACGGCGAATTCGTCTCCGCCGAGGCGTGCGAGGAAATCGCCGGCCGCGAGGCTTGCGGCAAGACGCTTCGCAACGGCGCACAGCAGCTTGTCGCCGGCGATATGGCCCAGCGTATCGTTGACGTGCTTGAAATGGTCGAGGTCGATCATCAGGAGCGCCACAGTGCGCCCCTGGTCGCGCGCATCGGCCTGCATCGCCTCGAAGCGTTCGGAGAAGCTGGTGCGGTTCGGCAGGCCGGTCAGCGGGTCGGAATAGGCTATTTCGTGGATCTGGCGTCGCTTCTCCACGAGTTCCGTTATGTCGCGCGTGATGGCGAGGACGTGCTCGATATGGCCGGCAGCGTCGAATTGCGGCGAGAAGCGCACCTGCGCCCATCCGGTGCGTCCGTCGATGAGCCGGAAGCTGATTTCGAGCTCGCTGCTTTCGCCGGTCTCGAAAACGCGCAGGAGATGGGACTTGTAGGCGCCGACGTCGGAAAGCGTCGTCGTCTCGTCCAGCGTCCTGCCGACGAAGGCTTCGATCGATCCGCCGGTGAAGTGGGCCATAGCCGGGTTCATGTAGGTCCGGCGACAGTCATGGTCGTAGCGGACCATGCCGTCCGGCGAGCGGTCGACCAGCGACCGGACTTCCTGCTCGCGGCGGAAGATGACCGCCTGCGCGTTCTTGATCTGCGAGATGTCGTGGGCTTCGACCATCAGCAGTTCCGGAAGGCGGCGGCCGTTCGGGATGGGAGTGACGGAGACGTCGAAGGCCTCGATCGTGCCGTCCTCGCGCGATCGGGTCAGTTCGAAGCGTCCGGCCGCACCGCGGGCGGCCTCGCCCACCGCGCAGCGAATGCGTTGGCGTTCCTCGTCGCCCTGCCACCAGGTGCTGTCCCAGATGGCTGCCAATGTCGTCTCGCCGCGCGTGATGCCCGCCAGGGCCTGGCCACTCCTGTTGCACTCGACGATCCGGCCGTCGGCGCCGAGGACCGTGATCATGTCGCAGCTGACGTCGAGCAGCACGCGCAGCTTGTTCTCGCTTTCGCGCAGTGATTTCTCGACGGCCTTGCGCACGGAAATCTCGACGCAGGTCACGCTTGCGAAGGGACGACCGTCCAGCTCGAACGGCGCGATCCACATGCGCACGTCCTTCAGCCGGCCGTTCCGGTCGCGCACCTGCATCTCGAAGTCGCCGGCCGTGATGATGGGGGCGAGCGGGCGGGCGGGCGTGCCGGGTTCCGACGAAGAATAAGCCGGTTTCGCGCTCCACGCCGAGGGCAGCAGGCCAAGAACCTCATCGACGCTGCGGCCGAGCAGGGCTGCGAAGGACGGGTTCGCCTGGACGATCCGGCGGCTGCGGCCGTCGAGGATCGCCATGCCGGGAACCGTCGCCGCGAAGGCCTCCCGATGCAGCCCGCCGCCATCCGGCTTCCCTGAGAAGGGGGCAAGCTGAAGCCGGCCGGCCATGCGGCTGCCCGGTTCGCAATCGTCGCGGCGCGCGTCGTCTTTCGGATGGAATTCGCGGCGTTGCTTCATGGCCGGACCGCGCTGAACGACATCCGGGCGGCCGCGCCGGCCTGAAAACCGCTCTGCTGAAAACCGCTTCTGCTCCGCAACGTCTTGTTCCGCTATGATGTTCGATGCGCAAACCATCGGCGGGAAGTGTTAAACGCGGGTATGCAGGGTCGCGATCCCGCTGCGGCAGCGCGCAAAACGACGGGCAAGGCCGATATTTTCGCCGTCAGCCGGATAGGCTTGCGCGATGCGGATACGCGCTGGTCCGTCAGATGTCGACCGCGCGGTAGGTGCCCATATCCGCCTTGATGCCGAGGCGCGCCATCAGTTCCCCGGGATCGAAACCCATGCGGCGGTGTGCCTCGGCGATCGTGGCCTTCGCCTGGAGGATCGCGGCCTCGTCCCGCCATTCGGCGACCGTGACGACGTCGACGGTGGCGACGCCGTTCTCCTTTTCGAGGATGAGATCGCGAACGAAGCCCGGTTGCGTTCGCAGCAGCGCGTGGGTCGCCGCGACGCGGTCGAGGAATTCCGAGCGCGCTGCGGCGGGCACGGTGAACTTGTCGGTCCGATAGATGCTGGCGGTCATGACGGCTCCTTCTCGCTTTCGCCGGTCGCAAGCCTGGCTGCAACCGGTGTAGGACCTCAAGCGTGCTTGAGGTCAAGCGAGGGGACTCGGAAACGGAAACAGCCCCGGAAGCGTCTTCGCGGGGCCGTTTCCGTTTCAGGAGGACGTTTCAGGCGCGCTCGGGCAGCGCCTCCTCGCCCTTGCGCGCCCGGACGAGGTTGAGGAAGCGGCGGAACAGGTAGTGGCTGTCCTGCGGGCCGGGCGAGGCTTCCGGATGGTGCTGGACGGAGAAGACCGGCTTGCCGACGAGGCGCAGGCCGCAATTGGTGCCGTCGAAGAGCGAGACATGCGTTTCCTCGACGCCCTGCGGCAGGGAGGCGGACGCGACGGCGAAGCCGTGGTTCATCGAGACGATCTCCACCTTGCCGGTCGTGTGGTCCTTGACCGGATGGTTGGCGCCATGGTGGCCCTGGTGCATCTTCTCGGTGGTGGCGCCGAGCGCGAGGCCGAGCATCTGGTGGCCGAGGCAGATACCGAAGATCGGCAGCCCGGTTTCGATCAGCGTGCGGATCACCGGCACGGCATAGGTGCCGGTTGCCGCGGGGTCGCCCGGACCGTTCGACAGGAAGATGCCGTCGGGCTTCTGGGCCAGAACGTCGTCGGCGCTCGCCGTCGCCGGCATGACGGTGACCTTGCAGCCGAGGCCGGAGAAGAGGCGCAGGATGTTGCGCTTGACCCCGAAATCGAGCGCCACGACGTGATACGCCGCGTCGCCCTCGGCGAGATCGTCGTAGCCTTCGTTCCACACCCAGGGCTCCTGGCTCCAGTGTGAGGACTGGCCGGAGGAGGCGACCTTGGCGAGGTCGAGGCCCTCGAGACCGCTCCACGCCTTGGCTTCCGCCTTCAGCGTGTCGAGGTCGAAGACGCCGGCCGGATCGTGGGCGATCACCGCGTTCGGCATGCCGTTCTCGCGGATCCAGGCCGTCAGCGCGCGCGTGTCGATGCCGCACATGCCGATGATGCCGCGCGCCTTCAGCCACTGGTCGAGATGCCTGGCGGCCCGGTAGCTCGACGGATCGGTGATGTCGGCCTTGAAGATGACGCCGACAGCCCCGTGGCGTGCGGCTGGCGTCAGGTCCTCGATGTCCTCGTCGTTGGCGCCGATATTGCCGATATGCGGGAAGGTGAAGGTGACGATCTGGCCGAGATAGGAGGGATCGGTCAGGATTTCCTGGTAGCCGGTCAGCGCCGTGTTGAAGCAGACTTCGGCCTGCACCTTGCCGGTCGCGCCGATGCCCTTGCCCTCGATCACCGTGCCGTCGGCAAGAACGAGCATGGCGGTGGGTTTCTCGGTGGTCCAGGCGGGGGTCGTGGTCATCGTCATCCGTTTCTCGTTGCGTCTCGCGCGTCATCCGGGCGGGGCGCCGGACTTGAAAATCCGGGGCCGGAGCGCCATCTTTCTCGCAGGCAAGGGCGCGCGGAAAGCCGCGTCGAATTCACCTCATGCCGATTGTCGTGCAGGTGCCGGAAAATAGACAATGCGCGGTGCCGGGTCAACCGGCGGCCTGTGGATTGCCGGAATTATAAACCCCGCCATTTCAACGCTTTGCGCAATGTGTTTGATTGCAGCGGCGTTGCTGGTCTATGAGAAAGCCGAAGAACAGGACGTCGGGCCGCTCCGCC
>NZ_JAKGBU010000131.1:0-4671 GCF_021555155.1 Rhizobium alarense
GTTTTACCCCCTGCATCCCTGCCACCCGGCGAGGGGCGGAGAGTCCAGAGGGGCAGCGCCCCTTTGGGCAAGCCCGTAGGGCGCGCAGCTCACTTCATTCGCAACAACCGATGGCTGAATAGCCCGATTCACGTCCCATCCCGTGAATTTCGGCCCATTTGCGTCAAAACCTTGGACCCGTCCAAAGAAGTGCGAGGGAGTGAGGGCTATTGCAGGATAGGCTATTCGCCGGTAAAGTGTGCGCACAGCGACACTTTGCGAATGCCTTCGCATTCGGATTGGATTGAATTGGAGCCATTAGTGGAGAAGCCGAGCCGCGCAATGAACGTCCATCTAGGGCCAGCGTTGAAAAGCCGCTGGATGGCCTATTGCGCTTCACGTGGAACGACGCCGGGTGCCGCGATCAAGCAGGCCATTGAGGCGCAGCTAAGCAAGGCGGGCCAGGAACCAGATGCCCAGCCGCGAAAGCAGTCCCGTGAGACAGTGGAGCCAGAGCCGAAAGAGCGCTTCGAGATCTTGTTGACGGCATCGGAGAAGGCGGCTGTTCGCGATAGGGCGGATTTGGAGCGATGTTCGATGCGTCGATGGATCGTTGACGCTATCCGCACGGGCTTAACCGGTGAGCCTCAGTTCGGCATGCGCGAAATCGATGCGCTCGGCGAGTCGAACTATCAGCTTCTGTCAGTCGGTCGAAACCTCAACCAGATCGCTAGGCGTTTGAACGAGGGCAAGCTGTCGCCTGTCGCGGTCGAGCGTATCGAGGAATTGCGCAAGGTCATCGATAAGCACACGGACGCTGTGAGCAACGCCATCCGGGCCAGCGTTGAGCGCTGGAACATCGAATGAGCATCCGGCTTGTTGATGGCTCCATGCCGGATTGGGACGACGAACTAGAAATTCGGTTCAAGTCGGCGCGCAGGGGGCGAAACGTCAGAGGCGGAAAAGTCCCAGCGCCGAAGACAAACAGCCAGAAGCCCGGCCTTTCTGGCCCGTCTGCGCTGGCGAAGGTCGCGCGGACGGTTCGCAAAGCCCCTGAAGTCATGGTGAAGATTTCGGGGGGCGGCAAAAACATGCAGCGGATCAAAGCCCACTTCGACTACATATCGCGCAACGGACTGGTTGAGCTGGAGGACGAAAACGGGCTTGTGTTGCAGGGCAAAGAAGACGTTCGCGATATCCGCGATGCTTGGGCAAAGGGCCGAATCGGCATTCCCTACGAGGGCGAGCGGCGAAAGGAAGCGTTCAACATCATCCTGTCCATGCCGCCGGGCACTGACCGTCAGTCGGTGAAGGATGCAGCGCGAGCTTTCGCGGCGGCGCAATTTCCGACGCATCAATACGTCTTCGCAGCGCATGACGACGAGAAGCATCCGCATGTTCACCTTGTGGTGAAGGCGGCGGACCGTCATGGCGTGCGGCTCAATCCGCGCAAGGCTGACTTGCAGCAATGGCGCGAGCTGTTCGCCGAGAAAATGCGAGAGCAGGGAATCGAGGCGAACGCCACGCCTCGTAAAGCGAGAGGTGTCGTGCAGAAGTCCGAGCTTCAGGCTTGGCGCGGAATGGAATTGCGCCGGCCTGAGGACAAGCGAGAAACACCCATCCTGAAGCAAGCTCAGCTAGATGCCGCGTGGCGTGAGGCCGAGGGCGGGCCGAAGCTTCAGAATCTCGCAGAGAAGCACATCCAGGAGCGCCGGAAGAAGGTTCAGCGCACCTATGGCGAGATCGCCAAGGCGCTTGTCCGGGGTGGCGAGCAGGAGAGGGCGCTAGCGCTGGAAATCGTGCAGTTCGTGCGGACGATGCCGCCGCCGCAGACGCGCCATGAGCGGCTTGTTCAGCAGTATCGCGAACAACCGCCTGCGGACAGGCCGAGCAAGGCGAAGGAGCCACAGGAACGCGCTCAGACTCGCCAGCCGAAGGATGGGCAGGGGAGGGAGTAGGCAAAAGAAAAGCGCGGCCAAAGCCGCGCCTTTCTTTGCCAACCTTCAGGCGATGCTCCGTCAGTCATCGCCCATGAAAAGCTTCAGGGACCATCACCGCAACACTTCTCGCCCGTTTCCGTTGCCATATCGCTGATCTTGTTCCGCTAGGAGCCTGTTGTACTCGGCGAACGCTTCTTCATAGCGGCTCGCCTCGACCCAATAGCCGCCGCGTTCGGGATCGCCGACATAGCGGGCAAGGGGAACGTCTGTGTACGCGTTATTGGCATAGTTCGAACAATGGGAAGGGAGCCGGTTGCTGATATAGCGATTGCCGGAGTCGTCAAAGCGACCGCGCCAGACCATCGTGGACGCGTTGAGCGAAGCCGCATCGCACCGCCCGGCACCATTGGCGATGTCATTCACCAGTGCTCGCATATTGTCGTCTTGCGATGCCGCCGGGCACAGTTGCAGGAAGTTCTTCCGCTCCTTGATGGTGTCGCTCAGCTTGCGGGCGTCGATGCTGAAATAGCGCCGCAAGGAAGGCGCACATTCAGATGGTCGCGTGCCCGAGGACAGGCAAAGAACAGCTTCGCAAGCAAGTCGCGTGTCGCCAGTAAATAGATTGTCCTGCGCACTGGCTGGCAAGGCGACGAACGATGCGAGCAAAGCGAACAGCAGTTGATAGCGCTTCATAGTAGATCCTCTACAGGGTGGATGAAGAATCGCAGGGCTTCACCTGCGGACGATTTCGATGTCAACGCGACGGTTCAATGCGCGACCGCTCGAAACTCGGTTGTTCGACACGTAGTCACCTGCCGAAACGTAGTTTACGTAAATCCGATTGGCTGGAACGCCTTGGCCGATTAGCCAATCCCGAGCCGCTTCCGCTCGTCGCCGGGCAACGCTTTCGTCACCGGGGGCAGGGCGCTTGCCATCCGTGCGCCCACGTACCGAGACATAATCGACCCCGTTCGCGAGCAGCGCTCGCAGTTGTCGCGCCTGTTCTTCCGATGGATGAAAGGCGGTGTGATTCCACGGGAAATGGACGCTCACAGTCTGCGCGTAAAGCATTGCGCCCTGAAGCTTCACCGCTTGGCCGTCAACTGGCGCAGGGGGGAAAACCTGCAACTGCAATTCCTGCACGGCCGCTTCGCTATTGACCGGCGAGCGGTGCCAGCCGCTGACCTTCGGCGGCTTGGGGGGTGTTGAACACGCGGCCAGTAGCGCCACGCATGACAGGACAGCCAATTTGCGCATTGGACGACTCCGTTATCATTGTGAAGATGAACCAAGATTATATACCTTGGCCTTTGCATCGCAACGATATCCGTCGCGCTGAATCTGTCTTGCTGGATTTGGCGACAGGCCGGCGACCTGGCCAGCTGCAGTTTGTCACCATTAGCCATTGGTGACGGAACATCCGCCGGCGCCGGCGAGACCTGTCACCACTTTCGGGCGCTGAATCTGTCTTGGTGACACCGCGGCGCGATCGCTGGCCAAGGTTTGTCACCAAAAAAAGCCCCGAGCCATTCGCGGTTCGGGGCTTTGCCAATTCAGTGACAAACAGCGTTTACCGTCAGCGGGAACGCTCCGCATTCCGTTCGACCACAGGCCCGGTGCGCTCGGCATCGCGGTTCTTCGCCGGGGCGGTCTTGTCGAAGACCTTCACGGGCGGCAACGTACCGTCTTTCGCCCGTTCGCGAATCTTCCGGTCCATTGCTTCCTGCACCGCCTGTCGGGCGGCGGGATTTTTGAAGTCTTTCGCGATCACGGCCGAGGCAACCGCCTCGACAACCCTTTCGCGCTCGGTCTTCTTGACCTCCCAGGCGTTCCGGTTTGTCTCGACCTGTTCACTGCCGACGACCTTACCGGCCTTGTCGCGTTTCAGGGCGTTCACCGTGACCGTTTCGCTGCCCTTGTATTCGAGCTGGACCTGATCGCCCTTGCTCGCTTTCGAAGTAGCCATAGCGCGTTCCAAGTCCTTACCCCATACCGTGCGTTCGCCGGTCGGGGTATCGAGCTTGACGTAATAGCTCTGCTTCTCCTGCGGGTCGTTGTTGTAGTTCGCCCGACCGTGGGCGACCACGATGCCCGCAATCACGCCTAGCGCGGCAACAGAGGCCGCAGACGTGCGTTCCGGCCCATCCCGCTTGTCCGACTGCCGAGCGGCCGTTTGCGGCTGTTCTGAGCGGTCTACGGGCGCATTCCGGTCGGCGCTGGCGCGCTCTTTCTCCGGCCCGCGCTCGACCACGTTGCCCATTTGGCGTTCCTGCGCAGTTTTCAGCGCTTCCAAGTCTTCCTGGCGGGGTTTGAAACCTTTCACTTCCAGGCCCCGCAACCGGGCTTCAAGCCAGACTTCGCGCTGAAAATCCGGATGGCCGGAAACCGTGAGGGTCTTCCAGCCCTTCGCGTCGGCCATCATCGCCATCGAGCGGGCCACCCGCTGGTCGTTCGAAGCGGTCTTCATTTTCGAGCCAAGGTCACGGAACGCGATCCGGTCGGGCTGGTCCTTGAAATGGAAGCGAGGACCGGAAACGCGATATTGCGTATGAATCCGCTCCATCGTTTCGATGCGGCGTTGCTTCTCGAATTCGGTCAAAATCTGCTTGTCCCCGTTCGGGTTCAGGCCGGCCTTTGCATCGAGTTCATTCACCTTATCGAGCCGCTTGGCTTCCGTGTCCAAGCCCTTGATCCGATGCCGTTCGGCGTCGGTCAGGTCTTGCATGGAGGTGTTGGCACGCTGCTGTTGCGC
>NZ_JAKGBU010000131.1:4771-8782 GCF_021555155.1 Rhizobium alarense
TCCTCCCGGTCGCGCTGGCGCAGCTTTGCAGCCGTCGTGAGCGCTTCGTTGACGTTTACTTCCTCGACCTGTTTCGACCGCTCCGGCGTATGCTCGATAACGTTTGTCTCGGCAGCTTCCGCCGCATGGTCAACGCGACCCGCAGGATGCCTTGCAGTCATTTCATTCACGTATATCCGACGGGCAGATTCTTCCGGACTTAGACCGTACTCGTTATGCAGGGCTTCACCCTTGAGCGAACCCTTGCCGTCTGCGTGCTCCAAGATCGTCTTCGCGTTCTTGTCGCCGACGGCATCGGCCAGGGCATCCCCGGCCAAGTCCTTCAAGCGGGCAACCACCTTGTTGCCCATGTGAAACGACACGGTATAGGACGGCTCGCCGTCCTTCTCGGCACGCTCGAAGCGCACCGAAGTAGCCGGCTTGTCGTCAATCTGCGTAACGCCATAGGTAGGACCCGCCAGGGCCGCGTTGATGTCGGCGGTAGTGGTGCGAAGCCGCGCCACCTGTTCCCGGTAGGCTGGATCGACGCCGCCCAGGTCTTTGTTTTCTTCGGTAGCCATATCCGCCCCTTATCGTTCGATGCCGTGATCGGCATGCTTCGTCTGCGCCGGGGCGGACTTTGCCGATTCTTTCGCGCCCTGTTCCTGGCGCTGCGGTGGCTGGAAAGCCTGCTGCGTCACGTTCGTAAGGTGCTTCAAGAACGCCTCGCGCTGCTTCGGATTCTTGATGTTGTCCTGCGCATATTTCTGCGCTTCAGCGAGAACCTTTTCGCCGGGAGCCGGCCGCTTCTCGGCGCGGTCGGTTGACTTCTCGCTGCGCTGCTGGGCTTCGCGTTGAGCATCCCACGGGTAGGCTTTCGCCTGTTCGCCCCGGTAGTGCACTTGGATATTGCGGTTCACCAGGTCATTGTTGGCGTCCCGGCCCTGCAACGATGCACCCTGCATCTGCACGTCTTCGCGACGATGGGCCACAGCGGTTTGCTGGTTCTTGCCGACCGCCTGAACGATAAAATCCTTGTCGGCATGGACCACTGGTCCTTTATAGCTGCCGTCTTCCCTCGCCGGATAAAGCTCGGCTTCCTTGCCGAGCTTGCCGGCAATGGAAGTGCGGAGGTCTTGGGGGATTTCGCCGGCATCCATGCGGTAGGCGACGGGGGTTTTGTCCTTGGCGGACGTGGAGGCCTTGGCGGAATCGCCGGAAGTGCGTTCAGTTGACATAAGCAGGTTCTCCTAAGTAATGGGCAGCGCCCGTATTCGCGTCTCGGCCGGAATGGCCTCGCCCGCAAAATCAATAAACCTGATAACCAATATCATCCTTATTGGTCAGCAGGCTTGTCAAGTATCGACAGATCAAGTAGCGGCTCTTTGGCGGCGAGGTGCTGGGGAAGTTCCTCGCCATCGTCTGGACCTATTTCGTCGTCGTCCGGGAAATCGGACGTGTCCGGCATGTCATCAAAGAGCGCCGCGAGATCCTCATCATCGAGACTGTCGGCATCCGCTTCGTCGGCAACGATGCTGTTTTCGGCAGCTTCATCCCCGGCTACCGGCAGACCACTGTCGCCCCCTGGCGCGTTGTCATCGTCGGCCGCGTCCTCATCTTCAGCAGCGGCAGCAGCATCGAGAGCCGCCATTTCATCGTCGCTAATCGCTTCGCTCGAACCGTCATCCTCGACTTCCTCGCCTTCGTAGTCGCCCGCCGACGCCTCCAATGCGCCGAAGAATTCGCTTACGTAGGCCTCAGCTTCTTCAGCCGAAATTCCTTCGTCGCTGGCGAGAGCCGTCAGCTTGGACGTGTCCAAGGCTAGCTTCTTAAGATCGACGCCTTCGGCAACGTCAGCCGGTGTTGCATCACGCATGCGCGCATGCACCACGGCTTCGTGCAAATCAAAGTCCAGGGGCGGAACAGCCGATGCAAGCTCGCCTGAACCCCAGGCGGCTTCAAGTTGCGATTTCGAAGGACGCTTGCTTCCCAGCTTGCGCAGCGAAGGCGAAACTTCCTTCAGCCGGTCCAAGAACACGCGATCCTCGTAATACGCGATCTTGGTGCATTGAATCGGCTTCGTATTTTCCAGATTGATAATCTGTAGCCGCTGGCTCATTTCCTTCAGTTCCTGCGGCAGCATAAGCGCCCGCTTCTGGCCCGCGCCCTCGCCTTGCGATTCGGAAGTGCTGCCGCCGCCCCGGCCGCCATACGAACGGCTGCGGTTCCGGGCATGCACCGTCTGATAGCCGAGCATTTCCGAATACTCATTCGCGTCCCGCTGTTCGCGGGGCGTGTAGAGAAGCTGACACGCATGGTTCGTGACCAGGGTTCGGGCGCTTTCTCGCCCGTAACCGCGAGGCGCATCGCTTTCGAGTTGGCCCGGCGACTGAATAATCGTCAGTAGCCGCAGGCCATAGCCGGCCATGTACGAATTCGACTTGTCGATGATGCCGATGCGACCGGGAGCCGTGAACTCGTCCATGAGCATCAAGCACTGATATTTCAGCTCCGGTGTCGCATAGAGAAGCTGGTCAGTGTTGAGGTTCACAAGCTGGCTGAAGAACAGATTCAGGACCAATCTGGCTTCAGCGAGCTTGTTCGCCGGGATGCCGAGATAGATCGACATCCGGCGCTTGCGAACGTCGCGCAAATCGAAGTCGTTGGCAGCGGTCGCGGCGTCGAAAATCGGACTAGCCCACAGAGTCAGCGGGACGTTGAAGGTCGCCATGATGCTCGACAGCGTGTTGTCCGAGGTGGACGTAAACCGATTGAGTGCATCGACGCATTCCATCGATAGCGGCGGCAGGCCTTTGCCGTCCCACTGCGTGATCGGCTTCAGCACCTTGACCAGCTCGCCGCTTTCTTCATCGGTTTCCTCGACTTCGCGGAAATTCCGCTGCGTTACGAGGCTTTGAATGTAGTCTTTGACCGGCATGCCTTTGCCCGAGGATTGGCGCAGCAGTTCGCCAATCGTGCGCGGCAGCTCCGGCGTCTCGCACAGGTACAGCGTCAGCCCGAGAAACAAGTTCCGGGCCGCATCGTCAAAGAATGCGTCGCGGCCTTCGCCTGGATACAGCGAATAGCCAATGGCGAGGATTTCCGTCACGCGCTGCTTGGCATCGTCGCTGATATAGCCAAGCGGGTTGTAGCGATGCGTTGTCCCGTCCGCCGCGAACGGGTTGAACAGATAGCATTCCTGTCCGTAGTGGGCGCGATAGCCGGACGTGATCAAGAAGTTTTCCTGTTTCACGTCCAACACCACGACCGAATCCCGCCAGTTGAGCAGGTTTGGGATGACAATGCCGACACCCTTGCCCGAACGCGTAGGCGCGGCCAGCAAGACGAACTGCATTCCCGGAAACATGAGAAAGCGCTTTTTCCACTTGCCGATGATGATGCCGTCCTCGCCGAACAGCCCAGCCCGCGCGACTTCGCCATCATTGGCGAAGCGTGCTTCACCGTGCAGCGCCCGCTGCTGTCGCATCGCACCGATTACGGCCGCAACGATGACGCCGTAGACCACGGTCGCCGAAATACCAAGCGCTATCAACAGGCGCTTCGCAATGGCCGGATCGTCCTGATAAAACTTCCAGTACGTCCACCACGTTGCGAAGTCGGTCTTGCCCATCGGGTTGACCTTCGCCAGGCCGAAGAACACAAAGCCGGAAAGCCAAACGACGCCCACCGTTGCCAGTGCCAGCACGACCAGCACAAATATCAATTTCGCCCATGTGGAACCGCTCATAGAACCTCCGTTATCGGTGATGTCGGCAGCGTGGCGCGCACTGCGCTGAAATTGTCTTGGCGACAGAAGCCCGCGCTCGAGCGCGGAGATCTGTCACCAAGAAGAAAAGGACGTTTGATGGTGACGCCGGCGCAACCTGGCCAGCTCGGGATTGTCACCAAAGGCCGGGAAGCGGGGTCAAGGGTGACACCGGAAGCCGCAGCACGGCCGCAGGCCGTGACCGGGTGAGGATGTCGCCCTTGATGCCGCTGGAGGCCTGTACCCTTTGGGCAGGGATGCAGGGA
>NZ_JAKGBU010000132.1 GCF_021555155.1 Rhizobium alarense
AATTTGTTCGTCGTCTTGCTTGTCATAGACCCTACTTCTCACGAGTTGGGGTCTCCGGCAAACCCGGCGCGGTTCAGGCACCTGAAGCTAGCCTAACCAAACACTGTGTTCACAGTCCGTTCTTCGAGTTGGCCAAAATCGCAGCTTCGAGCCGACTGGGCCTGGATGGTCGGACTTATCTAAGCAGCCATCTCCCGGCAGCTCTCCGCGCATCGGCGGCAGGCGTCGACACAGCTCTGCATGCCGCCGATCCGCTCGCAGTTGCCGGCGCACTCAGCACAGATTTCGGCGCACTCGCCGCAGACATGCTTGTGGTGCTCCGAGCCGATCAGCATGAAATGCGCTGAGGTCCGGCAGATTTCAGCGCAGGCCATCATAAGTCTGAAATGCTGCGGCGCGGTGTGCTTGCCACCCATCTCCAGGCAGTGGTTCATCGCAGTCGACAGGCATTCCCGATAGCAGGCCAGGCAGTTGTCGGTGCAGGTTTTCATCTCCGGTGATTGATGATGATGCATGATGTTCGTCCTTTCGCAGGAATTGAGCGGTTACTTGGCGTGCTCGTTGACCCAGGTGGTCATCTCCTCGATCTCTTTTTTCTGCGCGTCGATGATCTTCTCAGCCATGGCCTTGGCCTGTAGGTCGTCACCATATTTCAGTTCGACCTCCGACATGCTGATCGCACCCATGTGATGGGCGATCATTCCGCAGACGAAGGAGACGTCAGGGTCTTTGGCCATCATCCCCTGCATCATGGCGGGATGCATCTGCTGCATGCCCTCCATCATCGCCTTCTTGTGCTCGGCCATTTGCTCCATCGGCATTTCCGGCATCTTCATATCGCTGCTGGCGAGCATCTCCGATTTGCAGGCCTGCGGCATTGCCGTTTGTGCGGAAGCGTTGATTGATGAGGATAGAAGGATCGCCGGTACAGCGACGGCCGCGATCGCGCTCTTGAGAACAGTATTCATTTTTACTCTCCTGTTTGCATGAGATTGCGTGTTTTTCGATTTCAGGAGAACTGAAGCTTGGGCGGAGGATGGAATGCACGCACGAGCAGGAACGGAAGGGGCTCGTTCAGGACCGGTGTCGCAGCCGAGGAACCGACTGCATGGGCGTCTGCACACGGCGGTTCTGTCAGAATCGGGCAGCAATGCAAATTGGTGCAGCAACCGGCATGATGAACGGATATTGGATAGCGATGGCCCGGCTCGGTGATCGACGGGCAATTGTGATTGGCGCTGAATTGGTCAGCCGCCGCCGCGCCGTGGAGGTTTACCACCATGACGCACAGGGCCGCAATTCGGACCAAGCGGTAAACTGTTTTCAGGACAGGCATGGAGGTGCAATTCCTTTCGCCTTCAAACGCGCCTTTCAGAAGAATGTTCCCTCCTCGCTGGCCGTGGAAACTCAGAATCCAAGGGCTGACGTTGTGCCCAGAGTTGCCGCCGCGAGTACGAGATAGCGGCTAACTTTTGCCACTGTCACGAAGATCACGAAGGACCACAGGGGCTCACGCAACAATCCGGCTACAACCGTCAGCGCATCCCCGAACAGTGGCATCCAAGAGAACAGCAACGACCATCGCCCATACCGCCGATAACAACCACCGGCTCTTTCTAGCGAGGGCCTCTTCACCGGAAACCAAGCCCTGTCCTGGAAGCGATGAATGAACCGGCCGAGGACCCAGTTGCACACTGCTCCCAGAATGTTTCCGACACTTGCAACAATGATCAACCCAGGAACGGAGAATTTGCCCGAAACGAGCAAGCCAATCAGGACCGGTTCTGACTGAAACGGCAGGACCGTGGCTGCGCCGAAGGCGACTAGGAAAAGCCCGATATAGGCCATTAAGTTAGTCACTGGGCGTAATCCGCATATCTCCCATAAATTCGGCACTCCCCTGTTAGAACCCTATTGACCTTGCCATCGTTAGAAGCCTCACAAGGCCCTTCATCGTTCATCGGTGGGATGGTTCCTTGTGCAGCGCCACATAATCGACGCGAATCATCGGCTAGATGAAGCTCGCAATTGACAACTTCCGGGCTGATGGTAGTCCTCGGGCATGAGTATGTATCGAATCACATTGGCAAAAATGCTGGTTCTGCTTCGCTTGGTGATCATCGCATCACTGGCTGGATACTCATTGCCCGCCGCTTCGGCAGCGATGCATGGGTCGATAGCGACATCGACGGCTGTTCAATCTGACGATCACCACGAGATGACAAACGGCGACCACGTCCATGGAGGCGAAAGCGCCTCTCCGGATGACATGCAGAAAATTGCCAAGCAGGACTGCTGCAAAGACTTCTGCGTGAGTTTTGCGATTATCGCGACCGCCGATGTGGGCGGCGGCCCCATCGTGATGTCTTCCATCCATAATTTCATCGACGACAATCGTGTCGTTGGCGAACTCGTGCCGCTGCACCGCCCCCCGAATATCTGAATAGGACACGCCCGTCCTTGCGGGTCTGAACGTGCGTAGGTGGGTGTTGTTGCCCGCTGCGCCGCTGCCATCTCCTATTCGGATTACACCATGAAACCTCTATTTCTGGTGGTTGCCTTGCCGCTTATCGCAAGCGGTTGTGCTGCCACGTTGCCTCCTGAAGTCATTGCTTCGGGCGACCTTGCCGACCTCCCGGTCGAGGTTCGCCCGGTCCGCTACCAAAGCCCCGTTACGGGCTACACGCACCGCGTCCCGGTCGATCCCAAACCGTGGCGAAACCAGAACGACGCGCAGGCTCCGGAAGGAGACGCGTCATGACGATCATTAAACTAAAACTCGTGGCGACTGTCGCGCTCCCGCTTATTCTCGGTGGATGCGTCTCGGCGGCGGAGTATTCCCAGAAGAACTCCGGGTTCTCGTCCGTATCCAACAAGACCGCAGAAGCGACCGGAAAAGACACAGTCTGGATTCAGAACCGCCACGATGCCCAGGCCGTCTCGGGCAGGGTCAAGACGTTGCTGGCGAAGAAGAGCGTCGACGTCGAGACAGCGGTGCAGGTCGCCCTCCTCAACAACAAGGGCCTCCAGGCAGCCTATGCCGATCTCGGTGACTCCGCTGCGGATGCATGGCAATCGACCAGGCTGGTTAACCCGACCGTCGGTATCGGGCTGACAGGGATCGGCACACCGGGATTGGAGGCCTTCAAGACCGTAGAGGGTTTGATCGCCACCAATATCCTAGCCCTTGCCACGCACAAACAAAACGTCGGCATTGCCGATACCGAATTCCGCAAGGCCCAGCTCAATGCGGCCCTGCAGACCTTGCAGCTCGCCGCCGATACCCGGCGGGCGTGGATCAATGCCGTTGCCGCCTGGGAAACGGTCGCCCAGCTCAACCAGGCACAGGCGGCGGCAGACGCGGCGTCGGAGCTTGCGCAAAAACTCGGCGAAACGGGTTCAATGACCAAGGGCGGCCAGGCCCGTGAGCATGTGTTCTATGCCGAATTGGCGGGTCAGACCGCAAAGGCCCGGCTTGAGGCCCGCCTCGCCAAAGAGGAACTCACGCGGTTGATGGGACTTTGGGGATCGGACACCGATTATCAGATTCCCAATCGCCTGGCGCAGCTTCCGAAGGGTCTGATCAAGCGAGACCTGATCGAGGCGGAAGCCCTGCAACGTCGCGTTGATCTGCAGATGGCCAAGCTCGATCTCGATGCCACGGCCAAGTCCTACAACCTGACCGAGGCCACGCGCTACGTGACCGATCTCGAAATCCTGACGGGGTTCGAGACTGAACGTGAGTTGGAGGACGGCGAGAAGAACGTCGACACGACCGGAAACGTCGAGCTGGAGTTCGTGATCCCGATCTTCGACAGCGGCAAGGCCCGGGTGCGCAAGGGCGAACTGGCCTACATGCGGGCTGCCAACCTGCTCGCAGAAAAAGCCGTGAACGTTCGTTCCGAGGCGCGGTCCGCCTACCAGGCCTATCGCTCGAACTACGACATCGCGCGCCACTACCGCAACAGCGTCGTCCCTCTGCGCACCAAGATCGAGGAAGAATCCCTCCTCACCTACAATGGCATGATCACCAATACGTTCGAACTGCTCGCCGACAGCCGGGAGAAGGTCAACTCCACCCTCCTGGCCGTCAGCGCAAACCGCGATTTCTGGTTGGCCGAAGCCAATCTCGCGCCTGCCATCTATGGCGGTGGCGCGGGATCAGCCGATGGCGAAACGGAAGTCGCGGCGGCGGCCGAAAGCGGCGGCGGCCACTAGGAAAGGACACAGACATGTTCAACAGAAGACAGATACTCAGCGCGAGCGCCGCACTGGTGTCGACCGCTGCCTGGGCGAAGACCTCCAATATGGGACTGCCTGAGGCTGCGGTGATGGGGTCAGCCGAGACCCAGACGCCCGTCCGTCCCTCATCGGGGCCAGACTACACCCCGGTCGTGACCCTCAACGGCTGGAGCCTGCCCCATCGGATGAATAACGGCGTCAAGGAGTTCCACCTCGTCGCCGAACCGGTCGAGCGCGAGATCGCCGAGGGTATGACCGCGCACCTCTGGGGCTACAACGGCCAGTCGCCGGGGCCGACCATCGAGGCGGTCGAAGGCGACCGCGTCCGCATCTTCGTGACCAACAAGCTGCCGGAACATACGACCATCCACTGGCACGGCATGATCCTGCCGTCCGGCATGGACGGCGTCGGCGGGCTGTCACAACCGCACATCCCCGTCGGCAAGACCTTCGTCTACGAGTTCGACCTCGTGAAGTCCGGCACCTTCATGTATCACCCGCATTCCGACGAGATGGTCCAGATGGCCATGGGCATGATGGGGATGTTCATCATCCACCCGAAGGACGAGAAGTTCATGCCGGTGGACCGGGATTTCGTGTTCCTGCTAAGCGGCTATGATATCGATCCGGGCACCTACGTCCCACGCGTCATGGAGATGACGGACTTCAATCTCTGGACCTGGAACAGCCGTGTGTTTCCAGGCATCAGCCCGCTCGTGGTGTCGAAGGACGACCGGGTGCGGGTGCGGGTCGGCAACCTGACCATGACCAACCATCCGATCCACATGCACGGCTACGACTTCGAGGTCACCTGTACGGATGGCGGCTGGGTGCGACCTGAGGCCCGTTGGCCGGAGGTCAGCATCGACATCCCGGTCGGCGCGATGCGGGCCTATGAGTTCGACGCCAAATACGCCGGCGACTGGGCGATCCATTGCCACAAGTCGCACCATACGATGAACGCCATGGGCCACGACGTCCCGACCTTCATCGGCGTCGACAAGAGGGAAGTCACGGAAAAGATCAGAAAGCTCCGCCCCGAATACATGCCGATGGGGACCGCTGGCATGGCTGACATGGGCGAGATGGAAATGGAAATTCCGGAGAACACCGTTCCGATGATGACCGGATGGGGTCCGCACGGCCCCATCGAAATGGGCGGCATGTTCTCCGTGGTGAAGGTTCGCGAGGGCATCGCGGCCGACGATTACACCGATCCCGGTTGGTACGAAAACCCACCCGGTACCCAAGCCTGGGAGTGGACGGGCGATCTTCCCGACGCAACCAAGGCCAAGGATGCAAAGACGCAGATCACCCCGAAACCAGCAAAGAACGGCTGATCTCCCCTCCCAACCAATCAAAGGACTGAAACATGAAGACTGCGATTTTCGGACTGTTCCTCGCGGCGCTCGCGTCTCCCGCCCTCGCCTCTGGCTCCCATGCTGGTGGCCACGGTGAAGCCATGGCTGTCGGTGAGCCCGGAGACAAGGCCAAGGCAACCCAGACCATCCGCGTCACCATGAAGGAGACGGAAGACGGAAAAATGATCTTCACACCCGCCACCTTCAATGTCCGCAAGGGCCAAACGGTGAAGTTCGCGATCAAGAACGCAGGCGAACTCGATCATGAATTCGTGCTCGATCAGGAAGACAAGATCATGGAGCACAAGGCCGTGATGGAGAAGTTCCCGGAGATGGAGCACGACGATCCGAACGCGATCCGTCTGGCGGCTGGCAAGTCCGGCGAGATCATCTGGAAGTTCACCAACGACGGCACGTTCAAGATCGCCTGCCTCGTTCCCGGTCACTACGACGCCGGGATGCATGGCGACGTGACCGTCGCCAAGAAGTAATCCAGCTCCAAGGAGACATGACAATGAAATCCATCATCAAGTTCGCGGCGGCGGCCACACTCGCCGTCGCCCTCGCCTCCGGCGCTTTCGCGGCGGAATTCACCAAGGGCACCGTCAAGAAAGTCGATGCCAAAGCAAAGAAGGTCACGCTGATCCACGAGGAGCTCAAGTCCCTCGAGATGCCTGCGATGACGATGGTGTTCCGCGTCAAGGACGACGCCCTGCTTGAGAAGCTCAAGGAGGGCGCGAGCATCGAGTTCGTCGCCGAGCGCGTCGAGGGCAAGCTGACCGTCACCGAGGTCAAGTAAGCCGATACATCGGGACGCGGCCCTTTGCATGGCCGTGTCCCACACTCCTCCACGGTAACCGAGACAAGCGGGCTCGGCCAACAGATAGGTCTTCGAAACCCATCCGCCTCTTCAAGCGACAAACATGACGTCTTCACTTAGCGCCCAATGGGACACCGCACGGGAAATCCGTTCAATCCTGTTGCGGTTCGTCGCCTTCGCCATCCTTCTCGCCAACCTGTTGCTGGGCGGCAGCGACGGTGCCGACAGGACCCATTTCCTCGTCGTCGTCAGCTATCTCGTCATCAGCATCGCTTCCGTAGCGACCGCGCGGTTCCTGCCTGGTTTCTCCTGGTTGAAGACGCTCTTTGTCGTTCTCGACGCGCTGCTGGTGGCGCTCATTCTATACGCGCACATTCTTGGCGGACCGGTTACCGAAAACCACAACCTGACGACGACCAGTTTGGTGGTGGCTTTCATTCTGCTCAACCATGTCGGCCTAAAGCAAGATCGTCGGCTCGTGCTTGTCTTCTCCGGCATTGTCCTGGTTTCCTGGATAGCCATGCTGGCGATCACGGCGGCCAGACATCATACGGCCGACGTGATGTCGATGCTTGCAGCATTCTTCAACCAAGACCTGGGCCTCACGGTAAGCTTCGGCTTTACAGCTTTCGCTATCTACTTGCTTGCGAGGGACCACGACAGGACCCAAAACGAGGCACTGAAAGCCGACAAGCGGCGTCTCAATCTTTCGCGCTTCTTCTCGCCACTCGTTGTCGCGGACCTCGAGGAAGGCAGCTCAAACCTCGATCTTGAACGTCGCAACGCGGCGATTATGTTCGTCGACCTGCGGGATTTTACGAGCTTTGCCGAAACCGCTCCCGCCCGCGAACTGGCCCTGGCGCTGGCGGAATACCGCCACCTTGTTTCCGGGACCATCTTTCAACATGGCGGGACCGTCGACAAGTTCATCGGGGACGGGGTCATGGCGGTGTTCGGCCAACCTACGCCGACAGAGGGCGACGCAGACCGGGCCTTGGCATGCGCTCTCGACCTCATCGATGCACTGAACGATTGGAAGAACCACAGCATGCTGAACGGCTACCCTGCGCTATACGCGGGAATTGGCCTGCACTATGGGGCGGTTGTCGGGGGCGTTCTGGACAGCGGATGTCACAGCGAATTCACGGTCATCGGCGACGTGGTCAACGTCGCCCAGCGACTTGAGACTTTGGCAAAATCACTCGATGCGCCGCTTGTCGTATCGGCCGCCCTGATGGCCCGGCTGCAAACGCCAGTTCCGCCCGCCCACTGGATACCGCAAAGTTCAGTGCCGCTTCCGGGACGTCGGCTCCCGATAGATGTTTGGTATTTGCGGCGTGAATCTGGCCCCATTCCGTCCGAGGATAATTTGGTCTACGAGACAGGGGTCATGCAGACCGCCCTCCAAAGATCGTCCTTCCAGTCGTCCCCTCCCGGGCTCAATGTGCGCACCGGATAGTCGATGCCCCGGACGGACACCTTGGCGGGATTACTGCATTTCACGAATGCTCGATGCTTTCCCGGATCACTGTAGACGGTCCCGCTCGCAACACCGCCTTGTGAGAGCGATATAAGGACGTCGTAATCAAATCCAGCTCGCTCTGCCGTGTGATTACTCACAAGACTGAGACTGACCACGGTGTTGTCATCGAAATGCGCCGTGTGAAATATCAAGGGCTCTGCTGCCGCGTTTGAAGCGGATAGCACTCCCATCGCAAGGGTGAGTACATAAGCACGCATTCCCACCTCCCATGGTTCAGCGAAGCCCACATCATATCACTTGCGTGACGGCTTGCCACCAGAGTCTGACCGGTACTCGTACGTTGGCGTACCGCCTCGTCACGCTGTGTTTCGGCGTGGAATATTGACCCCTCTGGCGGGGTGACCGGTGTCCAATTTTGACCCCCCACCTGTTTCGTCTGACCATCCGTCTTTTGCTGGCGGATGGAGGGGGAGTGTAAGCGCGATTTTCGCTGCACGTTGACGCCAACCCGTTGATTGGCAGCGGATCAACGTTTGGAACCTTATTGTGTCAGGCGGCTTCGGTTCTGGCGAAGTTGAACGGCAGCAGGTCGACGATGTCGGCCCTTTCGTCCCGCTGCGGCAACTCAGTGTGAACCGCGCCGGGTTTGCCGGAGACCCCAACTCGTGAGAAGTAGGGTCTATGACAAGCAAGACGACGAACAAATT
>NZ_JAKGBU010000133.1 GCF_021555155.1 Rhizobium alarense
GGCGGCGTCTTCCCGCCCCCCCACGCAAGGGTACGACCTTGAAGCCCGGCGTCATGACCGACGGACGTCCACCGCTTATCCGCCGCGCCCTTCTCGGAGGCCGAACCTCAATAGGTCGCGCGCCCGCCCGAGAGGTCGAAGACCGCGGCGGTCGTGAAGCTGTTTTCCCGCGAGACGAGCCAGGCGACCATCGCGGCCGCCTCCTCCACCTCGAGGAACCGGCCGCGCGGGATCTTGCTGCGCATGTAGTCGATGAATTCCGGGGTTAGCTGTTCGAGGATGCGCGTCTCGGCGGTGGCCGGCGTGATGCAGTTGACGGCGATGTCGAGGCCGGCAAGCTCCTTGCCGAGCGATTTGGTGAGGCCGATCACACCGGCCTTGGAGGCCGAATAGGCCGAGGCGTTCGGGTTGCCTTCCTTGCCGGCGATGGACGCGATGTTGACGATGCGGCCGTAGCCGCGCGCCTTCATGCCCGGCACGACGGCCCGGCAGACGTGGAAGGTGCCGGTGAGATTGACGTCGATGATCTTCTTCCACATCGCAAGGTCATAGGCATCGAGCGACGCGGCGGGACCGGCTATGCCGGCCGAGTTGATGACGATCGAGACCGGGCCCCGCGCGCGCTCGGTCTGTTTCAGGGCCGACTCCACGCCGTCGTAGTCCGTCACGTCGACGGTCGCGCTGCCGCTGCTGCCGCCGAGCGCCGAGACCGCCGTTTCGAGCAGCGGGCCGTCCATGTCCCACAGGGTGACGATGGCACCGGAGGCGATCATGCGCTTCGCCATGGCATATCCGAGGCCCTGCCCGCCGCCGGTCACCACGGCGTGCTGCCCCTTCAGGTCGATCTGGTTCATGCAACGAATCCCGACATCAGAAAACCGAACGAGAACCTATTCCTTCACGGCGCCCGTCATGGACGAAACGTAGTAGTCGACGAAGAAGGAGTAGAGGATGACGACGGGCAGCGAGCCGAAGAGCGCACCCGCCATCAGCGATCCCCATTCGAAGACGTCGCCGCGCACCAGTTCCGTCAGCACGCCGACGGGCACCGTCTTGTTCTCCGACGACTGGATGAAGGTCAGCGCATAGATGAATTCGTTCCACGACAGCGTGAAGGCGAAGATGCCGGCGGAGATCAGGCCGGGCACGGCGAGCGGCAGGATGATTTTGACGAGGATCTGCCAGCGCGTCGCGCCGTCCACCAGCGCGCTCTCCTCGAGTTCGAAGGGGATCGAGCGGAAATAGCCCATCAGCAGCCAGGTGCAGAAGGGAATGAGGAAGGTCGGATAGGTAAAGATCAGCGCCAGCCGCGAGTCATACATGCCGAGCTTGAAGACGATGAAGGCCAGCGGGATGAAGAGGATCGACGGCGGCACCAGATAGGCGAGGAAGATCAGCAGCCCGACGGAGCGCGAGCCGGTGAAGCGCACGCGCTCGATCGCATAGGCGCCGAAGACCGAGGCTGCCAGCGACAGGAAGGTGGAGCAGACGGCGACCAGCATCGTGTTCCACAGCCAGCCCGGATAGGACGTCTGGAACAGGAGATACTTGATGTGGTCGAGCGTCGGACCGACGACCCAGAACGGGCTGTAGTTGTTGTAGTCGGTGAGCTGCGCGTTCGGCTTCACGGCCGTGATCGCCATCCAGTAGAACGGGAACAGCAGCACGAAGACGAAGACGGCCATCGGCAGGTAGAGGACGACGATGCGACGCGGCAGGCGGTTGAGGTAGCTCATGCCCTCGGCATTGTCTGTAAGCACGTCGGCCGGGACTTTGGTGGTCATTGTCATGGTCTGTCTCCCGAGATCAATCCTGGCCGCCCTGCTGCCATTTGCGGCGTTGCAGGCCGAAGAAGCTGAACATGATGGCGGCGAGCAGGAACGGCACCATGGCGACGGCGATCGCCGCGCCCTCGCCGAGCTGGCCGCCGGGAATGCCGCGCTGGAAGGAGAGCGTCGCCATCAGATGCGTCGCATTCACCGGTCCGCCCTTGGTCAGCACGTAGATGAGCTGGAAGTCGGTGAAGGTGAAGAGCACCGAGAAGGTCATGACGACGGCGATGATCGGCGTCAGCATCGGCAATGTCACATAGCGGAACCGCTGCCAGCTCGTCGCGCCGTCGAGCGAAGCCGCTTCCTGCAGCGATGCGGGAATGGTCTGCAGGCCGGCGAGCAGCGAGATCGCGACGAAGGGGATGCCGCGCCAGACATTGGCCGCGATGACGGAGGCGCGCGCATTGGTCGAATCGCCGAGGAAGTTGATCGGACCGTCGATCAATCCGATCTGCATCAGCGACCAGGAGAGGATCGAAAACTGGCTGTCGTAGATCCACCAGAAGGCGAGCGCCGAGAGCACGGTCGGCACGACCCACGGCAGGAGCACGATGGCGCGGAAGAAGGACTTGTAGGGCAGGTTCTCGTTGAGCAGCAGCGCCAGCCAGAGGCCGAGCGCGAATTTCAGCACCGAGGCGGCGGTGGTGTAGAGCAGCGTGTTGAAGACCGAGAGCCAGAACACCTGGTCGCGCGCCAGGAACTGGTAGTTCTCGACGCCGATGAAGATACCGTCGCGGCCGATGCGCGTGTCGGTGAAGCCGAGCCAGACGCCGAGGCCCAGCGGATAGGTGAGGAAGCAGACGAGAAACACCGCGGCCGGCAGCATGAAGAGGAAGCCGAGCACATTGTTGTTCTGCATCAGCGACGCCATGGCGGATGGCGGCTTTCCGGACGGCACGGTGGACATTTCCTGTTCTCCCGCTTGGCAACTGTTCCAGCTCGCCGGCGGCACGGGGCCGCCGGCGACGATTTTCTCCGGCGTCGGGATCAGACGCGGTAGTAGCGGTTGGCGCGGCGCTCGGCCTCGATCGCCGCGTCCTCCGGCGTCATCTGGCCGGTGACGGCGGCAGCGAACATGTCGACGAGCACATAGTCCGCCATGACGCCAGCCGAGGCATAGCCGAGCGGGCCGGCATAGCCGTTCGGCCGCAGCGTCTCCGAGGCGCGCGCATAGGGCGCGTGGATCGGGTCGGCCGTCCAGATCGGGTTGTTGGCGAGGGCCTTGAGCGGCTGGCAGCAATAGGCGCTGGCGCCCGTGATCCAGGCGTTCATCTGGTCGGCTTCCATCATGAACTTGATGTAGGCCTTTGCCGCTTCCGGATACTGCGTGTGGCTGAAGAGCAGCAGCGAGCTCGTCTGGTGCAGCTCGACGCTCTCGCCGACCGGACCGATCGGGAAGTTGGTCGTGCGCATGTCGGCTGCGATCTCGGCAAGCGCCGGATCCTTCCTGGCGGCGTAGTAGGCCGAGACGCCGTTGGCGATCAGCGAGACCTGGCCGGCGAGGAAGGCGCGGTTGTTGTTGATGTCCTGCCAGCTCTCCGTGCCCGGAATGAAGGTCTCGTAGAGCTGCTTGGCATAGTTGATCGCGGCGATCGTTTCCTTGCTGTTGATGGAGACGACGCCCTTTTCGTCCACCATCTTGCCGCCATGGCTCCAGAGCAGCCAGTGGGCGTAGTTGTTGCCGTCGCCAACGGCCTTGCCGTGCGGGAAGCCGGCCGGCGTACCCTTGGCCTTCAGTGCCTTGCAGAGTTCCAGGAAGCCGGCCGTATCCTTCGGGAACTCCTTGAAACCGGCAGCCTCCATGTGGCTCTGCCGGTAGACGACGGCGTTGCCGATGGCCGTGAGCGGCATGGCGATGAACTTGTCGTCGCGCGTCGCGTAGCCCTTCATGCCGTCGTACCAGCCGCCGTACTTGTCGCCGAGATAGGTGGCGAGTTCGGTCAGGTCGACGAGTTTGTCGGGATACTGGTGTGCGTCATCGAACCAGCACATCACCATGTCCGGGCCCGACCCGACATTCGCCGCGACGGCGGCCTTCGGGCGGATATCCTCCCAGCTCTCCTTGTCGACACGGACCTCGACGCCGGTCGCCTCGGTGAATTTCTTGGTGTTGGCGAGCCAGGCATCCTCGTCGCCCTGAACGAAGGGGCTCCAGCGCAGGAGGCGCAGGCTCGCGCCTTCCTCCGGCGTATAGACGGGCTCGGCGGCCTGCGCGAAGCCCGGGCGGATGCCGAGGCCGGCGATGCCGGCCATGGCGGCGGATGCGGCAAGAAAATCGCGTCTCTTGAACGTCATTGGTCACTCCTCCTTTGGTCAGCGGGAGTTCGTCCTTCCGGCATCCACCATCCCGCTTGGGCGAATGCGGCGGCATCGGCACCCGGCGGTGGCCGGGAACCCTTCCCGCGGACGGCCGTAACAGGAGGCTCCTCCCTCCCTCCGGCCGCCGACGGTGTTCAGTCGACGAGCCTCCTGCCCGTCTCCGCGTCGAAGAGATGCACATGAGCGGCATCGATCGACACGTGGATCGTTTCGCCCGGACGCGCCGTCACCCGATCCCGGAAGACGCAGGTCACGTCCGAGCCGCCGAGCTTGACGATCAGCTGGGTCTCGTAGCCCGTCGGCTCGATCACCACGACTTCCGCCGGCAGGCCGCTGGCATCGAGCGCGATATATTCGGGGCGGAGGCCATAGACGAGATCCCTGCCCTTCGCGGCCGCGGCCGGCTTTGCGACCGGCAGGCGCGTGCCGTCGGTGGTGATGAAGGAATGCGGGTCGCCGGCGTCGAGCCGGCCCTTGATCATGGTCATCGCCGGCGAACCGATGAAACCCGCGACGAACAGATTGGCCGGGTTGTCGTAGAGGTCGAGCGGCGCGCCGATCTGCTCGACGACGCCGTCATGCATGACGACGATCTTGTCGGCCATGGTCATGGCCTCGATCTGGTCGTGCGTGACATAGACGGTCGTCGTCTTCAGCCGCTGGTGCAACTCCTTGATCTCGGCGCGCATGGCGACGCGCAGCTTGGCATCGAGGTTCGACAGGGGTTCGTCGAACAGGAACACCTGCGGGTCGCGCACGATGGCGCGGCCCATGGCGACCCGCTGGCGCTGGCCGCCGGAAAGCTGGCGCGGATAGCGGTCGAGCAGCTTGTTCAGGCCGAGGATATCGGCCGCCTTCGAGACGCGGCTGTCGATCTCGGACCTGGAACTCTTCGCCAGCATCAGCGAGAAGGCCATGTTGTCAGCGACCGTCATGTGCGGATAGAGCGCGTAGTTCTGGAACACCATCGCGATGTCGCGCTCCTTCGGCGGCAGCGCGTTCACCACCCGGTCGCCGATGCGGATCTCGCCCGCCGTGATGTTCTCGAGCCCCGCCAGCATGCGCAGCAGCGTGGACTTGCCGCAGCCGGACGGGCCAACCAGGATGACGAATTCGCCGTCCTCGATCTCGATGTCGACGCCCTTGATGACCGGAAAGGCGCCGAAGGATTTCCTCACATCGACGAAGTCAACGCCTGCCATTTACGTTCCTCCCAGAACCGAATTGCCTAACCGGACCGGCGCTGCGGCAGGGCTCTCCCGGACCCCTCGACCGCCGCACCGACATCCGTCGAAATCTATCCCCGCCCGACGAGCGGCATTGTCGTCGCCATCACCGTCATCGTGAGCACGTTGGCCTCCAGCGGCAGGCTCGCCATGTAGACGACCGCATCGGCGATGTGCTTCACCGGGATCGTCGGCTCGCTGGCCACGTCGCCATTCGCCTGCAGCACGCCGGAATTCATCTTCGACGTCATGTCGGTCGCCGCATTGCCGATATCGATCTGGCCGCAGGCGATATCGAACCTGCGCCCGTCGAGCGCCGTCGACTTGGTAAGCCCGGTGATCGCGTGCTTCGTCGCCGTATAGGGCGCCGAGTGCGGCCGCGGCACAGAGGCCGAGATCGAGCCGTTGTTGATGATACGCCCGCCGCGCGGGTCCTGCGCCTTCATCAGCCGGAACGCCTGCTGCGTGCAGAGGAAGGCGCCTGTGAGGTTCGCCGCGACAATGCCGCTCCACTGCTCGAAGGTGATCTCTTCCATCGGGATCGCCGGCACGTTGGAACCCGCATTGTTGACCAGCAGATCGAGCCGGCCGAATTCGCGCCTGATCGTCTCGAAGAGCGCCGCCACCTTCGCCGGATCGCCGATATCGCAGGCCACCGCCCGGACCGTGCCGCCTGTCTCCGCCGCCATGTCGCGGGCGGCCTTTTCGAGCACGTCGACGCGCCGGCCGGTAATGACCATCGTGTAGCCCGCCGCGCTCAGTGCCTTCGCCATGCCGTAGCCGACGCCGGTCCCGCCGCCCGTCACCAGCGCGATCTTGCCCTCGCCTGCTCGCTCTGCCGCCGCCATGTCAGATATTTCCCTTCAGCTCGTCTTCGATGTGGATGCGGATGATCTCGTCGAAGGTGCTTTCCGCCTTGAACCCCAGTTCACCGGCCCGCCGGGCATCGAAATCGGTCGCCCAGCCGGCGACGATCCGCCGGATCACCGGATCCGGTTCACGCCGGATGAGCGCCACCGCCTTCTGCCCGGCAATGCGCCCGAGCGCTGCGATCTCCTCGCCGACCAGCGCCGACAGGCCGGGCATGGTGAGGTTGCGGCGCGGGCCGATGCGCGCCGTATCCATGCGCGCGGCATGGAGGAAGAAGCCGACCGCCGACCGAGGGCTGGCGAACCAGTGGCGCACGCTCTCGTCCACCGGCAGCACGGCCTCCTGCCCGGCGAGAGGCTCGCGCAGGATGTTGGAGAAGAAGCCCGACGCGGCCTTGTTCGGCCTGCCCGGACGGATGCAGATGGTCGGCAGCCGGATGCCGACGCCATCGAAGAAGCCCTTGCGCGTATAGTCGGCGAGAAGCAGTTCGGAGATCGCCTTCTGCGTGCCGTAGCTGGTCAGCGGCGTCGTGAAGAACTCGTCGCCGATCTTTTCCGGGAAGGGTTCACCGAAGACGGCGATCGAGGAGGCGAAGATAACGCGCGGCTTGTAGGGCGCCGTCATGCCTTCCTGGCGGATTGCCTCGAAAAGCCAGCGGGTACCGTCGAGATTGACCCTGTAGCCGAGATCGAAATCCGCCTCCGCCTCGCCCGAGACGATGGCGGCGAGATGGAAGACGACATCCGGTCGCCTCGCCACGAGTTTACCGGCGGCTCCCGGCTCGGAAAGGTCGAGCGCCAGCGCCGACGCGATCGACGCGAGCTGGGCAGGCACCGGCGGCGCGATCACGTCGACGAGCGTCAACGCCTCGACGTCGTAGCCGAGCGCGCCCGGCTGGGCCGCGATCTTCTCCACCAGTTTGCGGCCGACCATGCCGGCAGCCCCGATTACCATCACATGCATTTGCGGCGAACCTCCTCCGTCCTGCCGTCCCGGTCCGGCCGGGCTCCCCCTCGTGTCATTCGGCCCGGCCGGCGCGGACCAATGCCGCGTCCTCGCCGGCGAGCAATTCCTTCGTTGTCTCGTAGATGCGCAGCAGATGCTTGCGGAAGGCCTCCACCACCGCCCCGCGATCGTGCCGGCGCAGTGCCTCGACGATCTCGACGTGGTCGCGGAAGCTCGCGGCAATCGCGCCGGGCCGCGACATGGCCGAACGGCGGAAATCCATCATGTAGGTATAGAGGTCGGTCACGAAATCCGAGAGCAGCGGGTTGCCGCAGGCCCGGTAGATCGCCACATGGAACTCGCGGTCGCAGATCAGGAAGCGCATGGCGTCGTCGCCGCCGATCCGGTGTGCTTCCAGGAGGTCATCGAGCTTGGCGAGCGTCTCCGCATCGATCCGTTCAGCCGCGTCGCCGACAACGCTGAGCTCGATGAGCAGCCGCGCCGCGTGCACGGAGTCGAGGTCATAGCTGTCGATGGCGTTCGGCGAGGCGATCGTCACCGTCAGATGGCTGAGATCCACGTCGTTCACCCGCGTCCGACTGCCCTGTGCCACTTCGAGAATGCCACGGGCGGCAAGCTGCTGGATGGCGCCGCGCACCGTCTCGCGGCTCACATGCATGACATTGGCCAATTCCCGCTCGCCCGGCAGCTCGTCGCCGGGGCGCAGCATGTTGGTGGCGATCAGCACCATGATCTTCTCGGCGATGAGGTCGCGTGCCGTGCGGCGGTCGAGCGACTTGCCCACCTTCGGCATCTCGGCCAGCACCGGACGTCCGTCCATCGCCACATCCCCCTCCAACTGATCTACTGGTTGGTCCACCAGATCAGTTGCAAGCAAAGCTGCAAATGGAAGGCCCGTCAAGGCAAGTTCGTCACCGCACCGCATCAAAAGATTGCACCCAGATTGTGCGCCGCAATTTCGTTGCCTGCCCGATCGGTACATTCCACGCGTGCCAGCCAGCCGAGACCTTCCGCAGTCGCGCCGGCAGGCCGGTATTCGCAGCCGACCCACCCTTGGTAGCCGAGGTCATCGAGGGCCGTGAAGATGCGGAAATCATCGAGTTCACCCGTGCCGGGCTCGTGCCTGTCCGGCACCGATGCCACCTGGACATGGCCGATGACCGGCATCATCGCCCGAAGTCCCCTGAGCACGTCGCCATGCAGGATCTGCCGGTGGTAGATGTCGAACTGAAGTTTCAGGTGAGGATGATTCAGTTTCTCGACGATCTCCGCCGCACGGTTGAAATCGTTGAGGAAATAGCCCGGCATGTCGCGCCCGTTGATCGGCTCGATGAGGAGCGTGCGACCGGCGCTTCCCACCGCGTCGGCGGCAA
>NZ_JAKGBU010000134.1 GCF_021555155.1 Rhizobium alarense
GGCGGATCGCACGGACGAGACGCTCGCCCTGATCAACGCGCTCAGGGCCGGTCGCGGACTGCCGGCGCTTGGCCGCGACCCGGCCGCCGCCCGGGCGGCGATGGACCAGGCCGCGCGTATGGCGGCTGTCGGCCGCATGGAGCACAATATCGGCGCCGGCGCCAATTTCCTGAAACGGATGAAGGGCATGGAGGTGCCGCTTCCGGCTGCCGAAAACATCGCGGCCGGTCAGGAGAGCACGGCGGAAGCCTTCGACGCGTGGGTCCGGTCGCCGAAGCACCTGGTGAACATGCTCGGGCCGGGCTATCGCGGCCTCGGCGTCGCCGTTGTCGCGAATCCCTCTTCCGGGAGCCGGCCCTACTGGGCCATGGTACTCGCCAGTTGACCTGATTCTCCCCGGCATGCCTGTCGGCAAGCCCGCAAGGATTCCCATGGACGGCACGCACGTGATACGGAGCGACGGCTCCGGCCCCTTCGTGGTGACGCACCGGCTGGTGCTCTCCATCGCCATTCCGATGACGCTCGGCTTCCTCACCACGCCGCTTCTCGGCTTGACCGATACGGCCGTCGCCGGCCGGCTCGGCTCGGCCGACGTGCTTGCCGGGCTCGCCATCGGCGCCGTCCTGTTCGACCTCGTCTTCGCCAGCTTCAATTTCCTGCGTGCCTCCACGACGGGCCTGGTGGCCCAGGCCTTCGGTCGCGGCGACCGGCGCGAGGAGCAATCCGTCTTCTGGCGTTCGCTCGTCATTGCGGTCGTCGGCGGCACGGCGATCGTGCTGCTGTCGCCGCTGCTGCTCGCCGCGGGTCTCGCGCTCATGGGCCCCGGGTCCGGCGTGGCGGCGGCGACGTCGACCTACTTCTCGATTCGCGTGCTCTCCGGCCCCATGGCGCTGACCAACTACGCACTGCTCGGATTCGTTCTGGGGCGGGGCCAGGGCATGACGGGCCTCCTGCTGCAGACTGTCATCAACGGCATCAACATCGGGCTGTCGATCCTGCTCGGGCTGCATCTCGGCTGGGGCATCGCCGGCATCGCCTGGGGCACCGTCGCGGGTGAGACGGCCGGCGTGCTTGTCGGTCTCTGTCTCGTTCTCCGCCGCTTTAGACGCGACGAACGCCCTGCAATTGCGGAAATCTTTGCCCGGGACAGGCTGGCGGCGCTCTTCTCGCTCAACCGCGACATCATGATCCGCACTTTCGTGCTGCTCGGCGCCTTCACGCTGATGACGCGGATCGGAACGGCGCTCGGTCCGCTTTCGCTCGCGGCAAACGCGGTGCTGATGAACATGTTTCTCGTCGCGGGCTATTATCTCGACGGGCTTGCCAATGCCGCCGAGCAGCTTGTCGGTCGAGCGTTCGGCGCCGGCTATCGCCCGGCCTTCGACCGCGCCGTCAAGCTCACATTCGGCTGGTCCCTCGGTCTTGCGCTCGCGACCACGCTTTTCTTTCTCGTGTTTGGAGAGGCGATCGTCGGCCTGCTGACCACCGTGCCGGAAATCCGCGCGGAAGCGGCGCGCTACGTGCCCTGGGCCGCCCTTACGGCCCTGACGGGCGCGCTCGCCTTCCAGATGGACGGCGTTTACATCGGCGCGACCTGGTCGGCCGCCATGCGCAACATGATGCTCGCGGCCTTTGCCGGCTACCTGGTCGCGCTTGCGCTGCTGGTGCCGTTTCTGGCAAACCACGGGCTGTGGATCGCGCTCAATCTCTTCCTCCTGATGCGCGGCGTCTTCCTTGCGTGGCGACTGCCGGCGCAGGCGCAACGGCATTTCACGGCCGGCTGAACCGCTCAGGCATTCGGTTCGTCGAGTTGGGTGTCGATGTCCCGTTCGTCGAGCGGCGGCGCCTTCGTGCCGGTCTTGCCGGCCGCGGCACTGGCCTTCGGCCGCAGTCCATCGACCGCGGCGGCGGACGTGGGCAGTGCCGCCGCGCGTGTCGGATTGTCGGGAACGGTCCCGGGCGGCACTGTGTTTTTCGCGATCTCGGCCGCGTCGGCCCGGCTCATATCGTCTGGCAGGCCGCTCGCTCGTTCTTCCTGCCGGGCGCGCAGCCAGTGGCTGTATTCCCGCCCTTCCGGCCGTCCTTCCTCTTCCCAGATCCGGTAGGCCCGCCGCCGAATGCGATCGTCCTCGTTATCTGCCATGGCCGCCTCCGTCAAAGCGGGGTCGGCGTCCGGCTACCGCCGCTCGGGCATCTGCCGGGCGCTCCACCCGTACACGACGGGAACGGCAAAGGGCGGCGTTGGTTCCGGGCGGGTCAAAGGGGACGGGCCGCCCAGTGATCGACCCGGCTGTCGCGCAGGTCGTGGATGTTGGCAAGCCCATCCCGGACGCAGAGCGCCGAGAGGCCCTCGAGAATGCGGCCTGGCAGCCCCGGGCCGCCATAGACCATGCAGGAATAGAGCTGCACAAGGTCCGCGCCGGCGCGGATCTTCTCCGCCGCCGTCTCCGCCGACCCGACGCCGCCCACCCCGATGATCGGCAGGCTCGCCCCCACCCGCTTGCGCATCCGCGCGAGAACGGCGGTCGACTTGTCGAAGAGCGGCCGGCCGGAAAGGCCGCCGGCCTCGCCCGCGTGGGTTCGGTCCGTCAGACCGTCGCGCGAAAGCGTGGTGTTGCAGACGATGAGCCCATCGAGATCGTGGGAGAGCGCTTCGGCGGCGATGTCGTCCAGCCCTTCCTCCGTCAGGTCGGGTGCGATCTTCAGGAAGACGGGCACATGCCGGCCGCTGCGCGTCCTTTCCTCGTTGCGCGCCTGCAGCACCGCTGCGAGCAGCGCGGCCAGGCTCTCGCGGCCCTGCAGATCGCGCAGGCCCGGCGTGTTCGGCGAGGAGATGTTGGCCGTGAAGTAGCGCGCCACATCGTAGAAGGTGCGGATACCGGCGACATAATCGGCAATGCGGTCTTCGCTGCCCTTGTTCGCCCCGATGTTGACGCCGATCAGCGCCCGGCGCGAGCAGCGCTTCAGCCGCTCCAGCGCGGTCGCATGACCCTCGTTGTTGAAGCCGAGGCGGTTGATCACGGCCTCGTCTGCGGCAAGCCGGAAGATGCGCGGCTTGGGGTTGCCGGTTTGGGGCCGCGGCGTGACGGTGCCGATCTCCGTGAAACCGAAGCCGAGCTTCAGGATCTCTTCCGGAACCTCGGCATTCTTGTCGTATCCCGCCGCCAGGCCGAGCGGATTGGGAAAGGCGATGCCGGCGACCGTCTGGGCGAGCCGCGGATCGCTGCGCCGGCAGCCCGGCACCAGCCCGGACCGCAGGGCGGCGATCGACAGGCCGTGCGCCGTTTCCGGATCGAACAGGAAGAGGCCCTTGCGGGCGATGCCGGCGAGGGGCCCGATCATGCCTCCATCTCCGGAAAGACATGAAGGCCGTCATCGCCGAGCGGCAGCGGCCTTTCCCAGATGACCGCCTCCATCGGAAGCGTGCCGTAAAGATGCGGGAAGAGGTCGCCGCCACGCGACGGCTCGTAGATCACCGTGTCTCCGAGTTTCTCCTCGTCGACGGCAACGAGAATGAGATCCTTCTGACCCTTGAAGTGGCGGGCCGCCGTTTCGATGGTCTGGGTCGCGGTGGAGAAGTGGATGAAGCCGTCGGTCAGGTCGACCAGCGAGCCGACGAACGTTCCCGTTTCCCGTGCTTTTTGCCACAGACTTGCCGGAACGATCTTGTATATTGGGGACGACATGGATGTTTCTCCGATGGCCGCGGGGCCTCCCGCGATAGCGCTTGCAGCATCGTCGGGAAATTGTCCACTGGTCGCGACCGCGGCGAGCATGATTTTTGGAGGGACGAACATGCGCATCGTACTCATCGGCCTGATGTTGCCCGTTCTGCTCGCGGCCGCCTCGACGGCGCGCGCGGAAGGCGAAGGACGCTTTCGGATGGAGCGGACGGAAAGCGGCCTGGTACGGCTCGACACGGTGACGGGCGAGGTGTCGCTCTGCCGCGAGACGAACGGCCAGATCGCCTGCCGCATGGCCGCCGACGAACGGGCGGCGTTCGAGAAGGAGCTCGACTTGCTGACGAAGCGGGTGGAGGCCTTGGAAAAGGGCGGGAATATGCCGTCGAACGCCCTGAAACCGCGCCTTCCCACCGACGAGGAGATTGACCGGACCATGGGCATCATGGAAAGAATGATGCAGCGCTTCATGGACATCGTGAAGAATCTCGAGGGTGGCGAAGAGGACGCCGCCCCCGGGACGGAACTGGAGCCTCAGAAGACCTGAGACGGGTTCCCGACGGCGGCCCCGAGGCGCCTGGGTGCAGGATCGCGGATTCGGGCGGGTCTTGCCGTCTGTCCGCGCTCTTGGGAGGGAGCCGCATGGAAGCATCGACAATCATCATCGCCGACGATCACCCGCTGTTTCGCGGCGCGCTGAAACAGGCGCTGACCGGTATGGACGGAAATCCTGCCATCATCGAGGCTGGCGACTTCGAGGCCGCGCGGACCGCCGCCTCCGACAATGCGTCCGCCGACCTGATGCTGCTCGACCTCGCGATGCCCGGCGTCAGTGGTCTCTCCGGCCTCATCGCGTTGCGGGCGGAATTCCCGAGCCTCCCCGTGGTCATCGTCTCGGCAAGCGACGATCACGCGACCATCCGTCGGGCGCTCGACCTTGGCGCCTCGGGCTTCATTTCCAAATCTGCCGCGATCGACGAGATCCGCACCGGCATAGCGGCGGTGCTGGAGGGCAATATCTATACGCCCGGCGGCTATAGCCGCGGCATGGAGCCCGACGCCGAGGTCGCCGACCTGATCAACCGGCTGCGCACGCTGACGCCGCAGCAGTCGCGGGTGCTCGCCATGCTTGCCGAAGGCCTGCTCAACAAGCAGATTGCCTATGAGCTCGGCGTTTCCGAGGCGACCATCAAGGCCCATGTCTCGGCGATCCTGCTGAAGCTCAATGTCGACAGCCGCACCCAGGCGGTGATCCAGCTGACGAAGATCGGGGCCGCGAAGGCGGCCGCCTGACGACACGACGCCGCTGTCACTCCGCCGCCACGCGTCCGGCCACCGAGAGCTGGCTCAGCCAGGCACGCATGGATGCCGGCCGCACCGGCTTGTTCTGCATCGCTATATCGTTCCGGTCCGCCTCCGCGCGCACCTCCGGGGTGCGGTCGGCGGTGATGAGCAGCGCCGGAATGCCTGTGCCGAGCGATGCGCGGAGCGCTGCGATAGCCTCGATGCCGGTGCCGTCGCCGAGATGGTAGTCGGCGATGATGGCGTGGGGTTTCTGGAGATCTGTCGCCGCAAGCGTCTCGGTCGCCGCAAGCGAATCGGCAAGTGTCACCTCGCACCCCCAGCCGGACAACAGCACGCGCATGCCGTCGAGAATCTTGGGTTCGTTGTCGATGCAGACGACGCGCAGTCCCGTCAGCGCTTCCGCCTTCGCAACGGGCGGAGGCGTTTCCGCTTTCAGCCGCGCCGCCGATTCGTCGACTGGGACCCGCACCTTGAAGCTCGTGCCGCGGCCCGGCACGGACTGCAGGTCGACCGGATGCCCGAGCACGCGCGAGATGCGGTCGACGATCGACAGGCCAAGACCGAGCCCCGGCGCCGTGCGGGCGCCCTCGTCGAGCCGGGCGAATTCCTTGAAGACGGTACGGAATTTCGAGGCGGGAATGCCGATGCCCGAATCCACCACCTGGATATGGGCCGCCGTGCCCCTGCGCCGGACGCCGACGACGATCTTGCCCGTGTTGGTGTATTTGATGGCGTTGGAGACGAGGTTCTGGACGAGGCGACGCAGCAGGTTCGGATCGGTACGCACGACAAGCGAGCTTGGAACCACCTTGAAGCTCAGGTTCTTCGTGCGGGCCATCGGGGCAAAGTCGGTCTCGATGCGCCGGAGCAGGTCCTTCAGCGCCACGGTCTGGAAGCGCGGCTTCATCGCGCCCGTGTCGAGCCGGGAGATGTCGAGCACGGCGCCGAGAATGGCTTCGACCGACTCGAGCGAGGAGTCGATGTTGTGGATCAGCATGCGGTTTTCCGAATCGCCGAGCCGCTCGACGAGCGACGACGAATAGAGCCGTGCCGCGTTGAGCGGCTGAAGGATGTCATGCCCCGCGGCCGCAAAGAAACGCGTCTTGCCGATATTGGCTTCCTCCGCCGAAGCGCGCGCCTCCGCGAGCTCCGTGTTGACGCGGGTGAGCTCGGCGGTGCGTTCCTGCACGCGCATTTCGAGCGTCTCGTTTGCCTGCTTCAGCGCCCGGTCCGCCTCCACGCGGTCGGTGATGTCGGAGAAGGTGGCGACGAAGCCCTTGTCCGGCATGGCGTTCGTGCGCACTTCGACGATGCGGCTGCCGCCGGACAGGACGAGCGGAAACGGCACGTCGAAGGTCATGATGCGGTCAAGGAGCGCCTGGGTCTCCGAGGGCGCGCTGTTGCCGCGCTGGGCGAGCATGCCGACGATGTCGCGCAGCGGATAGCCGACCTGGCCCACCTGTTCCGGAAGGTCGAGCAATTGCCGGAATCGCCGGTTCCAGACCGTCAGGTTTGCAGCGCTGTCGAAGACCGCGATGCCCTGATCCATCTGCCCCAGCGCGGTCTGCAGCATGTCCTGGTTGTAGAGCAGCGCTTCGCTTGCCTGGTCGAGCAGCCAGTTCGTGTCCGCGGGCATGTCGTCGATGCGCCTGAGCGCAAGCGACAGCACGAGCCGGGCGGACGACGAACCGATCGCGCTGCCGAGCAACTGCTCGGAAAAATGAACGAGCGCCATGTCCGCCGGCGCATTGTCGTCGAGCCATCGGCCGGACTGGCGTTCGTAGGTGTGGAACGAGCGCTGCATGCGCTCCTCGCCGAGATAGCGCGCGATCGTCGTCTTGAGGTCGCTGATCGTCACCTTGGTGCGGCGGCCGCGGAAGGCGCGTTCGAGCTGCGGCTTGCTGCGGATGAACGTTCCCGCCTGCAGGCGCTCGATCGGCGTCGGGTTGCGGGTCAGCGAACCGACGACATAGGCCCCGATATTGACCATTATGGCGAGCAGCGTCGCATTGACGAGCGGGTCGGCCGCCTCGCCGGTGAAGATCGTCGAGCCGGGAAACAGGAAGCCGAGCACGGTTTCGGCGACATAGGCATTGTCGGAGACGCCAAGGCTCGGCAGGAAGAGCAGATAGGCCCAGACGACGAGCCCTGAGATCATGCCCGCCATCGCACCACGCGCCGTCGCCTGGCGCCAGAAGAGACCGCCGAGCAGCGACGGCGCGACCTGGGCGATTGCCGCAAAGGCGAGGAGCCCCATGGAGGCAAGCCCCGCATTGGACGAGGCGGCGCGATAGTAGGCATAGCCGAGGAGCAGCACGAAGAAGATGGCGAAGCGGCGGATGCGCAGCAGCGTGCGGGAGAGGTCCGCCTGCTGGCTTTCGCCGCCGATCAGGTTCCGCCGCAGGAAGATCGGGATGACGATGTCGTTCGAGACCATGATGGACAGCGCCACCGAGGCGACGATCACCATCGCGGTCGCGGCTGAGAAGCCTCCGATGAAGGCGATCATGGTGAGGAGCGGCTGCCCCTCGGACAGGGGGAGCGTGAGGACGTAGAGGTCTGCATCGCCCTGTCCGTCGAAGGCGAAGACGCCACCGATGGCGATCGGCAACACGAAGAGGTTGATCGCGATAAGATAGAGCGGCAGCAGGATGCCGGCCATGCGCAGTTCGCCCTGCGTGCGGTTCTCGACGACCGCGACGTGGAACTGGCGCGGCAGCATGATGATCGCGAAGGCGGAGAGCACGATCAGCAGCAGCCAGCGGGCGACCGGTGTCTCGTAGCTGAGCGCTGCCACGACGCGGGCGTTCTCGGCGGCGCGGCTCCAGAGGTCGCCGAAGCCGTCGAAGACGAAGAACAGCACATAGACGCCGACGGAGGCGAAGGCGATCAGCTTGACGAGCGATTCCATCGAGATGGCGAGGATCAGGCCGTCCTGGTGCTCGGTGGCGTCGGTGTGGCGCGTCCCGAAGACGATGGCGAAGCAGGCGAGGAAGAGCGTCACGACGAGCGGCAGATCGGCGATGCCGCCCTGGAGCGAAATGCCGTAGCCGGACGTGTCCACCATGGCCGCGACCGAACTCGACACCGCCTTCAGCTGCAGCGCGATATAGGGCACGTAGCCGATGAGCGCGATCAGCGCGACGATCGCCGCAACGCCGGGATTCTTGCCGTAGCGTGCCGCGATGAAGTCGGCAATCGAGGTGAGGCGCTCGGACTTGGCGAGCGTCACGATGCGCCGGATCAGCGGCATGCCGAGCGTGAACATCAGGATCGGGCCGATATAGATGCCCGCGAATTCGAGCCCGTGCGTCGTCGCAAGGCCGACGCCGCCGAAATAGGTCCAGGAGGTGCAGTAGATCGCGAGCGACAGGGCATAGACGAGCGGCCGGCCGCGCGCCGCCACACTCGGATCCCGGCTCTTGCGGTCCCCGTAGCTCGCCACCGCGAAAAGCAGCAGC
>NZ_JAKGBU010000135.1 GCF_021555155.1 Rhizobium alarense
CGCGCGAAACGATGACGCCACCCCCGGCAGAGGCGTTGCCCGTACCGCCGCATGGTGCTGACGGTCCGGGCCATGCCTGTTTTCGCGTGCCGGCGGCGGCCCTTGACGACATCGCCGCGGGCCTGAAGACAGCGGGCGTGACGGTCGAGGCGGACTTTCGCTGGCCGAACGGCGCCCGGTCGATCTATTTCCGCGACCCGGCCGGCAACAGCCTGGAATGCGCCGAACCCGGCCTCTGGAACCTCACCTGACGGACAAGACATGCGCAAGCTCGATACCAAGACCATTATCGTCGCCAGTCACAATGCCGGCAAGATCCGCGAGATCCGCGACCTGATCGGCCCGCTCGGCTTCGAAGCCAGGTCGGCCGCTGACCTCGCCTTCGCGGAACCCGACGAGACAGGCACGACCTTCGAGGAAAATGCGCGGATCAAGGCGCTAGCCTCCGCACGGACAGCCGGCATTCCTGCGCTCTCGGACGATTCCGGGCTTGTCGTCGATGCGCTCGGCGGTGCACCGGGCGTCTACACCGCCAACTGGGCGGAGCGGGAAGACGGCAGCCGCGATTTCCAGATGGCGATGGAGAAGGTCGAACAGGCTCTTTCAGAGACGGGAGCGACCGACGAAGCCCGGCGGACGGCGCGTTTCGTATCGGTGCTCTGCCTTGCCTGGCCGGACGGCCATACGGAGCTTTTCCGCGGCGAGGTGGAAGGCCATCTCGTCTGGCCGCCACGCGGCGACCGGGGCTTCGGCTACGATCCGGTCTTCAAGCCGGTGGGTCACGCCACCACATTCGGTGAGATGAGTGCGGAAGAGAAGCACGGCTGGAAGCCAGGCGATGCGCAGGCCCTGTCCCATCGCGCGCGCGCTTTCAAGCGCTTCGTCGAAACCTGCCTGGTCTGATCCCATGACCGCCATCGCCCCGTTCAGGCCACGTGACGCGCTCGATCCCGGTTTCGGCATCTATGTGCACTGGCCGTTCTGCGCGGCGAAGTGCCCCTATTGCGATTTCAACAGCCATGTGCGCCACCAGCCGGTCGACCAGCCGCGTTTCGTTGCTGCCTTCCTGAAGGAGATGGCGGCGATGCGGGCCTTGACGGGGCCGCGCAGCGTGACGAGCATCTTCATGGGTGGCGGCACGCCGTCCCTGATGGCGCCCGGGACGGTCGAGGCGATCCTCTCCGCCATCGCGCGGCAGTGGCACGTGCCGGACGGCATCGAGATCACCATGGAGGCAAACCCGTCGAGCGTCGAGGCGGAGCGCTTTCGCGGCTACCGGGCGGCAGGCGTCAACCGCGTCTCGCTCGGCGTGCAGGCACTGAACGACGCTGATCTCCGTTTCCTCGGCCGGCTCCACGACGTCGCCGACGCGCTGAAGGCGATCCGGCTGGCGCGCGACATCTTTCCGCGCATGTCCTTCGACCTCATCTACGCGCGGCCGAACCAGACCGTCGAGGCCTGGGACCGCGAGCTGCGCGAAGCGGTGTCCTATGCGGTCGATCACCTCTCGCTCTATCAGCTGACGATCGAGGAGGGCACGCCCTTCTTCGGCCTGCACAAGGCGGGAAAACTCGCCGTGCCGGACGGAGAGCATTCGGCGGTGCTCTACGAAGCCACGCAGGAGATCACCGCACGGGAAGGCCTTCCGGCCTATGAAGTGTCCAACCACGCCCGTCCGGGCGCGGAAAGCCGCCACAACCTCACCTACTGGCGCTACGGCGACTATGCAGGGATCGGACCCGGTGCGCATGGCCGCCTGACGACCGCCGGCGCACGGGTGGCAACCGCGACGGAGCGCGTTCCCGAACACTGGCTCACCCTCGTCGAAGAACAGGGCCACGGCATGGTTGAGCAGGAGATCCTCGACTATGAGGCGCAGGCTGACGAGCTTCTGCTGATGGGCCTGCGGTTGAAGGAAGGCGTCGACCTGGCGCGCTGGCAGATGCTGTCCGGCCGCGACCCGGACCCGGAACGCGAGCAGTTCCTGATCGACCACGGCTTCGTCGAGCGGCTCGGCAATGCGCGGCTGCGCTGCACCCCGGCCGGCATGCTGATCCTCGACGCCGTCGTCGCCGATCTCGCCTGTTGACGGCAGCGCACTCCGCAATGTCTGAGCGAAGACTCAGTCGGGAAAATCCTCGAACTGCTGCAAATAGACCCTGAATCCGGCGCGCTCATAGGTCGCCCGGGCCTTCTCATGGTCGTTCGTGTCGGTGTGGAGCCAGACGCGCCGTGTCCGCTCGGTCCAGACCACACGCAGCGCAGTATCGAGGAGATGCGGTCCCAGCCGCCTGCCCTGCACCTGCGGGATCAAGCCGAAATGCACAAGCTCGACATTGTCCTCGTCGGTATGGTCGAATTCGCAAAGCCCGACCGGTTGCCCGTTCTCGCGCAGCACGAACAAGGACGTGGATGGCGCCGCAACGAACCGCACGAGATCCTCGCGCGGCATCCGCAAGCGACGATCCCACTGCAACGGCGCACCGATGCCTCGGTACAGATCGAGATAGCCGTCGGCCGAGAGCGGTTCGCGCTGAACCGTGACGCCGTCGCTGGGGGGGGCCAGCGGGTGTCCGGATGGACGTGCGAGCATCTCCATGTAGGTCACAAGCAGGTTCACGATCGACGATTTCCCCGACCACCGAGCCAACGAAAAAGGCGCCGCGCCAAATCGAGATCGGCGCGGCACCCCGGTCGGAGCGGCGGTGTGCCGCTATTCGTTGATGAGCCGCTTCAGAAGCTCGATCTCATGGCTGAGCTTGGTGTCGCCTGCGATCAACTCCTCGATCTTGCGCACGGCATGCAGGACCGTCGTATGATCGCGTCCGCCGAAGCGGCGGCCGATCTCCGGGAAGGAGCGCGGCGTCAGCGTCTTGGAGAGATACATCGCCACCTGGCGCGGCTTCACCACAACGCGGGTGCGGCGGTTCGACACGAGCTCCTGACGCGAGATGTTGTAGTGCTTGGCGACGATGCGCTGGATATCCTCGATACGCACCCGGCGCGGTTCGCCGGCTGCGACCAGATGGCCGAGCAGCTCGTCGACACGCTCGATCGTCAACAGGGGCTCGAAGGTGCGGCGGAAGAGAAGCTGGTTGAAAGCCCCCTCCAACTCGCGCCCGCTCGCCGTGATGTTGCGCGCCACATGGCTGAGGATTTCGACCGGGATGTCGAGCGTCGCGTCCTCCTGGCGTGCCGTTTCCAAGCGGCGCTTCAGGATTTCGAGGCGCATTTCGTAGTCGGGCGCCTCCATTTCGATCGCCACACCGCCCTGCAGCCGCGAGCGGACCCGCGGATCAAGCGATTCCAGCTCCCAGGGTGCACGGTCGGCGGCGACGACGACTTGCCTGGCGGAGTCGAGCAGCATGTTGAGCAGGTGGCAGAACTCGTTCTGGATCGAGTTGCCCTGCAGGAACTGCATGTCGTCGATGACCAGAAGATCGATGTTGCGCAGCGTCTCCTTCAAGGAAAGCGCATCATTGTCGCGGATCGCGGTGGCGAAACGCCACATGAAATATTCCGCCGTAAGGTAGACGACACGCGGCGTGCGCGCGCTCGACAGGGCTGCCAGCGCAACGGCCTGCAGGAGATGCGTTTTGCCGAGGCCCACGCTCGAATGGATGAAGAGCGGGTTGAAGCGCACCGCGCCGGCACCGGCTTCGGCGATCGTCTTGGCCGCAGCAAGCGCCACCCGATTGGAGGCGCCCTCGACGAAACTGTCGAACGTGTAGCGCGGATCAAGCGGCGACCCGAAGAGCGGCGCCTGCGGAGCGACAGGAACGCGCGGCACGACCCCGTTCATGACGCCGGCGGCCACCTGCGAAACCGCCTGGGCGCCGTTTGCGCGGCGGGCCTGGCTCGTCGCAGGAACAGGCTCCGGGGTGGCGACCGCATCGTCCGCAGACACCGGCCTTCCGCCCCGCGTTGCGGTGCGGGCCAGAATCTCCACCTTCAGAATCTCCGGATCCTCCTGCTGGAAGAGGCTGGTGATCAGTTCCAGGTAGCGGTTGTTGATCCAGGACTTCAGAAATGTCGTCGGCACAGACAGCCGCACGACGCTCTTCGACGTCGAATGCAGCTTCAGCCGGCCGAACCAGCTTGCATAGACATCGGCCCCTACCTGGGCCTTCAGACGCGCGCTGACCCGGTCGAAAAGCGCGTCCTGCTTCATCTCTATCTTTCCCCTCGCCTGCTGCTCCCCTTCGCCGAGGGAACGGTATGCATCTTCTCCGCTTGCCAAAGCACCAGCCGTCGTGGCCGTGTTCATCTGCATCGTGCCGCCTTTCACTTCAATTCGCCGTGCCGGCGCTGCCGTCGGCACCTTGATGTTTGCCTCTACCGCGTCCGGCCTTGCATCGACCGTTTACAGCATCAGCTGCCCCGACTGCGCCGGTCCCCATCCGGCAACAGCCCCTTCACACCTTCGCATCAGCCGCACCGGCCCGCCATTCATCGGCAGCGGCCGCGCATGCGCATCACGATAGCGGCCCCTCGTACAGACCACGATCGCAACATCGGCGGCTCCCTCCGTCTCGTCCGCCGCCCTCGTCACGGCACACCGGTGGCAAAGATCAAAAAGACCACGTTCCGTCGTCGCTCGACGAACGGCCCAAGATTCCCGGTGTCTGATGAGACGGAACAGAACCGTTCCGCTACAGTGGACAAAGCCGCTACTCCCGTCTCTTCGACGGCGTCCAGCGCCTCTTTTTGACTGTTGTCCGCGTCCCCTGTGGAAGTCATTTAGGCAGGATCGCCGGGCAAGATCAATCACGAATTTTACGCAAAATTAATGGCCGGGCGTTGACTCCGGAGACCGATTTTGACTCGGGGCAGCGGCACCGAAAGAGAATCGCTTATGAATCAATGGCTTTCTTTTTGAGCTCCGAAAACGGAGCGCCAGGCGCAAAAAAAATAAAATTTCGCTTGACTCAACCGGCACCCCAAATGCCGTAACGTTAGTCGGGTAACTAGACGCATACCTCAGATAAGCAATTGAATTTACTTAATAAAAAATGTCACTGCCCTGACATGATAGAGCCTTGCGCATTAACCATAGCGGATGCAAAAAGCCAAAGAAAAAGCCCGGTCAAATGACCGGGCTCTCGCCAAAACGCATAGCTTGTCGAAATCAGGCCGACATGGCTTTCACGCGGCTCGCCAGGCGGGACACCTTGCGCGACGCTGTGTTGGAATGGAGCACGCCCTTGGTGGCGGCGCGCATCAGTTCCGGCTGGGCCGCGCGAAGGGCGTCGGCTGCCTGCGTTGCGTCACCCGAAGCGATCGCTTCCTCCACCTTGCGAACGAAGGAGCGCACGCGCGACCGGCGTGCCTTGTTGATTGCGGTGCGACGGGCGATCTTGCGGGTCGCCTTTTTCGCCGAAGTCGTATTGGCCATCTATGCCTCTCTCAGTGATCTGACACACACTCCACCTTCGCCACGCCGGTTTATCGCGACCGTCCGTCCGACTGTTCGGGCAAGCAATTCGGGAGCAATATCGGAAAACCTAGAAAGTCGGCTTTCCAAACTGTGGGGCGGCGTATAGCGGGAAACGACCACGGCGTCAACGCGCATTTCGAAGAAAACCGGCTGCCTCGCGCGTCACCGATTGCGGAAGTCCGGCTTACGCTTCTCAACGAAGGCAGCCATGCCCTCCTTCTGGTCCTCCGTGGCGAAGAGGCTGTGGAACAGCCGGCGTTCGGCGCGCATGCCCTCCGACAGCACCGTCTCCTGGGCACGCGCCACCGCCTCCTTGGCCATCATCACGGCCGGAAGCGAATAGCCGGCGATCTTTTCGGCTGCAGCGAGCGCCTCCTCCAGCAGCTTTTCCTGCGGCACGACGCGCGCGACCAGCCCCGAGCGCTCTGCTTCCGCCGCGTCCATCATCCGGCCCGTCAGGCACAGGTCCATCGCCTTTGCCTTGCCGACGGCCCGCGTCAGCCGCTGCGTGCCGCCCATGCCCGGAATGACGCCGAGCGTGATCTCCGGCTGGCCAAACCGGGCTGTGTCGGACGCGATGATGAAGTCGCACATCATCGCCAGCTCGCAGCCGCCGCCGAGCGCGAAGCCGCCAACGGCCGCAATCACGGGCTTGCGGAAACCTGCCACCTCGTCCCATCCGGCCGCATAATCCCCGAGCATGGCCTCCACGAAGCTGAGCGACTGCATCTCCTTGATGTCGGCCCCGGCCGCGAATGCCTTTTCCGACCCGGTGATCACCACAGCGCCTATGCCCGGATCGCTTTCAAAAGCTCCGAGGGCCATCCGCAACTCGCCGAGCAGCTCGGCATTGAGGGCATTCAACGCCTTCGGCCGGTTGAGCGTCACGAGCCCCACGCGGCCACGCTGTTCGACGATCAAGGTCTCGTAGGCCATGATTCATATCTCCGCTTCTTCGGCCTATCTCTGGCATGCCGCGCAATGGAATGTCGAGCGGCCCGCCTGGACGATCCGGCCGATTGTGCCGGCGCAGCCGGGCGTGCGGCAAGGCTCTCCTTCCTGGTCGTAGACGGAGAAGGAATGCTGGAAATAGCCGAGGGAACCGTCGGCGCGGATATGATCGCGCAGCGTCGAACCGCCGGCCTCGATCGCCTGCGCGATCACGTCGCGGATCGCCTCGGCCAGTCTCGCCAGTTCCGCCTTCGGCCGGCCGGCCGCCGTGACGAGCGAGCCCGCCAGACGCTGCGGCGACAGATGCGCCCGCCAGAGCGCCTCGCAGACATAGATATTGCCGAGACCGGCGATGTTCTTCTGGTCGAGGAGGGCGGATTTGAGTGGCGTCTGGCGCCCGCGGAACTTCGCGGCGAGATAGGCTGCGTCGAGCGCGTTTCCGGTCGGTTCCTCGCCAAGCTCCCGGAAGAAGACATGTGTCGCGATCGTGTCGCGCCGCGCAAGGTCCATGAAGCCGAAGCGGCGCGGATCGTTGTAGATCACGCGCTGCGGCCCGGACGCAGCGTCCAGATGCAGGACAACATGGTCGTGGCGCTCATCCTTGCCGCGCGGGAGATGGAAGGCGCCCGGCGCATGATGCTCCGCATCGCCGGCCGCTACCCGGAAGGAACCGGACATGCCGAGATGGGCAATGACGACGTCGCCGCCTTCGAGATCGATCAGCAGATATTTCGCCCGCCGGCCGAGCGACAGAACGCGGCGTCCGGCAAGGCTTTCGGCGAAGCCGGGCGGGAACGGGAAGCGCAGGTCGGCGCGGCGGAGCTCTGCACGCACGATTCGTGCCCCCTCCATCACGGGTGCCAACCCCCTCCGCACCGTTTCGACCTCCGGCAATTCCGGCATTTTGAGGCTCCTGTTCCCCGCTTTGCACTGCCGTCGCTTTTCTCCGGCATGGCCATTTCTTCGCGTTGATCTATGGCCTATATACCATCGCGGCAATGCCCCGGCCGGACAAAAGGCACGGGACATGCACGGCGCATGGGGCGCATGGCGCAGGACCGGAGTACGATCATGACGGAGCAGCAACGCACCTCCGCGACGGGCGGAATGGAAACCTCCTACGGCTTCCGGCAGGTTGGCGAGGGAGAGAAGCAATCGCTCGTGAACGACGTGTTCCACAAGGTCGCCAAGCGCTACGACATCATGAACGACATCATGTCGGCGGGCCTGCACCGGGCCTGGAAGGACGCGATGGTCGCCGCCCTCAATCCGCCACGTGACCCGGCCTACCGCCTGCTCGACGTGGCCGGCGGCACCGGCGACATCGCCTTCCGCGTCGTCGAGGCCTCAGGCAGGCAGGCCCACGCCAGCGTTCTCGACATCAACGGCTCGATGCTTGCGGTCGGCGCGGATCGGGCGGCCAAGAAGGAACTCTCCGCGAATCTCGATTTCGTCGAGGCCAATGCCGAAGCACTGCCCTTCGAGGACAAGCACTTCGACGCCTATACGATCGCCTTCGGCATCCGCAACGTGCCGCGTATCGACGTCGCGCTTACGGAGGCTTTCCGCGTGCTGAAGCGCGGCGGCCGGCTGCTCGTCCTGGAATTCTCCGAGGTGGAGATGCCGCTCCTCGACCGTATCTACGACGAGTGGTCGTTCAAGGCGATCCCGCAGTTCGGCAAGCTCGTGACCGGCGACGCCGAACCCTATCAGTATCTCGTCGAATCCATACGGAAGTTTCCGAACCAGCAGGACTTCGCGGCCATGATCCGCGCCGCCGGCTTCTCGCGGGTGAATTACACCAACTATACCGGCGGCATCGCGGCGCTGCATTCCGGCTGGAAGCTGTAGCCGATGCCCGCAGGTTCGCTTGTAAGACGATACCCGCGCGCCTCTCGGACCGCCCGTTCGAAGCCGGTGGCCGAATGAGCACGATGGCCGCTTATTTCCGGCTTGCGCGGGTCGGCTGGGTGCTCGTGCGCGAGGGTGTGGTTTCCGCCTTGCCGCCCGAGGACATGCCGCCGCTCGCGCGCGCCCTGC
>NZ_JAKGBU010000136.1 GCF_021555155.1 Rhizobium alarense
GGCGCGCGAAGGCGGGGGCGGCCAGTGCGACGAAGCTGATGACGCCCGCCGCCGAGACGACGAAGGTGCTGGCCGCGACGGCAATCGCAAGACCGGCCAGCCGAACGATGGCCGGCCTCAGTCCAAGGCTGCGCGCCGCCTCGTCGCCGGCGTCGAGAAGCCGCAGCGGCCGCAGGAAGAGAAAGGCGAGCAATCCGCAGGCGAGCAACTGGGGCAACAGTGCCTTCGCGACCGCGTCGCCGTTCTGCACCAAAGAGCCGCTCTGCCAGATGAACAGGTCCTCGGTATATTCCCGGTTGATCGCCATGAGAAGCGCGCCCGCGGAGCCGCAGGTGAGGCTTGTGACGAGGCCGGAGACGATGACCGCGACAGGCGAGAAGCGGAGTCGGCTCGCCAGGAGGAAGACCAGAAGCATGCTCGCCGCGCCGCCCGCCATCGCCACCGCCGACCGGCCGCTCTCGAGGAGATGCGGCGCATAGAGGGTGGCGACAGTCAGCGCCAGCCCGGCCCCTGCATTGGTGCCGACGGTCGTGGGTTCGGCCAAGGGGTTGCGCAGGATGTGCTGGAGCAGCACCCCGGAGAGGCCGAGCCCCAGCCCCGCAAGGATACTGACGGCGACGCGGGGTGCATAGGCGTGCCGGAACAGCAGCTCGCTCGCGACGGAATTGTCCGTGTGGACGAGCGCCCGCCACCACAGGTCCGGCGCGATAAGCGCCGCGCCGCCGTGGAAAGTGAGGACGGCGGCGACAGCGGCCGGGACGGCGACGAGCACCGCGAGCTTCCACCACCTGTCGGCCGAATGCCGGGATTCGCTGTCGAATGCGGTCATGCGATCACCGCATCGACGGCGAAACGGGCGAAACGGGCTGCGGCCGAAAGGCCGCCGAAGGGCCAGACGGGTGGTATCGTCACGACGTTGCCGGTCCGCACGCAGGGAAGATTCGCCCAGAGCGAGCTCTGTTCGATGCGAATGCGGATATGCGGCGGAATCGGGTCCAGCGACACGAGGCGCGCATCGCCGACGCCGACCAGCGCATCGATCCCGACCGTTGAAAATCCCCAACCGGACGTCTCACCCGTCCAGGCATTGACGAGCCCGATGCGATCCATCACATCCTGAAACAGCCCACCGCGGCCGTATATCCGCACATGCCGGTCATCGAACAGGCTGACGACCGCGACGGGCGGCACCGGGGCGGCAGCGACCCGGGCGGCCGCTTCGGCGAGTGTTGCGCGTGTTGCGGCAACGAGTGCGGTCCCCGCCGCCGCGCGGCCGAGCAGGCGGGCGAGCCGCAGCGTTTCGGCCTCGGCCTGTGCAAGCGGTTTCGCCGTTCCATCGTAGAAGGCGACGCTGAAGAGGGGCGCGAAGCGGGAAAACACGCTCTCGTCGTATCCATAGCCATAGGCGCCGGCGATAAGGTCCGGCTTCAATGCCCCGATCACTTCGAGGTTCGGCTCTCCCCGCGCGCCGAGATCAACCGTCCCGGCAGGAAGTTCCGGTGCCGCGACCCAATCCCGGTAACCCTTGAGGTCGGCGACTGCGATTGGCGGCAGCCCGAGCGAAACCAGCATCTCGGCCGAGGTCCACTCAAGACAGACGATCCGCCGCGTCGCTGCGACTGCGGCAACCGGCCGGAACAACGGGCCGGCCAGGCCTCCCCCCAGCATTGCGCGTCGCGTCAGGCCTACCAACGATATTTGACCGTGCCCACGATCTTGCGCCCTTCGCCGAAGAAGCAGCCCGCCGACTCCGAGAAACACGAGGCAACATAGCGTTTGTCGAAGAGATTGCTGACGTTGAGCTGGAACTCGTAGTTCTCGTAGGTGTAGTTCGCCGCGAGGTCGACGAGCGTCACGCTCGGTACCTTGAAGGAATTGGCGTCGTCGCCGTAGCTCGAGCCGATATAGCGGACGCCGGCACCAAGGCCGAGACCTTCGAGCGCGCCGCCCTGGAGCGTGTATTTCGCCCAGAGCGAGGCACGGTTCTGTGGCACGCCATAAGGCGTGTTGCCGCCGGTGCCCTCCGTGTCGTCCATGATTTCCGCATTGACATAGGCGTAGGCAAGCTTGATGTCCCAGCCGCCCGCCAGGCTTGCGACACCTTCGATCTCGATACCGCGCGAGCGGACCTCCCCCGTCTGGGTTGGTGTGTTTCCCTGATAACGGACGGCGTTTTCCTTGGTGAGGTCGAATGCGGACAGCGTTACGAAGCTGTTATAGCCCGGCGGCTGATACTTGATGCCGACCTCATACTGGCGCCCCGTTTCCGGCTCGAAGCTCGGATCGTCGAGTACCGGCATGAAGGACGTCGAATAGCTGGCATAGGGTGCGAGACCGTTGTCGGCGAGATAAACAAGCCCGAGCCGGCCGGAGAAGGCGTTGTCGGACTTGTCCGTGCGCGTCGAGCCGATCCTTTCAAGCGTTTCGGTCTGCGCCCAGTCGTGCCGCAGCCCGGCATTCAGCACGAACCGGTCGAGTTTGATCTGGTCGTTGACGTAAAGTCCGACCTGATGCTGGGTCGTCGTCGCATCCGTATAGACGTCGAGCGGCGGAAGTGGCGTTCCGTAGTCCGGATCGAAGATGTCGATCGGGCTGACGTCGGCATAGGTGCCCCAATCGCTGAAATGCGTGTACTGGTAGTCGAGGCCGAACAGCATCTTGTGGCCAAGCGCGCCTGTGTCGAAGACGGCCTCTGCCTGGTTGTCGACGGCAAAGCTCGAAAGCCGCGACCGGCCTTCGTCGGCATAACGAAGGAACTCCGATTCGTCGCTGACGTCGCCATCTCCGTCCGTGTCGTTCAGGCCTGCTCCAAAAACGCCGTCCTGCACGTTTTTCAGATAGGAATACCGGACGTTCTGACGGAAGGCCCAGGTCTCGTTGAGCTGATGCTCCAGTTCGTAGCCGATCGAGGCGATCGTCAGGTCGTAGCGATCGAACCCCGGTTCACCGACAAAGCGGTCGTTCGGGATTTCCCCGTTGTCGTTGGGCAGCACCGTTCCGGAGGCCGGCAGGAACTGGATGCCCCAGCCGGTCGAGTCCTTCTGATACTTTCCGAAGACCGTGAAATTTGTCTCGTCATCGGGCGCCCAGGTGACCGCGGGCGCGAAATAGACACGGTCGTCATCGACGAAGTCCACATGCGTGTCGCCCTTGCGGCCGAGCCCCGCCAACCGGTAGCTGACGACGCCGTCGTCCGAAAGCGGGCCGCCCAGGTCGAATTGCGCCTCGTAGCGGTCGAAGCTGCCGATGCTGACGCCGACCTCACCGAAGGGCTGCGAGGTCGGACGCTTGCTCGAATAGTTGATAAGCCCGCCGGGGCTGTTCTGACCGTACAGCACGGACGCAGGCCCGCGCACCAGTTCGATCGCCTCGGCGCCATAGGTTTCCAGCGGCAGGAAGGACGCGAACCCCGTTCCCTTCAGATGCAGGCCGTCGACGTAGAAAATCTCGTCAGACACGTTGAAGCCGCGGATTTGCAAACCGTAGCCACGGGTGTCGGCGCCATAGTTTTCACCGGCGACGCCGGCAGTGTAGCGAAGAGCCGCATTCAGTGTTTCCGCCCCTTGCGCTTCCATTTCATCCTGAGTGATGACCGAGACGGATTGAGGCGTTTCGATGAGGGCTGCGTCCGTCTTGCCGCCGGCCCGGCCGCTCTTGGCGACGTAGCCCTGCTCGTCGAAGAGGCCGCTGCTGCCTGCGGGCTGTTCGCCCTGTACCTCGATCGGACGCAACAGCGTCGTTCCGGAATCCTGCGCCATTGCAGATATGGAAATGCCGACGGTGCACGAGAGAAGGAGTGACGCGCGGGCAAGTACAGAACGCCTGGACATAAGAGCTTCCCCAAGCCGATATGTTGCGGAAATCGAGAATGTCGACCGGGGCCCTTAACCCGGCCCCGCTGCTGGCCTAAATAACTTGTAAATGATTGTCAACTTTTGATGCAGGCAGTATGCACTGATTATATTGCATATTTTAGCGGCATGTAGAATGAGGTCGTATCCCGACGGCTTATTTTGCCCGTCGCCGTTCGCCTCTCTGCCGTATTCCTTGCGCAGTTCATCTTTCGCTTTCTCGAGGGTGGCGCATCGGGAGTCCGACAGGTTGCCGCCGGCCCGATTGATGTAAAAGTCAGCATCGACATCGCTGACCGGAAGGCACTGGTTTTGCGACGGGAACTTGCGTCTGCCGACCGTTTCATCGCTCGTCTTTCAAATGAAGTGGCGCAGTCTTTTCCGGAACTCGATCCACCGGGCGCGCGCCTTGCCTATTCGCCCGAGCAGATGCAAAGCCCGATGAGATCGAAGACGAGATCGAATGCCAGTTCAAGAACACGGCTGAACCGTTCGCTCTCATCAGGCTCTGCATGTCGTCCACCTGCTATTCCATCAACGAACAGGATGCAGAAAGGCGCCACCAGTTCCCACACACGCCTTGTGGACCGTGCCTCGCGGTTTGTCGCCTGTTGTCGGGACTGCAATTCACGACGGGCATGTCGTCCGGCCGGAACTGGAGGCGCTTCGCGTCTTGTCTGCAGAGGAGCGGCGCCGGGAAGAAGACCCGTATACGGCCTCGATCATAGCAGACGTCCCGAACCGCGTCGTATTTCACAGATCCCGGTTCGAGATCGACCTCAATCGCCACCGAGGGGGTGCCGTCTATGGGAGACCGGATCAGGCCTGGGGCTTTCCGTCTGGAGGGGCACGCTTGCCGCGGAACACCGGGAAAGATCGCTGCAGGTCCATGACGACTATTGCGCGATGCTGCATGCCGTCCTGACAGGTATCGAGCGGCGCCACGGCGCCTTCGTCGTGATCGATGTGCACAGTTACAACCACCGACTCGGCGGCCCGACTGCCCCGGTCACCGAGCCCGCGAGCGCGCCGGACATCAACCCGGCGAAGGATGACGTACGCTGGAACATGAGTGCCGCGGGAGCGGCGACCAAGGTCGACATCACACCGCCGATCCTGGCCATCGCCGAGATGGTCCGCCCGAAGCTCGTCACGGATGGCATGTTCCTCGTCGGGGTGGACATCGTCAGCGACAAGATCCTAGAAATCAACGTCTTCACGCCCGGCGGCCTGCCGGGTATCGCGGAACTCTACGGTGTCGACCTGGCGCCGGACGTCATCATCGCTCTCGAACGCAAGATGGAGATGCGGCGCAACTACGCCGGCCGCCTGTCCAACAGGACAGCGGCGACGCTGTGACGGCAGGAGGGGCGGGATGCCTCTTCCTGCGCACCGTCGCCTGTCTATCGGCCTTCACCGCTATGCAGCCGCGGCGGCCTGCTGCCGTTGGGGGATGGGCCTGAAGGTCATCGCGATGAGGAAAGCCGCGATTCCGATGCCCCATGAGCCGACATAGAGCCACGTGTAGCTGGCGAAGGTATCGTAGATGAGCCCGCCTGCGAGCGGGCCAGTGGCCATGCCGAGACTTCCCGCCATCGCAGTGCCGCCGATGACCGTACCCATGAAGCGCAACGGAAAGTTTTCGCGGGCGATGACGGCGTAAAGCGGCATGACGCCGGCATAGATGAAGCCGAAAAGTGCCGCCACCGCGTAGAACGAGGCGAGCCCCTGGGCGAAGACATAGGCAAGCGCGCCGAAAGCCTGGACGAGTAGGCCGAGCACCAGGATCTGCTTGGCGCCAAACCGGTCGCCAAGGATGCCGAAAGCAACGCGTCCGCCCATGCCGGCAAGGCCCTCTATGCTGTAGATCGATACTGCCGCGATCATGGGAATGCCGCAGGTGATGGCATAGCTCACCGTGTGGAAGATCGGTCCCGAATGGGTGGCGCAGCAGAAAAAGTTTGCCAGCATCAGGATGATGAACTGCGGTGATTTCAATACCTGGTCCAGCGACATGGATTCCCGGTCGTCCGCGACGTTCGGCGAAGCCTCGGTGGTATCGTGCTCCAAGGCGGGCGCGCGGCGTACCAGGAGCGAGACGGGAATCATGACCACGGCGACGAGGACCGCAATGATCTGCAGCGCGGTTCGCCAATCGTAGATCGAGACAAGCCACGCCGCGAAAGGCGACATGGTCATCGGCGCCATGCCCATGCCCGCCGAGACGAGCGACACCGCCAGGCTGCGATGCGTGTCGAACCAGCCGGTGACGCAGGCCATCATCGGCGCGAAGATCGCCGCTGCCGCCGCTCCGACGACGAGACCGAAGACCAGTTGGAAGACGATCAGCGACGGCGACCAGCTCGCAGCCGCAAGGCTCGCTGCCAGTAGCACCGAACCCGCGAACACGATCGGACGGGGCCCCCAGCGGTCGGACAGGCCGCCCCAGGCAATGCTCGCGAAGGCCATGGCCAGAAAGCCGATCGTCATCGCACTCGAAACCCCGGTCATCGACCAGCCGGTGTCCCGCGAAATCGGCAGCAGGAACACGGGCAGGGAAAACATGGCGCCGATCGCCAGGCAGCCAAGCAGGCCGCCGGCGGCGACGATCACCCATCGATACTGAATATTGCTCATCCTGGTCTCCATTGCGGCAACCGCCGAAAACAACCGTGTGAAACAAGGCTCCGCATCCGCCGATCCGATAGCCGCGGCAAGGCGAAGGCCTGCTGTGCTGCTCCAGGCAAAGGCGGCGCTCAGTACTGGTCACGCCGCCGCACCCATTCCATCGAGAACCGCAGGCCGTCTTCATCGCGGCCCTTGGGAACGAGGTCGAGGAAATGATAGGCACCGTTCACCATCTCGACGCCCCGCCCGTAGCAGGAGTAGGTGTGGAACACCTCACCGTCTCCGCTCCTATAGAAGACGCTGACGCCGACCATATCCGACACGCCGTTCGGACGAATTTCATAATTATAATAGGTTTTCCCGGCCGCGAGGTCTTCCGGCGAGCAGGCGGCCTGATAGTCGAGGTTGAAGTCGCTGCCGTTCGACGACACCCATGGGAAGGTCCAGCCCATCCGCGCGCGGTAGGCCTCGATTTTCGCGAGCGGCGCCCGCGCGATCGCCGTGAACGTGACGTCGCGATGATTGAGGTGGATCGGGATACGGTCGAAATTGTCGGCCCAGAAGGAGCAGGACTTGCATCCCTCCTCCCAATCCGGCCCGAACATGAAATGGTAGACGATAAGCTGGGAGCGCCCGTCGAAGAGGTCGGCGAGCGACAGCATGCCCTGCGGTCCCTCGAAGCGGTAGTCCTTCTCCACCCGCTCCCAGGGCATCGCCATCCGGCGGCGCGTCAACGCATCGCGCTGGCGTGTGAACGCCTTTTCGGCAGCGAGCAGCTCGATCCGGGCCTTCAGCCACTCGTCGTGCGGGACCACTTGATTGCGCATCGTGGGGATCCTTCCTTTGCATGGCTTCGATCTACGCATAAATAAAGGAGGGACGTCCGCCGGTGGGAGTGACAAGTGTGACGGGATTTCCATGGATTCGCTGATCACCGCCGCGGCAAGGGCACTTGCCACCGGTGACCCGCTCGGCGCGCTCAAACGCGTGGCGCTGCGCGAAGACGGCCCGGCGCTCGCGTTGCGCGGTATCGCCATGGCGCAACTCGGCGACCTCGCAAGGGCCAAGATGCTTCTGAAGCGCGCGGCGCGCACCTTTGGACCGAAGGAAGCGGTCGCCCGCGCCCGATGTGTCGTCGCCGAAGCTGAGATCGCGCTCGTCTCCCGCGACCTCGCCTGGCCCGTCAAGACGCTCGCCCATGCACGGGCAATGCTCGAGGCCCATGACGACCATCTCAACGCCGCCCACGCACGCACGCTCGAAGCGCGGCGCCTCCTGTTGCTCGGGCGCCTCGATCAGGCCGAGCAGGCGATCGGCGAGCGGCGTCCGGATCTGTTGCCACCCGTCACACGCGTCGGGCAGGAACTGGTGAAAGCCGGCATCGCCCTTCGGCGGTTGCACACCGGGAGCGCACGTACCGCCGTCGCGCGCGCAGCCGAGGCGGCCCTTGCAGCCGACATACCCGCGCTTCTCGCGGAGGTCGACGCGACCCGGCGCGTGCTCGATGCACCGGCGGCCTGCTTGGTCAGCCAGGGGGAGAAGCGCCTCCTCACGCTGGAAGCGGTCGAAGCGCTGATGGTCTCGCAGGCACTCGTCGTCGATGCCTGCCGCAACGGGATATGGCAGGGGAGCGTCCAGATTGCCCTGGCGACGCGGCCGGTGCTGTTCGCCCTCGCCCGGTCGCTCGCCGAGGC
>NZ_JAKGBU010000137.1 GCF_021555155.1 Rhizobium alarense
ATTTCGGCACGCACACGATCGGCGAGGCCAAGCGCTACATGGCCGAGCGCGGCATCGCCATGCGGCTCGACTGAACGGACGGGATCATGACAGACTTCTCGCTTTCCGACCTCGAACGCATCGTCGCCGACCGCGCCGGCGCCGCACCGGAGGAATCCTGGACGGCGAAACTCGTCGCTGCCGGCCAGGGCAAGGCCGCCAAGAAACTCGGCGAAGAGGCGGTGGAAACAGTGATCGCGGCGATCGCGGGCGACAGGGCACCGCTCGTCAGCGAAAGCGCCGACCTGCTCTATCACCTGATGGTCGTATTGAAAATCGCGGGTATCCCGCTAGAAGATGTGATGGCGGAACTCGAACGGCGAACGGGACAGTCCGGCATTGCAGAGAAGGCCAGCCGGCAGAGTTCATGATCCAGGCAGCGCGCGACAAGGACGAGGCGGATATTCCGGACGACTTCGGAAACCGCAACTATTCCCCCTACCGCTTTTTCTCCGCAGACGAATGGGCGCGGTTCCGGGCCGACACGCCGATGACGCTGACGGCCGACGAGGTGCAGCGGCTGCGCTCGCTGAACGACCCGATCGACCTCGACGAGGTGCGGCGCATTTACCTGTCGCTGTCCCGCCTGCTGTCCGCGCATGTGGAATCCTCGCAGATCCTCTTCGAGCAGCGCAAGCGCTTCCTTAGCCTGTCCGACGAATCCAAGACGCCCTTCGTCATCGGCATTGCCGGTTCGGTCGCCGTCGGCAAGTCGACAACGGCGCGTATCCTCGCCGAGCTGCTGTCGCGCTGGCCGTCGAGCCCGAAGGTGGATCTCGTGACCACCGACGGCTTCCTGCTGCCGAATGCGGTGCTGAAGCGCGAGAACATGATGGAGCGCAAGGGCTTTCCCGAAAGCTACGATACCGGCGCCCTGCTCCGCTTCCTCTCGGCGATCAAGGCGGGCCAGGCGAATGTCCGGGCGCCGACCTATTCGCACCTCACCTACGACGTGTTGCCGAACGAGTTCCGCACGGTGGACCGGCCTGACATCCTGATCTTCGAGGGCATCAATGTGCTGCAGTCACGCAGCCTGCCCGCCGACGGCAAGATCGTGCCGATGGTCTCGGACTTCTTCGATTTCTCGATCTACATCCATGCCGAGGAGGCGCTGATTCACAGCTGGTACGTGGAGCGTTTCATGCGGCTGCGCGAGACCGCCTTCCGCGACCCGCATTCCTACTTCCACCGCTATGCCACCATCAGCGAGGAGGAGGCGCTCTCGATCGCCGAGGGCCTCTGGCAGAACACCAACCTGAAGAACCTTCGCCAGAACATCCTGCCGACCCGGCCGCGCGCCGACCTCATTCTGCAGAAGGGCGAGAACCACCTGGTGGAAACCGTCGCGCTGCGAAAACTGTAAGCCGGCTAACTTTTACGGGTTGACACGGCGGAGCGTCAGGTTGATCCGGCCGCCATTCTTCAGGAGAGTCGAGGTTCCGGCGTAGATCCGGTCGACGCCGTGGAAAGCCAGCCGGCTTTTGCCGCCAAGAACCACCACATCGCCGCTCGACAGGCGGAAGGACCGCGTCGGGTCGGTGCGCGCCGTGCCGCCGACGCGGAACAGGCACTGGTCGCCGAGCGAGACGGAGACAACGGGGGCGTCGAAGGCCTGCTCGTCGCGGTCCTGGTGAAGGCCCATTTTGGCGGCCGGCTCGTAGAAATTGACGAGGCAGGCTTCGGGCGCAAGGCCGGGATCCGCCACGTCGTTCCAAAGCGCCAGAAGCGCCGTGGGGATCGCCGGCCAGAGTCGCCCGGTCCCGGGATGGGTCGCCTGATAGCGATAGCCGCCTTCCTTGTCCGTCACCCAGCCCAGCGGCCCGCAATTGGTCATGCGGACCGACATGGGCTTGCCCGTCTTCGGCATGCGCGGCACGAAGAGCGGCGCCTCGGCGACGACCGCGCGGATCGCCTCCAGCAGCGTCTCCTGCGCCGACCTCCCGAAATGCTCCGGCAGGTAGCGCAGTCCGTCGGGGAGGCCGCTTGCCATCGGGCGTCCGCCGCCGATCAGGCCTCGTCGATATCGGGGATGCGCAGAACCTGGCCCGGATAGATCTTGTCCGGATGGGTCAGCATCGGCCGGTTGGCGTCGAAGATCACCGTGTGCTTCGCACCCTTGCCCTTGCCGTAATGCGCCTCGGCGATCTTCCAGAGGTTGTCGCCCTTCTTGACCGTGTGCAACACGGGATCCTTCGCCGGCGTCGCGGCCTTCACCAGTTCGGTCATGTCGGCCGTAGCCAGTTTCAGTCCGGTGTCCGGGGCAACCAGCTTGAGATCGCCTGCCTCGACCTTGGAGATGCCGAGCGTGTTGCCGACGGCGATGACCGCCTTCTCGAAGGCGGTCTGGTCGGCGACGACACCCTTCAGCACACATTTGTCGCCCTCGACGGAGACCTCGACCTTCTCCGTGCCGAGGTCGAAGGAATCAAGCTCCTTCTTGACGGCCTCCGCTTCCGGCGGCTCGTCGTCACCGATCCCGAGCTTCTTGCCGGCGTTCTTGATAAAGCTGAAGAGACCCATCGTTTCCTCCAAGGTTTTTGGGGAGGTTACCCATATCGCCGGTCAAAGGGAAGTTGAAATTCCGCCCGCCCGCACGGTCCTCGGGCGCATCTTCCGTCAATCGGCGCCGGGCTTGCCCCGCATGCGCTTGACGTCGGATCGCCCGGCCTTTTCCTTGAGCCGGCGCTCGACCGACCCCTTTGTCGGCTTCGTCTTTCGACGCGGCGGCGGCGGCGGTTCGGCCGCCTTCAGGATCAACTCCTTTAATCGCTCCCGCGCGTCCTCGCGGTTGCGCTCCTGGCTGCGAAACCTGTTGGCCTCGATCAGCAGTACGCCCTCCTTGGACAGTCGCCGCCCGGCGAGCTTTGCGGCATTCGCCTTGATCCGCTCCGGCAGCGCGGGAGAGTTCACGAGATCGAAGAAGAGCTGGACCGCGGTCGAGACCTTGTTGACGTTCTGCCCGCCGGGTCCGCCCGCCAGCACGAACTGCTCCGTCAGTTCCCAGCCGGCGATGACAATGCCGTTCTTGATGTGGAGAGGCTCGCTGGCCATGACGCACCCCTTTCAGCGCTCCTCCCAAATAGGGCGCGGAGCGCCGTTCGCGCAAGGCCGTCGCTGCGACGAAAAACCCGGCCGGAGCCGGGTCTCGCGTCGATCAGCCCATCGGTTGCCTCACTGGGCCGCGAGGCGGATACCCGGGGCGGCGTCGCGGACATTGCCGTCCACATGGTCCTCGAACTTGGCGAAATTGGTGACGAACATGTCGACGAGCTTGCCCGCCTGACGGTCGTAGGCCGCACCGTCCGACCAGGTCGAGCGCGGATCGAGGATCTTCGTGTCGACGCCGGGGACCGAGACCGGGACCATGAAGCCGAAATTGTCGTCGCGGCGGAACAGCGCATTCTTCAGCGACCCGTCGAGGGCGGCGGCGAGCAATGCCCGCGTCGCCTTGATCGGCATGCGGCAGCCCTCGCCGTAGCGCCCGCCGGTCCAGCCGGTATTGACCAGCCAGCAGTCGACGCCGTGCTCGGCGATCAGATCCTTCAACAGATTGCCGTAGACCGTCGGATGGCGCGGCATGAAGGGCGCGCCGAAGCAGGTGGAGAAGGTCGCCTCCGGTTCGGTCACGCCGCGCTCGGTGCCGGCCACCTTCGCCGTATAGCCCGAGAGGAAGTGATACATGGCCTGGTCCGGCGTCAGCCGCGCGATCGGCGGCATCACGCCGAAGGCATCCGCCGTCAGCATGATGACGGTCTTCGGATGGCCGGCACGGCCGGTATCGCTCGCATTCGGAATGAAATGCATCGGATAGGCGCAGCGTGTGTTCTGCGTCAGCGACGCGTCGTCGAAATCCGGCTCGCCCCTGTCGTTGAGGACGACGTTTTCGAGAACGGTGCCGAACCGTTTGGTCGTCGCATAGATTTCCGGCTCCGCTTCCGCCGACAGACGGATGGTCTTCGCGTAGCAGCCGCCTTCGAAGTTGAAGATGCCGTTCTCGCCCCAGCCGTGTTCGTCGTCGCCGATCAGCGTCCTCGTCGGGTCGGCGGACAGCGTCGTCTTGCCGGTGCCGGAGAGGCCGAAGAAGATCGCCGCGTCGCCGTCCGGGCCGACATTGGCCGAGCAATGCATCGGCATCACCTTCTTCGGTGGCAGCAGCCAGTTCAATGCCGTGAAGACCGACTTCTTCATCTCGCCGGCATAATAGGTGCCGGCGATCAGGATGATGCCGCGCGTCAGGTCGCAGGCGATCATCGTCTCGGTGCGCGCGCCGTGGCGGGCCACGTCGGCCTTGAAGCTCGGCAGGTCAATGATCGTCAGCTTCGGCACGAAGGTGGCGAGCGCCGTCTCTTCCGGCCGGATCAGAAGGTTGCGGATGAAGAGGGAATGCCAGGCAAGCTCGGTCACGACCCGAGTCGGCAGGGCATAGTCCGCATCGGCGCCGCCGACGAGATCCTGAACGAAGAGATCGCGGTGCTGCACATGGGCAAGCATGTCGGCGTGCAGGCGGTCGAAATTCTCACGCGACATGGTGTTGTTGTTGTCCCACCAGACGTGGCCGGCGGTATTGTCGTCGCGCACGACGAACTTGTCCTTGGGCGACCGGCCGGTGTGCTGCCCGGTGAGCGCGCGCAGGGCACCGTCAGCCGTCTTGACCGCCTCGTCGCGCCCGAGCGCCTCGTCGTAGAGAGCGCTTTCGGTAAAGTTGTAGCGAACCGTGCCGCTCGTCTTGAAGCCCATCGATTCCAGCCCGAGCATCGGGTTGCGAGTTCCAAGTTCCTTCATGGTCCGGTTTTCCTTCGCGGCTGGTTGACGGTGGAGAAGTGGCACGGAACGTACCGGCGAACCACCATTGTGACAAGGGGATCGTTATCATTTTGGCAATGATTTCAGTATATTAATCGATTTAGTAAAAAATCGTATTTTTTAAATCGTTTGAATAATCGATTTAAACCCGGTGAACCGGTGCCCCTGCCGATGGGACACCTTTCCCTTTGCCACAATTTGTTCCACCTTTACCCCCAAGGAAGCGCGTCACAACCCCAGGGCATGGACCCGACACGCAACCGGGACGAAGGCCGACGACGATGGAGACAGGCAGAATGCAGACGATCGCACTCGTGGACGACGACCGGAACATCCTCACCTCGGTGTCGATTGCGCTGGAAGCCGAGGGATACAAGGTGGAGACCTACACGGACGGAGCCTCGGCGCTCGACGGACTGCTCGCGCATCCGCCGCAGCTCGCCATTTTCGACATCAAGATGCCGCGCATGGACGGCATGGAGCTGCTGCGCCGGCTGCGCCAGAAGTCGGACCTGCCGGTGATCTTCCTGACCTCGAAGGACGAGGAGATCGACGAGCTCTTCGGCCTGAAGATGGGTGCCGACGACTTCATCACGAAGCCGTTCTCGCAGCGGCTGCTCGTCGAGCGCGTCAAGGCGATTCTGCGCCGCGCCTCGAGCCGGGAGGCGGCCGCGTCCCTCGCCACCGGCGGCACCGGCAAGGGCGACATTCAGGCACGATCCCTGGAGCGCGGCCAGCTTTCCATGGACCAGGAACGCCATACCTGCACCTGGAAAGGCGAGCCGGTGACGCTGACCGTGACCGAATTCCTCATCCTCCACTCGCTCGCGCAGCGCCCGGGCGTCGTCAAGAGCCGCGATTCCCTGATGGATGCGGCCTATGACGAGCAGGTTTATGTCGACGACCGGACCATCGACAGCCACATCAAGCGGCTCAGAAAGAAATTCAAGATGGTTGACCAGGATTTCGATATGATCGAAACGCTCTACGGCGTCGGCTACCGGTTCCGCGAGAGCGCCTGAGGGAACAGACGGATTGATGCAGCCGGTGCCATAGCGGCCGATCCGGCCAGCGACGGCCGCCGGCGGCGCAGATTTGCCTCGCCGGACGGCCGCACGGGAAGAAGCGTTGTCGCAGGACGTACTCGAACGAAGCATGGACGATCCGGACGGACGGCCCGCGCAGGCGGGACGCCGCTACTGGACCTATCCGTTCACCCTCACCCGCCGCATCTTCGGCAACGCGGTCTTCTCGAGCCTCACGCGGCGCATCCTCTTCTTCAACCTCGTCGCGCTCGTCGTGCTCGTTGCCGGCATCCTCTATCTCAACCAGTTCCGCGAAGGGCTGATCGATGCGCGCGTCGAAAGCCTGCTGACCCAGGGCGAGATCATCGCCGGCGCGATCTCCGCCTCCGCCTCGGTCGACACGAACTCGATCACCATCGATCCGGAAAAGCTCCTGGAGCTGCAGGCCGGCCAGAGCATCACGCCCCTGCCGAACGACGAGGACCTCGAGTTCCCGATCAACCCGGAGCGTGTCGCGCCGGTGCTCCGCCGGCTGATCTCGCCGACCCGCACCCGCGCGCGCATCTACGACACCGATTCCAACCTGCTCCTCGATTCCCGCCACCTCTATACGCAGGGCCAGGTGCTGCGCTTCGACCTGCCGCCGGTCGAGCCGGAGCCGATCAGCCTCCTGGAGCGCTTCAACATCTGGTTCAACCGGCTGCTGCAGCCGAGCAACCTGGCGGAGTACAAGGAAGCGCCGGGCGGCGATGGATCGATCTATCCGGAGGTGATGAACGCGCTGACCGGCGTGCGCGGCGCCGTCGTGCGCGTCAACGACAAGGGCGAGCTCATCGTCTCGGTGGCCGTGCCGATCCAGCGCTTCCGCGCGGTGCTCGGCGTGCTGCTGCTTTCGACGCAGGCCGGCGACATCGACAAGATCGTGCATGCCGAGCGCCTCGCCATCATGCGCGTCGCGGGCGTCGCCGGCCTCGTCAACATCGCGCTCTCGCTTCTGCTCTCCAGCACGATCGCGACGCCGCTGCGCCGTCTCGCCGCGGCCGCCATCCGCGTGCGCCGCGGCGGCGCCAAGGAGCGTGAGGAAATTCCGGACTTCTCCTACCGGCAGGACGAGATCGGCAACCTGTCGGTGGCGCTGCGCGAGATGACGACGGCGCTCTACGACCGGATCGACGCGATCGAGAGTTTCGCGGCCGACGTCAGCCACGAGCTGAAGAACCCGCTGACGTCGCTCCGGAGCGCCGTCGAGACGCTGCCGCTCGCCCGCACCGACGAATCGAAGACCCGCCTGATGGACATCATCCAGCACGACGTGCGCCGTCTCGACAGGCTGATCAGCGACATTTCCGACGCCTCGCGGCTCGACGCCGAACTTGCCCGCAGCGACGCCAAGATCATCGATCTCGAAAAGCTGCTCGGCGATCTGGTCGACATCTCCCGCCAGATCCGCAGCAAGAAGAAGCCGGTGATCCTCGACTTCGTCGTCGACCGCAAGGACGCGCCGCGGGCGCGCTTCGATGTCAACGGCTACGAGCTCCGGATCGGCCAGATCGTCACCAACCTGATCGAGAACGCACGCTCCTTCGTGCCGGAACAGGGCGGACGCATCGTCGTCCGGCTGGCGCGCGGCCGCGGCAACCGCTGCATCGTGCAGATCGAGGACAACGGGCCGGGCATCCAGGCCGAGGACATCGACCGGATCTTCGAACGCTTCTACACCGACCGGCCGGCCAGCGAGGGGTTCGGCCAGAATTCCGGCCTGGGACTTTCCATCTCGCGGCAGATCGCCGAGGCGCATGGCGGCACGCTGCGGGCCGAGAACCTCGTCGATCCGAAGACCGGCAGCATCGCAGGCGCGCGCTTCACGCTCGCCCTGCCGGCGGTGGGCAAGGCCTGATGGCCGGGCCGGTCAATGTCCACGCCACTGCGATCGTCGTCGCGACGACCGGCATCGTCTTCGTCGGGCCGTCCGGCGCCGGCAAGACGCGCCTGGCGCTCGCC
>NZ_JAKGBU010000138.1 GCF_021555155.1 Rhizobium alarense
TTTCCTCTCGCTGCCGCAGAAGCCAACGGCCGCGGTCTGCTGGAACGACCTCGTGGCGATCGGTCTGATGAACGGCATCGCACGCGCCGGACTGGTGCCGGGGCGGGACGTATCGGTGACCGGCTACGATGATCTTGAGGAGGCGGCGATCGCCACGCCGGCGCTGACGACCGTCTGGAACGGCCAGTCCGAGGTCGGCCGCAGTGCCGCGCGCGCTCTTCTCGACAAGCTCTCCGGCAGCCACGAGCCGGACGGTATCCACCTCATCAAGCCGGAAATGCGCATCCGGCAATCCACGGGGCCGCTTCGGCCGCACCACGACGGCTGAGGCCGGTCATCACAAGCACAGGGAGGCACCATGTCTGGCGAACGGCCACGCATCCTCGTTCCGGGTCCGATCCGTGAGCGCGTCATCGAGCGGCTGAACGGGCATTTCGACGTCGTGCTGATCGACACGGCCGATGCCGGCAAGATCGACGACGCAACAGCCGCGACGATTCGCGGCGTGGCGGTGTCCGGCAGGCTCGACGCGGCGATGATCGCGCGGCTGCCAGCGCTCGAGGTGATCGCCAGTTTCGGCGTCGGCTATGACGGCATCGACGTGACGGCTGCCGCGGCGCGCGGCATCGTCGTCAGCAATACGCCGGACGTGCTCAACGACGAGGTGGCCGACACGACGGTCGGCCTGCTTCTCAACACGCTTCGCGAACTGCCACGCGCCGAGACCTGGCTGCGCGACGGGCGCTGGGCGAAGGAGGGCCCCTATCGCCTCACGCCGCTGACGCTTCGCGGCCGGCATGTCGGCATCTATGGCCTCGGCCGGATCGGGCTCGCCATCGCGCGGCGGCTCGAGGGATTTGGCGTCACAATCAGCTACCATACACGCAGCCGGCGGACCGACGTGCCCTACGAGCACTACGGCAGCCTCCTGGCGCTCGCGCAGGCGGCCGACACGCTGATCGCGATCGTTCCGAAGACCGCGGACACGCACAAGACGATCAATGCCGAGGTCCTGGCGGCGCTTGGACCCACCGGTGTCCTGATCAATGTCGGCCGCGGCTGGACGGTGGACGAGGAGGATCTGGAGGCGGCGCTGCGAAACGGGACGATCGCGGCGGCCGGCCTCGACGTCTTCCAGGACGAGCCGCACGTTCCCGGCGGGTTGCTCGACCTGCCGAATGCCTGCCTCCTGCCGCATGTCGCATCCGCCTCCGTCGCGACGCGCGACGCGATGGCCGACCTGGTGGCCGACAATCTCGTCGCATGGTTCGACACCGGCAGGGCGCTGACATCGGTGCCGGAGACGGCATAGCCCCGCCGCGCGGGCCACAAGCTTCTGTTAAGGTTGCAGGCACATCCTGACGGGATGCGATTCGCACGAGATGCGAAGGAGTGTTCCGTGAAGATCCTGACCTTTGCCGGTATCGGCGCGATGCTTCTCGTCGGCATTTGGGCAGCCGGCGACCGGCCGGACCCAGTCATATCCAACAGCGTACCAACGCAGGGCCGATCACTCTCGATCTCCAACATAACGGCTGCCACCGCCTGCCTCGCCGAGCGCGGCGAAAGGCTCAGCAACCGGAGTTCGCGCTTCATGACCGAGACGGCCTGCGACACCGTGTGGCCGGGCCTGTCGCGGGCAACGACGTGGACGGAAAACGGAGACGGCACGGCGGTGCTTGCGGATGCGAGCGGAACAGCGGTGCTGACGGTCGCTCAATCCGACGGCGCAGCTTATGAGGCCGTGGATGTGCCCGACGCGATCATCACGCTGATCGTTGGCGAATAGCTGCGTCGCACGGGAGCCGGCGCCGCCGTCAGGCGGCAACGCCCGAGGCGGTCTTGCGTGCGGCATAGGCGCGAACGGCATCACCAAAAGCCCTGAACAGACGATTCGACGTCTCGTCCGATCCGACCCAGTATTCCGGATGCCATTGGACACCGACGGCAAAGGCCTTCGCGTCGATCACCGAGACCGCCTCGATCGTGCCGTCCTCGGCGACGGCCTCGACGGCGAGGCGCGGTGCGGTATCGGCAATCGCCTGCCGGTGCAGGGAGTTTACCTCGATGTCGCCCGTGCCGATGGCGGTCGCAAGGCAGCTTCCTTCCTTGACCTTCACGACCTGGCGGATGCCGTAGGCGATGTCGAGTTCCGGCACGTCGGGCTTGCGGTGGTCGGACCGGCCTGGCATATCCTGGATTTCCGAGGCGATCGTACCGCCGAGAGCGACATTCAATTCCTGGATGCCCCGGCAAATCGCGAGCAATGGTATGCCCCGGTCGATCGCCCGGCGAATCAGCGGCAGACTGGTCGCGTCGCGCGCCGGATCGTAGGGCCCGTCCGTTTCGGTCGCCACTTTGCCGTAGAGGGATGGGTGGATGTTGGTGCGCGAGCCGCTCACCAGCACGCCGTCGACGCGGTCGAGTATCGAATCGAAATCATGGCCGCGCTCGAGCGCGGGTACGAGAAAGGCCATCACGCCCGCGCCTTCGACCGCCGCCCGCACATACTGTTTCGGTGTCGCATGCCAGACATTGCCGTTGAACTCGCGGCTGTCGGCGGGAATGGCGACGACGGGCAGGCGCATGACGTCTCTCCTTGGAGCGATTGACCTGCATGGATTTGCAACCAATCGGGCAACCAGTCAATTCCCAAGTTTCAGTCGATTTCGTCGGCAAACGCCGGAATCGCCCGGAATTGTCACAGCTTGTCATGCCGGACCACGCATGTCCCGGACGAATGCTGTCAAATCTGGCCATGATGCGGCAAGCAGCGGTTAACCACAGCGCGATCAAGTCTACCTGTCGGGCACGACCGGCAAATCCGCGGCACGCTGCCCGATCGGAGGCGACGTATCTATCTTTTGCAGAGATCAACTATTCCTGATTGTGATCGTGCAATCATAAAGGTAAATATGCTAATTGAGGTTGCAGTTGCTTGTGTCTTTTCGCTGTTTGCGCACATATTGTGTTCGTCTATTCCCAGTATTTGTGTAATTAACCGAAATCATTCATTAAAATTTCGCGCGTACGCCTTGTCCCGACATTGGGAGCTCCGCGTCCATGAAGGATAAGGGTCAAGGCACGCTGCCGACGGACGTGTACCTGTCCTTCGTCAGTTCGCTTTATGGAAATCGTCAAACCCTGTTTGTCGGCATGATCTCCCATGTCGTCACGTTTTCGTTCGTCTATGCGAAAACGGCCGATCGCTTCTTTCTCGTCTGCAGCGCGCTCGTCATTCTCATCTGGTCGCTCCGCGCCCATGGCATGCGCCGCTTCGATCGTGTCGAGAAGACGAGCCTCGACATGGCGGGCATCCGCTATTGGGAAAACTGGTACAATCGCGGCGCCGTCGCGACGACGACGGTTCTCGGCTCGGCCTGCGGCTACAGCCTTACCTTCAGCGGCGACGGCTTTGCGGAACTCGCCTGCATCGCGGTGACGCTTGCGTCGATGGTGTCGGTCGTCGGTCGCAACTACGGCTCGCGCCGGGCGGTCGACTACATCACGCTCTCCGCCTGCGTCCCGATGGTCGTCGGTTTCCTGGTTCTGCAGGACTTCTACCATGCGGTACTGGCGGTGCTGATCCTGCCGTTCATCCTCACGACACGCATGATGGCGAATGGTGTGCGGGCTTTCCTTTATGAAAACGTGCTCGCCACCCGCGAGATTACGACGATCGCCGACCGTTTCGACACGGCGCTCAACAACATGCCGCACGGCCTCTTCATGCTGGATGCGGATCATCGCATCGTGGTGGCCAACCGGCGGGCCTGCGAACTGCTGCATCTCGGCAATCAGGCACGGCTCAAGGATTGTCATCTGGATGTCGTGCTACGGTTCGGCGTGCGCAACACCTTCCTCAACCCCGACCAGAGCCGTTCGGTCCTCCGGCAACTCGACGAACTCCTGAAAGGGCGGCGGTCGCGCGCCCTCGTGCAGGTAACGGACGACCTCTATCTGGAATTCACCGCCTCCGCCCGCGAGGACGGCGGCGCCGTGCTGATCTTCGAGGACGTGACGGCGCGCATCCGGGCGGAAAGCAAGATCCTGCACATGGTGCGCTTCGACAGCCTGACGGGGTTGCCGAACCGCGCCTATTTCCACGACCTCGTGCAGGCCGTGCTCGCCGAACGCAAGCGCAAGGGAACCGTCGGCTTCATGGTTCTCGACGTGGACGACTTCAAGCACGTCAACGACATGAACGGCCATGTGGCCGGTGACCGCCTGCTGTGCATGATCGCGGAGCGCGTTCGCAAACAGGCGGGCGACAAGGTTATCGCGGCGCATCTCATGGGCGACGAATTCGTCGTTTTCTTTCCCAACGACGGCAACCGGCGCGATCTGGAAACGCGGATGCGACGGATGCACGAGCAACTTTGCGGCAGCTACGATGTGGACGGCCTGGCGCTGCAGGTGTCGCTAAGCGCCGGCGCCGTGCTGGCCGGCAGCGAGAACCTGCGCCTGGAGGACGTGCAGATCAAGGCGGACCTGGCGCTCTTCGAAACGAAGCTGCGCGACAAGGGCGGCTTCACCGCGTTCGAGGAAGAGATGGATGCGCGCTATCTCGAGCGCCAGAAGCTCAAGGCCGATCTGCGCGACGCTGTGGCGGCCGGTTCGCTTTCCATCGCCTACCAGCCGATGGTCCAGCCGGACGGTTCGCGCATCGAGTGCTGCGAGGCGCTGGCGCGCTGGGTTCACCCCGAACGCGGGCCGGTCGCGCCGAACGTCTTCATCCAGATCGCCGAGGAGATCGGCATCGTCTCGGAAATCACGCGCTTCATGATCAGCCGCGCCTGCAGCGACTGCGCCGCCTGGCCGGACTATATGGGCGTGTCCGTGAACCTTTCGGTACAGGATCTGCGCAGCACGGCGATCGTGTCCGTTGTCACGGAGGCGCTGCAGGCGGTCGGCCTCAGCCCGTCGCGGCTTCATCTGGAAGTGACGGAGAGCTGCCTGATGGAGGAGCCGGTAAAGGTTCACGCCATCCTGCAGGAACTGCGTGCGCATGGCATCACGATCGCCATCGACGACTTCGGCACCGGCTATTCGAGCCTCAGCTATCTCGACAGCCTGCCGCTCGACGTCATCAAGATCGACCGGTCTTTCGTGCGCAACATCAGCGAGGATGCGCGCCGCTTCAAGCTGCTGCGCGGCATCGTCACTATGTCGCGGGAGCTCGGCCTCAGGATTGTGATCGAAGGTGTCGAGACCCAGGACCAGTTGAACCTTCTCAACAAGTATCGCTGTGCCGATCTCATCCAGGGTTACGTCTTCGCTGCGCCGATGTCGCTGGCCGCGCTCGAGGACATGACCCAAGCGCTCGCAGCGAAGGCCGGCGCCGCCCAGCATGGCCAGGGGCAGGGCAAGAACGGCCAGCGCGTCGCCTGAATCATTCTAAAATTTGATGTTTCTAATTTAAGTATTTGAACATTAGAATTAACCTTTTGTTAAGGTTAATAATTGGTAATTTACACAAATTGCCGGAAATGGTTGAGTGTGCCGTGAGCATAGCGCCTGCGCGCACCAATCGAGGCAACCACCCATCATGGCCAGACTTCAAAGTGCGACGAATCGGTTCTCGGACAAGCTTCTCGAGTTGCTCGACCGCGTCGAATATCGGCGTGTCGAAACCGGTGAGGACATGGAGGACATCGCGCGCATCCGGTTCAAGGCTTACAAGATGGCGGACATCCTTCCGCTCAAGGGCTCGACGCTGATCGACGATATCGACTTCGACAGCCACGCCTATGTGTTCGGCATCTACTACGAGGAGCGCCTGATCTCGACGGTGCGTCTGCACTATGTAACGCCCGAGCACCGCGTGAGTTCGTCGGGCTCGATCTTTCCGAAGGAGATCAACGCATTCCTGGATGCGGGCATGACGCTGATCGACCCGGTCCGCCTGGCCGCGGATCCGGAGGTCTTGAGCGAGATGCCGGCGATCCCCTATCTGACGCTTCGCATCGCGACCATGGCGACCGATTATTTCACCGTGGACCGCTGCCTGCAGCTCGTGAAGCCACAGCACGCCGCCTTCTACAAGCGGGTGTTCGATGCCGATACGATCGTCTCGCCGCAGAAGAACTGCGGCGACTACAAGATCGATCTCACGCTGATGGCGACGCGCACCAAGGAGGTGCTGCCGCCGCTCTACCAGCGCTTCCCCTTCTTCAAGTCGGAGTCGTTCGAGCGCCGCATGATGTTCGGTCGTGGCGACGTGATGCCCTTCAGCCCGCTCACGGTCCGTCCGACGGCCCGTCTCGCGCATTTCGGCCATGGATGGGCGGAACCGCGCCCTGCAACGCTCGTCAGCTGAGGCCTGAGCGGAAGTCCGCCCGTTCCTTCGGCATTTTTGAGACATTTTCAGGCGAGAAATGTCGAATTCGCCGCAGGGTCCTGCGTTGCGCTTTCGCAAGGCATTGTGTATGGCCAGAGACACGCATGTCTTGTGGTCGAGGGGGTCGGCCGGTGTCGCTGACGCCGGATAGTGACCGCGCTCCAGGCCGCCGAACGAGGAGAGTATGACGATGGCCGAACATCATTCCGGACCGGTCGAAACCGGCGCGTCGATGGATTATGCCGAGCACGAGAAGACCTACAGCTTCTTTCTCGGCGCCGCAAAATACGGCACGATGTTCTGCGCCACGCTCCTGATCGCGATGGCCGCCGGCTTCTTCACGAGCGCCGGTTTCTTCTCGGCACTTCTGCTGCTGATCATCCTCAACGTTCTCGGCTTTTTCATGCTGCGTTGACGCCATCCCTCGCGAGGGGATGATCGGGGGTCGCGTCCGCGGCGCCCCGCAACATCACGACCAGACTCGGGGAGGAGTGGCGTGTGACTGATTGCGTGTTTGTCGCGAGGGAATCGGATCCCTCGGAGAGCCGGGTCTCGGCATCGCCGGATACGGTTAAGAAGCTGACGGCGACCGGCTTCGATGTCGTCGTGGAAGCGGGCGCGGGCCTCAACTCGCGCATTCCCGACGCAGACTTCGAGAAGGCGGGTGCGCGAATCGGCACGGCGGCCGAAGCCGGCGGCGCCGACGTCGTCCTGAGGGTCCGGCGGCCGACGGGCGCCGAGATGGCCGGTTACAAGTCCGGTGCCATCGTCATCGCGATCATGGATCCCTACGGCAACGAGGCGGCGGTCGCCGACATGGCCAAGGCGGGGCTCACCGCCTTTGCGATGGAGCTGATGCCCCGCATCACCCGTGCCCAGTCGATGGACGTGCTTTCCTCGCAGGCGAACCTTGCCGGCTACCAGGCGGTGATCGACGCTGCCGCGGAATATGACCGGGCACTGCCGATGATGATGACGGCGGCGGGCACCGTGCCGGCCGCGAAGGTCTTCGTCATGGGTGCCGGCGTTGCCGGGCTCCAGGCGATCGCGACTGCGCGCCGACTCGGCGCGGTCGTTTCCGCAACGGATGTTCGCCCGGCCGCCAAGGAACAGGTCGCCTCGCTCGGCGCCAAGTTCATCGCTGTCGAGGACGAGGAGTTCAAGGCGGCCGAAACCGCCGGCGGTTATGCCAAGGAAATGTCGAAAGCGTATCAGGCCAAGCAGGCCGAGCTCGTCGCCAGCCATATCGCCAAGCAGGACATCGTCATTACGACCGCGCTCATTCCAGGCCGGCAGGCGCCGCGCCTCGTCACAAGAGAGATGCTTGCCGCGATGCGTCCCGGATCGATCGCCGTCGACCTCGCGGTTGAGCGTGGTGGCAATGTCGAGGGAGCGATTGCCGGCGAGATCGTCG
>NZ_JAKGBU010000139.1 GCF_021555155.1 Rhizobium alarense
TTGCTGTCGCCGACGTCGGCGCCGGCCCCGGAAATCCCGCCCGCCCCTGGCGGCGAACGGCGCGGGCGGGCCTCTACGCCCCGCATCTGGTGCACGGTGATCCGCGCAGCGACGGCCGCGACGCGTTCTAAAGCATGTCGCGCGAATCCGAAGGATCGCGCTGCGCTTTGGGCTGTTTGGCTCTGCATCCGGACCGTTCATCGCGACGGGCGATGCGATGTGACGGAGGTCGCGCGTGCAGGCCCGCTTCCGCTGTGCGTGTCTCCGGATTGCCGACGGCCCGTGTCGATGCGTGTCAATAGCGCGTGCCGCTGACGCGTGAGGGACGGGTCGGCGGCACCGTCACGGACATGCGGATCGTCAGGTCCGGCACCAGCAGCATTTCCCGCTCCTTCGGCTTCGTGCCGTTCAGCAGGCTGAGTAGCGTCGTCATCGCGTGCTTGCCGATCGCGGTCCGCGGCTGCGCCACCGTCGTCAGCGACGGCGATATGAAGCCTGCCTGCGGCACGTCGTCGAAACCGATCACGGAAAAGTCGTGCGGCAGGTCGTAGCCGCGCGCCGTCAACGCCAGGATCACGCCGATCGCCGTCATATCGTTGACGCACAGGAAGGCGGTCGGCAGGCGGTCGCGCATGAAGAGCTGCTCGACCGCGACACGCCCGCTTTCGAGCGACCCGTCGCCGCTCATGACCTGCCGGTCGGCGAGCGGCACGCCAAGCGCAGAAAGCCCGTCCTCGTAACCCTGCCTGCGCCTGATGTAGCCGACCTTCGTCTTCGAATCGCCGATGAAGGCGATCCGTCGATGGCCGATCGCCAGAAGATGGTCCACGGCCTTGCGTGCTCCTGCCCGGTCGTCGACGCCGACATAAGGGATGTCCGCGTGCTCGAAGGGTTCGAACACCGCGACTGTCGAGGGAAGCCGCGCACCGTCGCCGGCGTTGAAGCCGTAGGGGATGTGGCCGGTGAACAGGATCAGCCCGGCCGCCTGGTTCGAGTTGAGGAAGCGCAGATATTCCAGCTCGCGCTCCGGGTCGTTCTGTGTATGGCTGATCAGCAGGCCGTAGCCGCGTTGGCGCGCCTCCGTCTCGAGCCCGACGAGGATATTGGAGAAGTTCGGGTCACCGATGTCCGGCGCCACGATCAGAATCATGTTTGACTTGCCCATGCGCAGGCTTCGCGCCATGGCATTCGTCGTATAGCCGGTCACCGCGATCGCCTCGTTCACCCTGAGGCGGGTGGTTTTGGCAACTTTTTCAGGCGTGTGTATCGCACGGCTGACCGTCGCGATCGACACTTCCGCAAGGCGCGCGACATCTTCGATTGTTGCGGCGGATGGGGCTGACACAGGGCCTCGGCGCTTGCAGGTCGGACGGTTTGCGATCTTATACAGCCTCTTTGCAAAGGCGAAAGGCCGGATCGCGCGACCGGCCGTGAATTGTTGCGATGTAAACCTTTACATTCGCGCTGTAAAGGTTTACATCGATCATTATGCCGCTCTTGCGGGATGTCTGGGAGGACAGTGTGGCAATCGATAATTCAGCAACCGGCGGGCCCGTTTTGGCGGCGCGCCGGATCTCCAAATCGTTCGGCGACGTTCAGGTGCTCTTCAGCGTCGATTTCGACGTGAGGCCCGGCGAGGTTCATGCGCTGATGGGCGAGAACGGCGCGGGCAAGTCGACCCTCGTCAAGATCCTCTCGGGCCTCGAGCAGCCGACCTCCGGCGAGGTCCTGCTGGACGGCAAACAAGTGAAGCTGCCGCCGAACGGCGAGGCGGAGGAGCTTGGCGTCGTCGTCATTCACCAGGAGCTGAACCTTGCTGAACATCTGACGGTTGCCGAAAACCTCTTTCTCGGACGCGAAATCACCCGTGGTGGTTTCCTGCGGCGTGCCGAGATGGCGCGCCGGGCGCGCGAAATCCTCGAGTCGCTGAAGCTCGCGATTTCGGAGGATGTGCTCATCCGCGACCTGCCGATCGCCGACCGCCAGATGGTGGAGATCGCCAAGGCCATCAGCCGCGACGCCCGCGTGCTCTTCATGGACGAGCCGACGGCGGTTCTCTCCCCCGTCGAGACGGAGGTCTTCTTCGAGCAGGTGCGTCGGCTGCGCGACAAGGGCGTCGGCATCGTTTTCGTCAGTCACAAGCTCGATGAGGTGGTTGCGCTGTCCGACCGCGTCACCGTGCTGCGCGACGGCCAGTGGATCGCCACCCATCCGGCATCGATTCTCGATGGCGACGCCATCGCCCAGCTCATGGTCGGCCGCGAGCTGAAAAGCCTTTATCCCAACAAGCAGGAGCCTGATGTCGACGAAACGGTCGTGCTCTCGGTCGAAAACGTTTCGACGACCTATGTGCGCGGCGCCTCCTTCTCGCTGCGCAAGGGCGAGATTCTCGGCTTCTGCGGGCTGATTGGTTCGGGCCGCACGGAGTTGATGGAAGCGGTCGTCGGTCTGGCGACCCGCCGGACGGGCAGCATCATGCTGAACGGCCAGCCGGTCGCGATGCGCTCGGTCGACGAGGCCTTCGCCGCCGGCATCGCCTACATGACCAAGGATCGCAAGGGCAAGGGCCTGCTGCTCACGGCGCCGATGACGCCGAACCTGACGCTCTCCTCGCTATCGCGCCATCTCAGCCACGGCTTCCTTCTGCCCACCAGCGAGGAGAAGGCGATGGAGGTCGCCATCCGCCGGTTCGACGTGCGCGTGCGCGACGACAAGGTGCTGGCCGGCCGCATGTCGGGCGGCAACCAGCAGAAGCTCCTGCTCGCGAAGACCATGGAGACCGATCCGGACATCGTCATCATCGACGAGCCGACGCGTGGCGTCGATGTCGGCACCAAGCAGCAGATCTACCACTTCATCGCCGCGCTCGCCCGCGAGGGCAAGTCGATCATCGTCGTCTCCTCCGAAATGCAGGAGGTCATCGGTCTTGCCACCCGCGTCATCGTCATGCGGCAGGGCGAGATCGTCGTGGAACTCGAAGGCGACGAGATCAACGAGCAGGAGATCATGCGGTATTCCGCCGGATTGAAGAAGGGAATGGCCGCATGAGCGGGGATACGAACGTCGCGGCCGGGGAGGCCAAGGGCATGCCGAAATTCAAGATCGACTTTGCGGTCGCGGGGCCGTTCCTGGCGCTGGTCGTGCTCTTCATCCTCGGCGCGCTGATCAACCCGTCCTTCATGAGCGAAGGCAACATCTCCAACATCCTGACGCGCAGCGCCTTCATCGGCATCATCGCCGTCGGCGCCACCTTCGTCATCACCGCGGGCGGCATCGATCTCTCGGTCGGGTCCATGGCGGCGGTGATCTCGGGTGTGATGATCATCGTGATGGACAACCTGATCGACACGACCGGCGTCACCTGGACGACGATCCTCATCGGCTGCGGCCTCAGCGTCGCCATGGGTGTCGGTGCCGGCGCCGTGAACGGCCTGCTGACGACGCGCGCCAAGATCGAGGCCTTCATCGTGACGCTCGGCACGATGGGCATCTATCGCTCGCTCGTCACCTATTTTGCCGATGGCGGCACGCTGTCGCTCGACAGTTCGCTGCGCACGCTCTACCGGCCGGCCTATTACGGTTCGGTGCTCGGCATTCCGGTCCCCGTCGTGGTCTTCATCCTTGTCGCCATCGTCGGCTGGGTCGTGCTCAACCGCACCGCCTTCGGCCGCCATTGCCTGGCGATCGGCTCCAACGAGGCGGTGGCGAAATACTCCGCCATCAAGGTCGACCGAGTGAAGACCGCCACCTACATCATCCAGGGCCTCTGCGTCTCGCTCGCCACCATCATCTACGTGCCGCGTCTCGGCTCGGCGTCGGCCTCGACCGGCGTGCTCTGGGAGCTCGAGGCGATCGCAGCGGTCATCATCGGCGGCACGATCCTCAAGGGCGGCTACGGCCGGGTTGGCGGCTCCGTCGTCGGCGCCATCCTGCTCACCACCATCGGCAATATCCTGAACCTGACGGACATCATCTCGAACTACCTGAACGGCGCGGTGCAGGGCGTCATCATCGTCGTCGCCGTATGGCTCCAGCGCGGAAGCTGGCGCAAGACGGCCAAAAGCTGAATTTCACCGGATTTCCGGATGAAGGCGGTCGTCGGGTTTCCGGCGCCCGAGGGGAGAGCCTTGCCCGCCGGGCAGAGGCTGTGCGCAACACCAACAGGAGGAAACCGCGCATGACACTGAAAGCGAAAATCGGGCTCGTCGCGGCCGGCATGCTGCTCGCATCGACTGCGCTCGCATCGGCCCAGGAAAAGGTCAAGATCGGCGTCTCGATCCCGGCCGCGACCCATGGTTTCATGGGCGGTCTCAACTGGCATGCCCAGGAGGCCGAAAAGCGCCTCGAAGCCGCCCATCCGAACGTCGACCTTATCGTCGTGACGGCGAGCGATCCGTCCGACCAGGCGAGCGATCTCGAAGATCTCGTCTCGGTGCAGCAGATCAACGCGCTCGTCGTCCTGCCTTTCGAGTCCGAGCCGCTGACCGAGCCGGTCAAGCAGGTCAAGGCGACCGGCGCCTTCATCACCGTCGTCGACCGCGGTCTCTCGGAACCCGGCATCGAGGACGTCTATGTCGCCGGCAACAACACGGAGATGGGCAAGATCTCCGCCGAATACATGAAGTCGCGCCTGAAGGAAGGCGACAACATCGTCATCCTTCGCGGCATCCCGACCGTTCTCGACACCGAGCGCTTCGACGCCTTCATGGCCGAGATCGACGGTTCGGGCATCAATGTTCTCGACAACAAGTTTGCCAACTGGAACCGCGACGACGGCTTCGAGGTCATGCAGGACTTCCTGCAGCGCTTCCCCGACATCGACGGCGTCTGGGCGCAGGACGACGACATCACGTTGGGCGTGGTCGAGGCCGTCAAGCAGGCCGAGCGCCAGGACCAGATGTTCGTCGTCGGCGGCGCCGGCATGAAGGAAATCGTCAAGGGCGTGATGGATGGCGATCCGCTGGTGCCGGTCGACGTGCTCTATCCGCCGGCGCAGATCGCCACCGCCATGGACCTGACGGTGGCCCACTTCACGTCGAACGGACCGGTGCGCGGTCGCTACATCCTCGGCGCGCCGCTGATCACCAAGGAGAATGCCGCGCAGTTCTACTTCCCGGATTCTCCGTTCTGATCTGATGAATACCGAGCCGCCCGGGACATGATGACTCGGGCGGTCGCATCTGTCCAAGCGTCGGATTTTTTCACGGGTTTTCGACAAATTGCATTGCCCGGCGGGTCGAAGACCGGTAGCTTTCGCCCCGTTGCGGTACGTACCGCAAATCTCGTCTGAGAGAAAATAGGAAGAGCGGTCAGGTTCTTGGGAGGACGCCAAAGATGAAGACGATCAAGGGCCCGGCCCTGTTCCTCGCGCAGTTTGCGGGCGATTCCGCTCCGTTCAATTCCTGGGAGTCCATCACCAAATGGGCCGCCGACCTCGGCTACAAGGGTGTACAGGTGCCGTCCTGGGATTCCCGGCTGATCGACCTGAAGAAGGCCGCCGACTCGCAGGCCTATTGCGACGAATTCGCCGGCAAGGCGCGCGACAACGGCATCGAGATCACCGAGCTTTCCACCCATTTGCAGGGCCAGCTCGTCGCCGTGCACCCGGCCTATGACGAGGCCTTCGACGGTTTCGCCGCACCCGAAGTGCGCGGCAATCCGAAGGCGCGGCAGGAATGGGCGGTCGAGCAGGTGAAGATGGCGCTGACGGCGTCGAAGAATCTCGGTCTCGACGCAATGGCGAGCTTTTCCGGCGCGCTCGCCTGGCCCTTCGTTTACCCTTGGCCGCAGCGTCCCGCAGGTCTCGTCGAGACCGCCTTCGACGAGCTTGCCAAGCGCTGGAAGCCGCTGCTCGACCATGCGGACAGTTGCGGCGTCGACATCTGCTACGAGATCCATCCAGGCGAGGACCTGCACGACGGCATCACCTACGAGATGTTCCTCGAGCGCACCGGCAACCATGCTCGCGCCTGCATGCTCTACGATCCGTCGCACTATGTGCTGCAGTGCCTCGACTATCTCGACAATATCGACATCTACAAGGACCGCATCCGCATGTTCCATGTGAAGGATGCGGAGTTCAACCCGACCGGCCGGCAGGGTGTCTATGGCGGCTTCCAGGGCTGGGTCAACCGCGCCGGCCGCTTCCGCTCGCTTGGCGACGGCCAGGTCGATTTCGGCGCCATCTTCTCCAAGATGGCGGCCAACGACTTTGCCGGCTGGGCGGTGGTCGAATGGGAATGCGCGCTGAAGCACCCGGAGGACGGCGCGCGCGAGGGCGCCGAATTCGTCAAGGCGCACATTATCCGCGTGACGGAAAAGGCCTTCGACGACTTCGCCGACGCCGGCACCGACGACGCCGCCAATCGCCGCATGCTCGGGCTTTGAGGCCAGGCACGTTTCTTCTCCCCTGGAGGGAGAAGAAACAAAATCAGCATCTTAGCTTCAGCTAAGTGCTAGATTTTGCAGATGAGGGGACAAAGCGCCCCCTCACTTGCAATTTCTAACACTTGGCCCTTGGCCAAGACGTTGAAATTGCTTTCTCTCCTTCAACGAGGGAGAAAACGTCGCGTCAACGGCATCCCCGGTCGCTCAAGGGCAATTTCGACAGGCATACTTTCAGGAGGAACACCACAATGGCAATCGAAGGAAGTTCCAGCGAGGCGCGCGAGCCGCGCATCCGGCTCGGCATGGTCGGCGGCGGGTCCGGCGCCTTCATCGGCGCGGTCCACCGCATCGCGGCACGCATCGACGATCACTATGAGCTCGTCGCAGGCGCGCTGTCGTCGTCGGCCGAAAAGGCCGAACAATCCGGCCGCGAACTCGGACTCGACCCCTCGCGAAGCTATTCGAGCTACAAGGAAATGGCGATCCGCGAGGCGAAGCTGAAGAACGGCATCGAGGCGGTCGCGATCGTCACGCCGAACCATGTGCACTACGAGGCGGCGAAGGAATTCCTGAAGCGCGGCATCCATGTCATCTGCGACAAGCCGCTGACCTCGACGCTTGCCGATGCGAAGAAGCTCAAGAAGCTTGCCGACGAGAGCGAGGCGCTTTTCGTCCTCACTCACAACTATACCGGCTATCCGATGGTCCGCCAGGCGCGCGAGATGGTCGCCAATGGCGAGCTCGGCACGATCCGCCTCGTCCAGATGGAATATCCGCAGGATTGGCTGACGGAAGACATCGAGAGTAGCGGCCAGAAACAGGCGGCCTGGCGCACCGACCCGTCGAAGTCCGGCGCCGGCGGCTCGACCGGCGACATCGGTACACATGCCTACAATCTCGGCTGCTTCGTCTCCGGCCTGGAGCTGGAAGAGCTCGCCGCCGATCTCGACAGCTTCGTGCCCGGCCGCCGGCTCGACGACAACGCCCATGTCATGATGCGGTTCAAGGAAAAGGACGGCGTCACCGCCAAGGGCACGCTCTGGTGCAGCCAGGTGGCGCCCGGCCACGAAAACGGCCTCAAGGTCCGCGTCTACGGCACCAAGGGCGGGCTCGAATGGGTGCAGGCCGATCCGAACTACCTCTGGTACACGCCGTTCGGCGAGCCGAAGCGCCTCATCACCCGTA